>JAAYTY010000047.1 GCA_012523605.1 Candidatus Fermentibacterota bacterium
ATGAGCCGCCTGTCCCGGTTCAGGATTTCGCCCGGATTCCTGTACTGGTCCCTGATGTCCAGAGACACCTGAACGCCCGGATGGCGCGCCCTGACCGCCTCCGCTATACTCCTCAGCCGCATCTTCCGTCTTTCCAGCCCGTCCCCGTCGAAATCCCTGAGGATCATCCGCAGTCTGCTCTCGGACGCATTCCCCGAGAGCGACATGGGATAGTCGTATCCCTGCATCCCCGTGCTGTTCTCCGGCATCTCCTCGGCGCGGAGCATGGAAACCGCGTCACAGGCTGCTCTCAGGGAGTTCGCCAATATTCCAGCCGCGCTTCCCGGGTGCACCTGCCTGCCCTTGAAGGTCCAGTCGGCTGAAGAAGCGTTGAAGGTCTGCGTCTCCACCTCTCCCACGGGGCCGCCGTCGATCGTGTAGGCGAACCTCGCTCCGAATCTGCCTATATCGAAGTGATCCACCCCTCTGCCGATCTCCTCGTCGGGCGTGAAGGCTACAGAAAGGGGCGGATGGGGGATCGAGGGGTCGGAAGCCAGCAGACTGCAGATATCCATGATGATGGCCACGCCGGCCTTGTCGTCCACGCCGAGAAGGGTTCTGCCGTCGGAGGTCACTATCGTCGCTCCGAGGTAGCGACGCATGTCCGCGCACTCCGCCGGGTCTATCACCACGCCGCCTTCCAGCCTGATGGGCGAGCCGTCCCAGTTCTCGTGCAGAATCGGTTTCACTCCTGCCCCCGGAGCTTCCGGAGAGGTGTCGACGTGAGCGATGAGGCCCAGCGGCGTGCTTCCGGTGCCGCCCGGCACACTGGCGTAAAGTACGCCCTCCTCGCCGAGGAAGACCCCGGTCATCCCGAGCGAGATCAGCTCATCCCTCAGAATCCCGAGGAAACGGGTCTGTCCGGGAGTCGAAGGCGATGTGCCGGAAGATTCGTCGGAGGTGGTGTCGAACTCGGCGTAGCGAAGGAATCTCTCGAGAAGACCGGGCATCGCGCCTCCTTCCACGGCGGAGCATGCTTGTAGTATATAGGCGCGATTCCGCAAGGGCACGTCCAGGGGAGGGGGGAGTCCCGCGGTCAGCGGCATCCGATGGAGAACTTCCTGACTTTGGTCGAGGTCGCGAGGTGCCTGGGTCTCTCGATACCCGACACCGAGAGGGCGCTCAGGAAGTCCGGGCTCAGATCCTCCTTCACCTCGGGGCAGAGGCGCTATCTGCGCGACGACGTGGTGGAGTGGCTCGAGACGGAATTCGGGAGCCTGACTGCGGAGAGGCTCCGGAACATGGACCTGTCGAACGCCTCGACGGCGGGCCTGGATCCTTCCCAGCCATTCGTGACGAGGATCCTCGAAGCGGGAAACATCCACGCGGCCGTGCCGGCCCGGACGAGATCCTCGATGCTCCGGAGCCTGGCCTCGCTTGCCTGCGAGAGCGGGGCGACTTACGACGAGAGGGCTCTGCTGGAGCAGCTCGAGGAGAGGGAGTCGGTCGTCTCCACAGCCCTGCCCGCCGGAGTGGCGTTTCCGCATCCTAGGGACATGCGCAGGATCTACGTGGAGGGCGAGCTGCTCATCCTGGCGAGGGCCATGTCCCCGATCCCGTTCGGCGCGCCTGGCGGCAGGCTGACCAGCCTGTTCTTCCTCCTGCTCTTCCCCGATCCGAGCATGCATCTGCACGTTCTCGCGAGGCTCAACAGGCTCTTCCGCGACGACAGTCTCATGAGCGGCCTGCTCGAGGCCGAAGACGAACAGGAGATGCTTTCCCTTGTCAGGTGCGTCGAGGAGGCTCTGATCTCCTCGGCCGGTTCCGCGGCCGGGTCGTGACCGGGCTGCACGGAGGTCCTATGGGTTCCTTCAAGGGGAGGAGCATAATCTCGCTGCGCGACATGTCCGCCTCCGACCTGGTACAGATCGTGGAGACCGCCGGCAGGGTCAAGCGGGGGGAGGTCGGCGGCTTCCTTGCCGGAAGAACCGTGGCGGTGATGTTCTTCGAGCCGTCCACGAGGACCAGGCTGTCGTTCGAGTCGGCCGTGCTGCATTCGGGAGGCTCCATCTTCGGGTTCGCGAGCTCCGACTCCTCCTCGCAGAGCAAGGGGGAGTCCTTCGCCGACACTGTGCGGACTGTCATGGGCTATTGCGATGCGCTGGTCATCAGACACCCTGTCGAGGGGGCCGCCAGGCTTGCATCGGAACTCTCCACGGTGCCTGTGATAAACGCGGGGGACGGCGCGAACCAGCACCCGACGCAGACTTTTCTCGACCTCTTCACCATGCACGAGGCCGTGGGCCGGCTCGAGGGGCTCCACGTCGGACTGCTGGGAGACCTCAGATACGGGAGGACCGTCCATTCCCTGGCCATGGCCATGAGCATGTTCGGCTCCAGGCTGACGCTTGTCTCGCCGCCTTCACTCAGGATGCCCGAACAGTTCAAGGCCGAGCTCTCGAACTCGGGCATCCCGTTCAGGGAGGTCCAGCAGCCCGAGGAGGCAGGAACGGACATGGACTTCCTCTATGTGACGAGGATCCAGCGGGAGCGGTTCGTCGATCCCCAGGAGTACGAGGCCGTGGCCCACTGCTACAGGGTAACCGCGGAAACCGTGAGCAACCTCGGTGGAAAGGTGAAGATCATGCACCCTCTCCCCAGGGTGGACGAAATCGCCGAAGAGGTGGACGGGCTTCCGAACGCCCTCTATTTCAAGCAGGCTCACAACGGGATACCTGTGAGACAGGCCCTCCTTGGCCTGATCACCGGAGGTCTGGACTGATGGAGCGCACCTACAAGGTCTATTCGATCACCAACGGCACGGTCATCGACCACATCCCCACGCCGCAGGCGCTCTCCGTGGTGCGGATCCTCGGCCTGGGCAACGAGGGCATTCTGACCATCGGGATCGGTTTCAGCTCCAAGAGGCTGCCGGGGGGCAAGGACATCGTCAAGGTGGAGAACCGGGAACTGTCGAGGGACGAGACGGACATGATCGCCCTGATCGCCCCGGAGGCCACGATCAACATCATCAAGGGAGGAGTCGTGGCCGAGAAGAGGAGGATCAGCCTCCCTGACAGCGTGAAGGGCGTCGTGGCCTGTCCGAATCCCAACTGCGCAAGCAACGTGCTCGGCGCCGAATCGAAGTTCGACCGGGTTGGCGGGCAGGATCCGATCTACCGGTGCCACTTCTGCGAGCGGACCACCCGCATAGTGCCCGAACTGCTCGTGAGGACCCGGGGAAGGTAGATGGGCTTCCAACACCGGGCCGATCCTGCAGCCCCCGGTCTCGACTGGGCGGCCCTTCTCCTCTGCCTCGCCGCCGCGGTTGTTCTGATGGTCCTTTCAGCGGGCATTCCGGTGTCGGGCGACGCATGGGGCTACAGCTACCGCACCGCCCGCTGGATCGCTGACAACGGAATGACACCCATCCCCTGCGGCCAGGGCAGGGGCGAGCAGGGCATGGGCCATCCCACCGCCTTCTACTGGACATGGGCTCTCCTGATGCGCATCGCCGGAGACACCGTGGCTGTCGCCCATGTTCTGCCCTCGGCGACCTTCTGTCTCGCCCTCTGGGCTGCGTGGAGGCTGGGTCACGCCATGGCGGGAAGAGCCTGTGGATTCTGGACGGCGGCATGCCTCCTCGCCAGCCCCCTGTTCCTCTCGCAGGCACTCCAGCCCCTCCAGGAGACCGGCTTCACGGCCTTCGCCGCGCTCGCGATGGAAAGATACCTCGTGGGGAGGAACACGCAGGCCGCGGTCATGACGACCGTGGCTGCGGTCTTCAGGGAGCAGGCCGTCCTCCTCGCCGCCTCCTTCGCACTGGTCGAACTCCTTCACGAGGGAACCGGAAAGCCGGGCAGGATCCTCGTACATGCCATGCCGCTCGGAGTGATCCTCGTGACGGGGCTGGGCAACCTGGCTGCGACAGGCATGTTCTTCAACAAGATCCATTTCGGCGCCCCGTCCGCTCTCAGGCCCGACTGGCTGGCCTTCCGAACGAGGCTGTTCGCCGGCCACCTTCTCGCCGCCGACGGGAGATGGATTCCGCTCGTCTCGGCACTCGCCCTGGTACTGGCTGGGCAGGCCCGCAGGACTCCTTCCGCGACATCCCTGCTCCTCCTTCTGTCGCCGGCTCTGCTGTTCCCCCCCGCGAGGCTCGCCTTCCTCGCTGTCATGGCTGCGGCCGGAACGCTCGCAATCGCAAGACGGGGAAGCCTTCCCGACCGTCCGATCTTCGCGATGATCCTCTTCGTTCTCATGATGATCGCATTCCACGTGCTGATAGTGAAGATCGCGCCCGACCCGGCCCTCGACCTCTACCGCTACGTGCTCGGAGCCCTGCCGGCGGTGCTCGCCCTGCCCCTCGCGGTCATCCGGCGCAGGGGAGGGGTCCGCCTCCTCCACCCTGTCGGGGCCATTCTGCTCGTTTCCGGTGTCCTGGGCTGCTTCAGGATCGATCCGTTCCAGCCGGACTCCACCCCGGCAGGCACGCTCGCCAGCCTCGACACCAGGCGGGCCGTTCTTCTCGCCGCCGCGTCCGCCGACACCGCCATCGCTCCCGAGACCGAAGCGGACTTCTTCACGAATCCCTCACTCGGCTATATCGACCGCCCCTTCCCCGTGCGCGTCCTCGGGACGGGACCGGCTCTATGCGGGGATGCGGCCTACTCGGTCCTGGTCCCGCCGACCCACCACGGCGATCCGTGGTTCGAGAGAACCCTGGAGGAGATACTTCCCGCCGGGGCGTTTCCGTGCACGCTCGCCACCTGGGTCAGGGGTCCTCTGGTGACGGAGGTGCTGCTGATAGGCGCAGACGAGTGAGGATCTGCCTGCTCCATCCCCCCAGGCCGGGCGGCAGGGGGACGAACCTCGTGCCTCCAGTCGGACTGCTCTATCTCGGAGCGGTTCTGGAGGCCGAGGGTCACCGGGTGGTGCTCTTGGATGCCGCGAGGACGGGCCGCAGAGGCGCCGCACTGCGTTCGGACGTGGAGGCCGCATCGCCGGATGTCCTCATGGTATCTGCTTTCACTTCGGACATCGAAGTCCTTTCCGGCGAGCTGACGGGCATCACCGGCGCACTTCCCTCCGGCTCGAGGATCTGGCTGGGAGGCGCTCACGCGAGCTGCGCCGGCGCGGCCGCTTTGGAAGATCTGCCCCAGGTGGAGGCTGTCTTCACGGGCGAGGGTGAGAGGACCGTCTTGGAGGCCCTCCGCCATCTCGACGGAGGCCCCAGGCCTTCCAGGGGGGTCATCTACCGGGACGATCCCCGCGATGTCGAACCCGGCTTCGTGGACGACCTCTCGACACTGCCGCTGCCGGCGTGGCACCTTGCTCCTCCGGCGCTCTACAGGGGGCTCCCGAACGGAGTGGTGCTGAAGAGGACGCCATACGCCCCGATCATCACCACAAGGGGCTGTCCGTGCAGATGCACGTTCTGCGCCGGCTTCAGGATCACGGGCAGGAAGGTCCGGCACCGCCCCATGAAGCAGGTCTGGGACGAGATAGAGCTCCTTCACCGCGAATACGGCGTGAGAGAGATCCACATAGAGGACGACAACTTCACCATCGACAGGGAGTATGCGGCGGAATTCTGCAGGGAGGCGATCGGGAGGAGGCTCCCTGTCCTGTTCTCGACCCCGAACGGGGTCAGGCTGGACACGATTGACGACGAACTGGCGCGCCTCATGAAGCAGGCCGGCTGGTACGTGGTCCACTGCGGGATCGAATCCGGCTCGGACAGGGTTCTGGAGTCGGTCAGGAAGGGAACCACGACCGGTCTGGTCAGGGAGAAGGTGGCCCTCCTGCGCAGGGCCGGCCTTCCCGCGGCCGGCTACTTCATCCTCGGGCTTCCCGGCGAGACCGAGGAGGATATCGGGATGACTCTCAGGTTTTCCCGATCGATCGGCCTCGCATGGGCGCAGTTCGCGGCATTTCTTCCGATACCGGGCTCCGAAGCCGGAGACGCCTGGCTGTCCGCTCACGACACGGAACAACGCAGATGGAGATCCTTCCACAACACCGTCTGCCCCGCTCCGCCCGAGGGGATGACCGTCGCCCGTCTCAAGCAGCTCCAGAGGCGGGCGTTCCTGGGATTCTACCTGAGACCCAGCCCCCTCCTCCGGGGGCTGTGGCTGCTGACCCGCCCCGGGGCGGCAGGACGCCTGATCTCGCGCGTGCTGGCTTATACTACGCGCAGGGAAGCGAAAGGCGCCGGAGGATGATCCGTTGATAGAGGGCCTGAGGACATCGCTGGTCATACCGGCGCACGACGAGGAGAAGGGGCTTCCCGGCGTACTGTCGGCGGTGCCTGCGGCGATCGACGAGGTGATAGTGGTGGACAACGCATCCACCGATTCCACCCCGGAAGTCGCCAGGGCATACGGTGCGATCTTGGTGGAACAGCCGGTGAAGGGATACGGCAGCGCCTACATGGCGGGCCTGGCCGCGGCGACCGGCGACGTGGTGAGCACGGCCGATGCGGACGGGACCTATCCCGTCGAGCTCATCCCGATGCTGGTCCGGAGGCTGTGTCAGGGAAGCTACGACTTCATCTCGGCGAGGCGTGTGCCCGATGACCAGGCCCGCAATCTGAACAACATCCTCCGCTTCTCGGGCAATGCCGTCCTCACAGCGGTCACCATGCTGCTCTTCCTCCGCCTCATCAGGGACAGCCAGTCGGGGATGTGGATCTTCCGCAAAGAGATACTGCCCCGTCTCCGGCTGACCAGCCTCGGAATGCCGTTCTCCGAGGAGATCAAGATAGAGGCCTGGAGGTCGCGCGGGCTCCGGTGCTGCGAAATCCCCATCCCGTTCAGCTATTCCGGCAGGATGGGCGCGCCCAAGCTGCGGCTCTGGCGCGACGGCTGGAGGAACCTCCTTTTCCTCTTCGCGAAACGCCTGGGCATACCCATGGGAGGAGCATAGGAGCCGGTTCGACGTCGCCCGGCTCCCCCGGGCCTACTTCCTGAGTTCGGTATGCTCCGCGCCCGCCAGCTCAGGACACCCGGAGCACGGCGGCTCCAGCCTTCCGGACGCCAGCATCCTCCGGAGAGAGGCATAGGGCCCGCCTCGGACGATCTCGTCGAAATCCTGTGACGAGAGGTCGCCGAGCGGCTTCGATGTATCCCAGTAGGGGCACGGGTTCACCCTCCCGTCCGGGTCGATGAATACCCAGCCCTCGATGTACGGGCACGAGGCGCCGGCCGGCCTGGACGCCCTCGGCGACTCGGTGAAGACGATTCCGAGTCTCCCGGCGACGGCGGATGCCTCGGCCACGGCTTTCAGGTATTCCGGGCTTCCGGTGTCGGGGGCCTCCTCCATGCATCCGAGACCCCGGTAGGGAACGAGCGGAACCGTTCCCACCGCCGACGCGCCTGTCTCGGCCGCCAGCTCCACGATCCCGGCCGTCTCGGACAGGTTCCTGCGCTGGAGCGTCACGCTGAATGCGAGCCTCGGAATGCGCCTGCCCAGCCTGTTCCGCTCCCTCACGAGCGAAGAGGCGTTGGAGATCACCCGGTCCAGGTCGCAGCCTCCCCTTATCGCCGCATGGGTTTCGGGCCTGCATCCGTCGATCGAGACGAAAACCGTCGTCGGCGGCGTTCGGAGTATCGTTGCGCGTGCGGCCTCGTCCATCAGGAGCCCGTTGGTGACCATCTCCCTTACCGGTACATCGCTCTCGTACAGTATTCTCAGGCAGTCCCCGAAACGCGGATTGCAGAGCGGCTCGGCCCCGCAGGAGATGCCTACGGTCCATGCCCCGGGGAAGACCTGTCCGGCGATCTTCATGAAGAGGGCCTCGTCCATGTCGTGCCAGCGGCGGGAGCCGTCCATGTCGGCCAGCCGCATGGGGCACATGGAACATCTGAGATTGCAGCGGTTGGTCGTGTCCATTCTCACGGTGAGGCGCCTGCCGCGCTCCCTCGGCCTGATGCCGGGGAAGCGGACCGACCGCCTCAGCAGTCTTCCGGCTATGCGAAGCGGGCCTTTCATGCTCAGCCCCCGATCTTGTAGTGTTCGGGAGTATTCGAACGGTGGGTCTCGCAGGCAAGGGAGGCGGGGATGGCGGAGAGCCGCGGAACGTGGAAGGGCGGAATGAGGTTCGAAATCGAACAGGACGGGCACAGCTTCGTCCTGGACGCCTCGGAGGACTTCGGCGGCTCCGATGCCGGACCCAGGCCTAAGGGGCTCCTGCTCTCCGGCCTCATCGGATGCACGGGGATGGACGTTGTATCGATACTCCGAAAGATGAGAGTCGAGAACTACGAGCTGAGAATCGAGTGCAGGGCGGGACTGACCGACGGATATCCATCGGTATTCGACAGGATACGGCTCGACTACATCTTCAAGGGCAGGGAGCTTCCCGTCGAGAACATCGAGAAGGCCGTCAGGCTGTCCCAGGAGAAGTACTGCGGGGTTTCCGCGATGCTCAGGCTTGCCGCGCCCCTCGAATGGAGGATCCTCTACGAGCGGGTCTGACGCAGCCGGTTCCCGACCGCGCGCCCCGCTGATATGTTCCGGAACCGGATCGATTGGAGGGAGCCGTTGGACCATTCCGTCCTGATTCTCGACTATTCCACCGACAGGGCCTCCGGGCCGCTGATCCGAGGATGGATCCCCGGCGGGATAGGAGTCCTCATCCACCGGCCCGCCGATGAGAAGGCGATGCCGGACCCCCGCGGCTTCACGCGGGTGATCCACACCGGCTCGGCCCTCTCCATCTGCGACGACGCACCGTTCCAGGCCGAGGCCGAGCGCTTCATTCTCGAGGCGTCGTCGGCTGGCGTTCCCCAGATGGGGATATGCTACGGGCACCAGCTCCTGATCCGATCTATCGTGGGGCGGGAGGCGGTACGGAGAAGCCCCGAGGGTGTGGAGGCCGGCTGGCTCGAGGTCTGCTTCAGCCCCCTGGCCTGCCGGCTCGTGGGAATGCCGCGCAGGGCGAGACTCTTCCAGTTCCACTTCGACGAGGCAGTGACCCTCCCCGAGGGGGCGGTCGTGCTGGCCTGGAGCGGGCATACGATCGTGCAGTCGTTCCTCGACACCGAGCGCAGGCTTTTCGGATGCCAGTTCCACCCCGAGTTCGACAAGCAGAGAGGGGACGCCCAGTTCCTTGCAGAACGGGCGAAGCTCGCCGGGTGCGGGCTGGATGCGGACGAGGTGGTCGCCGGTTCCCCCGATCCCCCCGCGGACGGAAGGTTCTTCGATTTCTTCCTCAGACATCCCTGGGAAGGCAGGTAGATCATGCCCGGAGTCCTCGAAGGACTGGAGCCCGCCCTGGTCTGGCACTGGTTCGAGAAGCTCAGCGCCGTTCCGAGGGCGTCAGGCGACGAGAGCCGAGCCGCCGGCTTCCTGGAGACCTTCGCCTCTGACAGGGGGCTTCCGAAGAGGCGCGACAGCGTCGGCAACGTCCTGATAACAAAGCCTGGTTCGGGGTCCGCGGCTTCGAGCCCGCCCGTCGCTCTCCAGGCGCATGTCGACATGGTGGCGGAGAAAGCCACCGGAAGCACCCACGACTTCTCCCGCGATCCGATCAGGCTGGAGGTGGAGGGCGACTGGGTGCTCGCCCGTGAGACAACCCTCGGCGCCGACAACGGGCTCGGAGTGGCCATCATGCTGGCGATCCTCGACGACCCCTCCGCCACCCATCCCCCCCTCGAGTGCCTGTTCACCGTAGATGAGGAGAGGGGCCTCACGGGCGCCTCCAGGCTCGATCCGTCCTGGCTGTCGGCAAGGAGGCTCATCAATCTCGATTCCGAGAACGAAGGCCGTTTCTGCATCGGATGCGCCGGAGGTCTGGACATAGTCGTCACCCTTCCCATGCGGAGGTCGGTCGCGCCTTCCGGCCTGGAGGGTGTCAGGATATCCGTGAACGGTCTCAAGGGAGGCCACTCCGGAATGGAGATCGGCAGGGGAAGGGCGAATGCAATCAGGATAATCGCAAGGATCGTCCACAGGATGCTCGACAGGGGATGCCATCTGTCCTCGATCTCCGGGGGAACCAAGAGAAACGCCATTCCGCGTTCCGCGACAGCCGTGATGCTCGTCTCACCCTCGTCACGGGCCTCGATTTCGGAACTTCTGACCGACCTCGAGAGGCAGCAGAGGCAGGAGTACGCCCTGGTGGACGAAAGGATCGCCATCTCCATGGAACCTGTCGGCCCCGTCGAGGGCATCTACGACCACTCCTCGGCGAGCATCCTGGCGGACATGCTCCTCGGCTTTCCGCACGGCGTGGAGAAACTCAGCGGAGTGACCCCGGGTCTGGTGGAGACCTCTCTGAACCTCGCCCTGCTCGAAGAGACGGGAAGAGGGGTTGCGACGGTCCTGACGCTTCGCAGCCTGAGGGATGACGCCAAGCTCAACCTGGCCGAACGCTTGATGGCGATAGGAAGGCTCGCGGATGCTCGCATAGAGGCCGGGGGGGGATATCCCGGCTGGTCGCCAGACCCGTCTTCGAAGCTCCTGGCGGTCGTGAAGAGGCTCTACCGTGAGTTCAGCGGAAGCGAGGCGGTGATCGAAACGGTGCATGCCGGCGTCGAGTGCGGGATCATCGGTTCCAGGATGGGGGGCATGGACATGATATCCATGGGACCCGACATCAGGGACGTTCACATCCCGGGGGAGAGAGCCAGCATAGCTTCGACGGCGCGCACCTGGGCATTCATCAGGATGCTCCTGGAGAATCTGTGAGGACTGCCGACAGAAACGCCGTCAGGGAGCTGGCCGCCAGGGCCGCGGCCCTGACCCGCGAAGGTCTGTCTTCGAGCGCGCCCCCGGCGGGCTGGAAGCCGCTGCCCTGGGACCTCGTGCAGCAGCTCGAGTCGAGAGGGGTTTCTTCCCCCGACTGGAACGGGATCCAGGTGTCGGGGAGATGCAGCCTCGATGGAATATCCGAAACAGTCCTCGAGGGCCCCGTGCGGCTGGACCTCGCACCGGGAAGCCGGCTCCAGGGATCGAAGCTCTCCTGCTGCGACCTGCATGGGGTGGTGAGAGTAGTCGGAACGAGGGAGATTTCCGGCTACGTCCTGCACGACGGCTGTGCAGTCGAGAGGTGCGGATCGGTGACATGGAGGGAGGGCACTGCCTCCTGCCTCGATGCGGTCATGCAGCTCGGAGTGGAGACCGGCGAAAGGTCGCTCGCGCTGATGCCGGGGCTCTCGGTCGAGCTGGCCTGGCTGCTCACCGGACCGTCCAGGAATCTCATGAAGCTCTACGATCTCGAGATGGATGACCTCAGAGCCATGCTCACGGGATCGCTCAAGGGCCTCATAGGCCCGGGGGCCGTCCTCAGATCCGTTCCAGTGGTCGAGAATACGGTCGTCGGCAGGGGATGCGTGATAGACAACGCCTGCGCGGTCAGGGACGTGGTCATGCTGGGCGGCTCCGAAGAGGGGTCGCGGATACTCGACGGGGCGCTAGTCCGCAGATCCGCGCTGCAGTGGAGCGCAACGGCCGATTCCGGGTGCATTATCGAGGAGTCCCTCGTCGGAGAGCACTCCAGGGTCGAGAGGCAGGCTCTGCTGTCCGGGTCCCTGCTCGGGCCAGACTGCGTCCACGGGCAGGGGGAGATCACGGCCAGCCTCGTGGGGCCGCTGACTTCCACTCATCACCAGTCGCTCCTGATCGCCGCGAGGTGGCCCGGCGGATGCGGGAACGTCGGATACGGCGCCAACGTGGGAAGCAACCACACCTCCCGCCTCCCCGACCAGGAGGCGTCGCTGGGCTGCGGAGTCTTCCTCGGGCTTGGCTGCTCGGTCAAGTACCCTTCGTCGATCGCTGCGGGAACGATGGTTGCGACGGGCACCGTACTTCCCCCGCAGAGGATCGAATACCCGTTCTCCCTGGTTTCCGAGGCGGCCGACGGCTGCGAGCTGTGCCCGGGCTGGGTGCTCTCCTCGAACCTGTTCTCGCTCCTGCGAAACCTCTCGAAATACAGGGCCAGGAGGAAAGCCTCGCGCGAGCCCCTGTTCGAGACTCCCGTCAACCCGGTAGTGACGGGTCAGGTGATCACCGCGAGGAATCGTCTGGTCTCCGTGTCGGGGCGAAAGGCCTACAAGGCGCCCGAGCTGGAGGGAGCGGGTGCGTGCTATGTCACCGAGATCGGCAGGCAGAAGGGCATCGCGGGCTATACGATGTTCCTGAGATGGCAGTGTCTGGACGCCCTTCTGGTGAGGCTCGAGGGAGGCGCTGCACCGGGCGGCGCGGAGGAGCTGGATGATCTCGTCGCCAGGGAGTTTCCCGGTCTGGAACCGCCGGCGCTGATGGCGCGCTATGTCGAGCTTCTCGGCGGAATGCTGGAACTCGTCATCGCAAGCAGATCGCGCGACTTCGTCAGGGGCAGCTCGGTCATCGACGACTACGCCGAGATACACAGCCCGCCCGCGGAGGACCGTGCTCTGGAGGCCGTCCTGGAGGAGCTTCGCGATAAGAGGGTCCGGGCTTCGGCCCTTTCCGGAGGATAGAGGCTTCCAGGGCTTGCGCTTTCGATGCGATAGTTGAATATTTGCTCAAGTATTCAACTGTTATCGGAGGAGCTTCCTGTTGGCGAACTACCTGTCGGAACTCTGGAGGGTGACCGTCGAGGTCGCCCCGTCGCTGTCACTGGGTCTTGCCGTGGCCGGCCTCCTGCACGTGTTGGTGAACCGCGAGCGTGTTTTCAGGCATCTGGGCAGACCAGGACTCGCAAGCACCGTCCGGGCAGCCCTCTGGGGGGTTCCCCTGCCCCTCTGCTCCTGCGGCGTGATCCCCGCGGCTCTCTCGCTGCGAAGGGACGGGGCTTCGCCGGGAGCGACCACGGCGTTTCTCATCAGCACTCCCCAGACCGGCGTCGACTCGGTGATGGTGACCGCCGGCATCCTGGGCTTTCCCGTGGCTCTCGCGAAACTCGCGGGCGCCTTCGTCGCCGGGGTGATTGGCGGAGTTCTCGCTGACTCCCTGCCTGCCCGCCCGGGCGTGTCCGTCGGCGGCGCCGGCGTGGAATGCTCTCCGGAGTCACGGGGGAACCCGTTAGCGCGGCTCTGGAATCACGCCTTCGGAGTGGTCTTCAGGGACATCTACAGATGGCTGGCTTTCGGCCTTGCGGTCTCGGCCCTGATCTCCACCTTCGTCCCTCCGGACGCGATGGCGGGCATCCCGTGGCTCCGGGGCCCTCTGGGTTTGATCGCCGCCCTCGCCGTGGGGATACCGCTCTATGTCTGCTCGACCGCCTCTGTGCCCATCGCCGCGGGCCTGGTCAGGGCCGGATTCGCTCCCGGGGCGGCGCTGGTGTTCCTCATGGCCGGCCCGGCGACGAATGCCGCGACCATCGGGGCCGTCAAGAAGACCCTGGGCGGCAGGGTGCTCGTCATCTATCTCTCGACGATAATCGTGGTGAGCCTTCTGACCGGCCTTCTGCTCGACGGCCTCCTCGGAGGAGTCGCGGGAGGGCATGTCCACTCATCGGGTCTCCTCCCGGGAGCACTCCCTACAGCGGCGGGAGTGCTGCTGGCAGCCGGAACCGCCTGGTGGGCCGTGAGGGACACGGTGTCGTGGATCTCTTCCGTGAGAGCTTCTAAGGCGCCCGAAGCGGTCTCGCTGAGGGTGAGCGGAATGTCCTGCGGATCCTGCGAACGAAGGGTGAGGAATGCTCTGGCTGCTCTGCCGGGAGTCAGGTCCGTGGCGGTGTCCAGGGAGGAGGGAATCGCAAGGATCGAGGCTTCCCCCGGATTCGACAGGGCTTCAGCCTCAGCCGCGATCGCCGGCCTCGGCTATGGAGTGGATGATGACCCGCCTCCCGTCTGACGAAGAGGTGGCGGAGCTCGCACGCCTCTACTCCCTCGCCGCCGACCCCACGAGGCTGAAGCTTCTCCTGAGCCTCCTGGAAGGCGAGAAATGCGTCTGCGAACTCTCCGCATCTGCGGGAACCAGCGTTTCGGCCGCCTCCCACCAGCTGCGCCTGCTGAGGTCGGGGAGTCTGGTCTCTCCCCGCAGGGAGGGCCGCCACATCTTCTACAAGCTCGCTGACGACCATGTCAGGGCGTTCCTGGAGCTGAGCCTGGAGCACGCAAGGGAGTAGCGGTCGCGTCGATACTGGACCGCGGGCGGCTCGCCGCTTCATAAATGCCCGTCCGGACAGGAGGGTGTTTGAGGTACGTCGAGTCCGCCGCAATCTCCGACGCCGCCTACAGGATGTGCGTCCGCGCCTCGATTGCGCCCGCGCCTGGAATACGCGAGGCGCTGGAGCATGCTCTCTCTCTCCATCCTCCAGGCCCGGCCTTCCACGCCCTGCGGATCCTGATCGAGAACATTGACGTCGCCGGGAAGAGCCGCCTTCCGCTCTGCCAGGACACGGGAATCCCGGTGTTCTTCGCAGTGCTGGGAAGCGAGGTCGCCGTCGCCGGGGGAACGCTCGAGCAGGCGATCTCGTCGGGCGTGTCCAAAGCCTGTTCCGAGGGCTGTCTGAGGCCTTCACTGGTGGCCGATCCGGCCGGGAGCAGGTTCAACACGACGGATTCGACTCCTCCGGTCATCCATCTGGAGACACGCGAGGGAAGGGGGATCAGCCTCGGGCTGATCCTGAGGGGCGCGGGTTCCGAAAACGCCAGCAGGCTCGGAATGCTGCTTCCCCACGCCGGCGAGGACGGGATCTCCCGCTTCGTGCTCGAGACCGTGAGGGACGGCGGGGCGTCCGCATGCCCTCCCCTCGTCGTGGTGTCGGCATAGGGGGCGACATGGAGGGCTGCGCGATCCTGGCCAAGAAAGCCCTCCTGAGACCCATGGGTTCGCAAAACCCCTCCGGCCGTCTGGCCGCGCTCGAAGAGCGGCTGCTCGCGGAAATCAACGATCTGGGCATCGGCCCGCAGGGTTTCGGCGGGCCGGTGACAGCGCTTGATCTGAGGGTGGAGTCGGCCCCCTGCCACATGGCATCGCTGCCGGTATGCGTCTGTACCGGCTGTCATGCCCTCAGGACGGCCATGGAGGAGGTCTGATGACAGCGGTGTCGTGCAGCCCCGGAAGGACCAAAGGCCTCGACGGCCTGCGGGCAGGATCCGGAGTCCTCGTTTCCGGGCTTCTGGTGGCTCTTAGGGACGCCGCGCAGGCAAGGCTCGCCGAGCTCCTCCTCGAGGGCTCGTCCCCTCCGTTCGATCTCGACGGTATGATCGTCTATTACGCCGCTCCCACGGCTGGGAGGAGCGGTCTGGCCGTCGGCTCGGCCGGCCCGACGACTTCGTCGCGCATGGACTGCTGGCTGGGAATGCTTCTCTCGCTGGGCGCTTCCGCGACCATGGGCAAGGGTCCCAGATCCCGATCCTCTGTCCGCCTCTGCGTTGAGCACCGCGCACCCTACCTCGCCGCAATCGGCGGAGCCGGGGCATACTACGCCTCCCGTGTCCGATCCTCGCGCGTTCTCGCGTGGCCCGACCTCGGGCCTGAAGCCGTTCACGCGATGGAGGTCGATTCGTTTCCGGCGTTCGTCGGAATAGATGCCGCCGGGGAAACCATGTTCTCTGCAGGGGGCATGGCATGACGCTGGAGAACGCCCTGGCCGAGCTGGACCGCCTCCTCCCCGCCGGCGCCCCCGCCGCGAGGACGGATTTCCTCTACAGGCTGGCCCTGCTGGCCCACGGCCGGTCGGGAGGCAAGATCTCGATCCTTCCATCGGCATGGCCCGCAGATGTTTCGTGGCTCTCCGTCTGGTACACACCCGGCGTCTCGGCGGTGTCCCGGGCGATCCGGGACGATCCCGACCGCTCCTTCGATCTTACGGGAAGGGCCTCGAGAGTCGCGATAGTCACCGATTCCACACGGGTTCTCGGCGACGGGGACTGCGGCCCGGCCGGAGGGATGGGGGTGATGGAGGGGAAGGCCCTCCTCATGAAGCTCCTCGGCGGGTTCGACGCGGTCCCGCTGTGCCTGGACACGCGCGACGACTCCGGCACCTCTCTGTCCGGAAGAATGATCGAAGCGGTGGCTTCGCTCGAGCCGTCGTTCGGAGCCGTCAACCTCGAGGACATCTCCCAGCCCGCCTGCTACCGTGTTCTTTCCGCCCTGCAGGCCCGTCTGTCGATTCCCGTGTGGCACGACGATGCCCAGGGAACCGCCTGTGTGGTTCTCGCAGGCCTGTTGAATGCGCTGGAAGTCACGGGAAGGGCTCTCGAGTCCTCGCGCATCGTCCTCCTGGGGGCGGGAGCCTCCAACTCCGCCGCGGCGAGGCTTCTCACCGCCGCCGGGGCACCTCCGGAGAACCTCGCGATCTTCGACAGCAGGGGGCCCCTGTCCCCGGACAGGATGGAGCGCTATTCCGGCGAAGGATGGGAATGGCACAGGAAGCTCTGCCTCGTCAGCGGTTCCGGTGCCTTCTCATCGGCGCAGGAGGCTCTGCGGGGCGCCGACGTGCTGATCGCGGCTTCGAAGCCGGGGCCGGGTACTGTCCCTCCGGAATGGGTGAGGTCCATGGCTCCGGGGGCGGTGGTGTTCGCGCTGGCGAATCCAGTCCCCGAGATCTATCCCGGAGAGGCTCTGGAGGCCGGAGCCGCGGTGGCCGCCACCGGCAGGGGGGACTTTCCAAACCAGGTCAACAACGCACTCGCCTTTCCGGGCGTTCTCAAGGGCGCACTGCTGGTCAGATCACGGGGGATTTCGGATGGAATGGCCGTGGCCGCCGCCCGTGCGCTCGCCTGTCATGCGCGGAAACACGGCATCTCGCCGAGGATGATCCTTCCCGGGATGGACGATTCCGGGGTCGCCCCCGCGGTGGCCGCCGCGGTCGCCGAGAGAGCCGTCGCGGAGGGCCTGGCACGCAGGCCGGCGCCGCCCTCGGAGGTGTCCGCCGCCGCCGCCCGTGACATCGCCGCCGTGAGGGGCTCCTGCGAAGCCCTGGCCGCATCG
>JAAYTY010000048.1 GCA_012523605.1 Candidatus Fermentibacterota bacterium
ACCCTGCGGCACTCGACCAACGCTTCGTCCAGCTCTCCGTCGAGCGCGTAGCACATCGCAAGGCAGTAGTTGATGAAGACCTGCTCGTAGTCGGCGCCCCTGAAGTCCGTGGCCAGATCGCTGGTGAGCATGGATGCGACCTGTTCTCCCGGGTCGGCGTCCCTCTGCAGGTCGCTGAGCCTGTCCGCCTCGAGAAGCAGCCTGCGCGCTTCGGCGTATCGCCCGGCCAGCCTGAGAAGGTTGCCCTTCTCCATGAGGAAGAGGAGGCGGTCGCCTCCCGTGCTGTCGGAGGGAAATGCGCGGACGAGCTCGGCGAGGGGATCCCCTCCCCATGTCATGGCGGACCTCACCGGCTCCATCTCCCTGGAGTACTGCACGGCACAGGACGCCGATAGCACCGCGAGGAGAAGGAGGTGCGGCGCCATGCGGACTGGAGCGGCCCGGCTCATCGGGCGGTTCTCCTCCACCGGCAGAGGAGCCCGATCACCACTCGATTATCTTCTTGATCTCCAGGTTGCCCATCCACACCTTCACCGCGGTCTCGACGTCTATGAGCTCCAGGCTCACGGTGTAGTACACCGCCCTGGTGTCTCCGGCCTCGTCGATTATGGAGTCCAAAGTACCCATCATGACGTATTGGGCCCCGACCTCGCGACCGAACTCGGCGGCAGTGGCCTCGGAGGCGAACCTTTCCTGATCCCGCCGCTCGTCGCGTATCTCGCCACGCTCGCCCCTGGTGGCTATCACCTGAATCCTGCCGCTCTCGATGAAGGCGCGCTCGATCTCGTTCATGATGACGTCGGTGCTGATGTGCTCCGTTGTCCTGTTGAGAACGTTCCCGACAACTATGGACGGAGGGATCCGGGCCGCATCGCCCCGATCGCCGATCCTCAGCCAGTTTCCGGAGATGCACATCGCCACCATCGAGTCGGCGACCATCCTCGCGTCCGTGTCGTTCCACCATCCGCTGAGGTCGGTCACGGTGCCCGGGTCGGTCCTCGTCACCGTGCGCCCGCAGCCGGAGAAGACAGCGGCCGCCGCAGCCGCCGCGATCAGCAACGCTCTGGATCTCATCTGGCCATCCCCTTTCGCGATGTCTCAGAGCCCGGAGGGGTCGGACACCGCCCCCCGGAATGCCACGTTGAAGTAGCCGCTGTCCGTACTGGCGATACCGGTTCCTCCCGTGCGGAAGATGACCACGCAGGGGTCGGTCCAGACCCCGGCGCCCGAGGGAGTGTCGCCTGTCCACTCCCATATCACTCTCTCACCCGGCGTCCCGCAGCCAGCGAACATCGCCTGGGCGTCGAACCTGCCCAGTGCGCTGCCCATGGCCTGGTACATCATCTCTGCGAAGGCGGACATGACGGCCTGGACGTCGAGTTCGCGGAAAAAACCCCGCCGCGCCGCAAGCGCCAGCTCCGCGGTCGTCGGGAGCCTCTTCCCCTCCGAGGCCAGGAACTGCCGCGCCCCGGTCCAGGTGATGGAGCAGGCGGGCAGGTCGAGACAGGCCGAGGGTACCGCAAGCCCGGTGCCCTGCTCGTTTCCTGTGAACGGAGTGTAGCGAAGGAAGTTCATGTTGTCGTCGGCCTTCCCCGAGACTAGCTCCGCAAGGCGCTCGAGACTGGTCGCCTCCTCGTTGAGCCAGGGCAGCAAACGCCTGTAGGTGACGGGCGAGGCGTCGATGAAGAACGGGGCGACCTCCACCACCTCGCCGTCCACGGTGATCGTGTCGCCCCGGATCCATACGGTTCCGGGCGGAGGCTCCGGAAGCGAGCAGCGCCTGCAGATGGGGCCCTGGTTCGAAAGCCCGCACTGCGGGCAGTCCCAGGCAGCGGCCGCCGAGGCCGCCAGCAGAACCATGCGTATCAGTCCGGTCACCGGCCCTCCCAAGGCAGCCCCGCCGGGCCCGGCAGAGCCCGACGGATATTCCTATTCTGCTTCGGCCCCTGGTGTTCCAGAATACGGGCCGCCATTGCCTGCCGTCTCAACCGAAGCGCCGTCAGAAGCTGGCTCCGAATGTGAAGTAGTGGGTGGGCTTCTGCGCGATCCCGTAGATGTCGGTCTTCCATGCGGTATCCTCCCTCAGGAGCACTATTCCGAGGTTCGCCCTGAAGCCGAAGCCGATCCCCATTCCGAGGTCGCGCAGCCTGTAGCCGCCCTCGGTGTCGGCTCCAACGAAGGACGAAGCATCGTCGAAGGCGGACCCGACGTCCATGAACATGGCCCCCCGGACGCCGGAGATGGTCATCGGCAGGGGCGCGCCCAGGGCCAGCGTGTTGATGAAGGGCACTCTCATCTCGATGGATCCCGCGAAGTATTTCCTGCCGCTCACGGCCGCGTAGTCGTAGCCCCTGAGCATGTCTCCGTAGTTGCCGTAGAAGCCGACGAGATCCTCGATGCTGTCGGTCTCGCCGAGCAGCTCTCTGTGCGGGACAGCGCCTCCCACGAAGAACCTCTGGGCATCCTCGCCCCAGCTGGCCGCGCCGGCGGCCCTGAGGGCGAGGGAGACGTTTCGGGAAATCCATACGTAGTGCCGCAGGTCGGTGCTGACGGTGGCGTAGCTGGCCAGCCCTCCCCAGCCCGGGGATGCCTCGCCCCTCACCAGAAGCCTGCTGCCCACCCTCGGGCCTACCCAGTCCCAGAGCGCGGTGTCCAGCACCAGTCCTCCCCCGAGAGCCAGCACGTCTGCCTGGTAGTCGGCCTCGGAGTTCCAGGTGCCCTGCCTGGTGAGCCTCCTGTAGTCGAGCGTGAGGTCGGCCCTTGCGGCGGGGCTGAACGGATACCTGATGCCGGTTCCCAGCCCCATGTCCACATCCCTGACCTCCTCGATGTGTTCGTCGGGAAAGCGGAAGAGATACCTCGTGCTCTGGCGGTACAGCACCGCGCCCAGATCTGTCCGCATGGGGAGATAGGTGTAGTAGATCGCGGCGTCGGCGTCAGTGACATCGCCGGAGAAGCTGGCGTCGAGCATCACCCTGTGACGGGCCAGCACGTCGGTGAACATGAACCTGGTATAGCCGGAGAGCCCCAGATACGAATCGTAGCCCGCGAGCGCGGACACGTAGTCCGTTGACATCCGGGGAGAGTACGGGGCGATGGAATAGAGCGCCCTGTGCGAAGCCGAGTCGGGCCTCTCCGCCTCCTCGATCCTGGCCGAGAAGAGGAGAGGCCTCGAGGGGGGCGCAGAGGTGTCGGGGGCCGGGGGAACCGCCGCGGCGCCGGGCGCGCGCCTGGTTAGGAGATCGTAGCTCATGAAGTTGCCGCTGCTGTTCCAACCGGAGGAATAGAACGCCAGAACCCCCGCCGAGTCTCCCCACGAAGGCGAATCCAGGGTTCTGTACAGGCTCGTGAGCCTCCTCCGCGTTCCATCTCCGCGGAGGAGGAACAGATCGGGCGAGCCCTCGCCCATGTCGAGGAACACCAGGCCCGAATCGGTCATGAAGGGATACCTGAGTTCGGTAGGAGATGTGAAGAGCGTGCACGCGGGGGCTCTGCCCCCGGGGAGGACGACGATGCAATGCCCTCCTCCCGAGAGATTCTCTACCGAGGCCAGCAGGCCCCTCTCCGACCAGGAGAGATCCCGCTCTCCGGCCGGAGAGCGGGTCAGCGGCTCGACCGAACCCGTCCGGAGATCGCACACCATGATGTCCGCGGTGCCGCCGTCCATCGCCACGAAGGCTATCCTGCCCCCGTCGGGGGACCATGCGGGATCCCTCACCAGATCGAACTCCACAGGGAGGTCGGTGGTGCCTTCCGGAGTGCGGATGGAGAGGCGGTCGCAAAGGACGTCGTGCCAGGCCACCGCGAGGGAGTCCCCTCCGGGTGAGAAGGCGCACACCCTGTATAGGTATCCCAGCCCTGTCGCGCCGGCGCCTCCCGCAACCGCGGGACGATCGACAAGCGACCCGTCAACCGTCGAGCGAACCGACAGGGCGATGTTTCCGTGATGCGACTCGATGCCCGCGATCCTGTTGCCGTCGGGCGATACCACGGCGGAGAGGAGGGCCACCCTGTCGTCTCCCTCCCCGATGGGGCTCCCTGCGTCGGACGGGCTCTCCCTGTCGGCGAGAGCCGGCCAGTACGACTCCCGCGCCCACTCCTGGAAGCGCTCGTCGAAGTTCTGGACGGACATGCCGAACGCCTCCTCCAGCGACTCGTCCAGGCTCTCGGCCGAAAGGCTCATGACGAAGGCCCTCAGCCTGTCCATCCCGTAGCGTTCCTCGATGAACCTGTAGACCGCCTGGCCCTGGCGATAGACCAGGTAGTCGCTGCGGTTCGAAAGTTCCGGGATGGAGACGATCCTCCCGCCGATGACCATGTCGCGGAACTCCGCCTCCGACGCCGCATCCCACCCGGTGGAGGTGTACTCGGCCAGACCCTCGATGGTCCAGAGAGGGGCGTTCGACTCCACGATCCGCGTGAGAGACCGTCTGTAGAGCATGTCGTACATGTAGGCGTGGTTGATCTCGTGGGAGAGCACATGGCGGAACTCCGTCCAGCTTCCCGTAAAGGGGACGACAATCCTGCCCTTGAAGTACTCCGTGAAGCCGCCTACCGCCTCCTCTATCTCCTCCGAGATGATCTCGGTCTGCCTGAAGTCGCCGGGGGACATGTAGACGATGATCGGAACGGGGTGGGAGGGAAGATAGCCGAAGAGCCGCGAGAGCTCGTCGAACTCCTCGTCGGCGATCGCGACGGTGCTCTCTGCCTGCGCCTCTGCTCCAACCGGGTAGAAGACAGTGAACTGGAGAGCGGAGATCTCCCACCAGTCGCCGGGGCCGGACTGGACCTTGGTCCTGCCGTATGTCGAGGCGGTCGAGACGGCGGCGATCACCAGGGCGTACAGCAGTGGGAGTCTCATTCAGGCGGCCTTTCGTTGCTGCGCGGAGCTTGGCGGGAGTATAGTGCCCTCCGGATATCCCGAACAGGAGACATCATGCGTCTGCACACGCTTCTGATATTCCCGGCGCTGCTGGCGGTTCCAGGCTGCGGGAGCCGAGAGGGGCCCAGAATACCTCCCGGGACGAAAGCCCGCCTGGAGGAGTGGGCGGGCATCCTGGCCCCCGTGGTCGCGCTCCCTCCCGGCATGGCTCCCGAGGCTCCCGACAGCGCCGCTCTTGCGGAACTCCTTGCGCTGTGCGAGTCCTCGCCCGGAGGATATTCCTATTTCTACAGGTGCCTTGCCGATTCGGTGAACACGCTGGAGCCGCCGCCGGCGACATGCCGGGAAGCCACGGACACCCTGCTAGCGCCGGGCCCCATTCCGGTCGAGTCGCTCACAGTCGCACCCGGAGGAGGACCCGGGTCAGATCCTTCCACAAGATGAGGCCCAGCAGGAGCATAAGGACGAGCATCCCGACGTTCTGAGCCACCGCCACCCCCTTCTTCGACACGGGCTTCCCGGCGATCCCCTCGAAGATCAGGAAAACGGCGTGCCCTCCGTCGAGCACGGGGATCGGCAGAAGGTTGAAGCACATGATCGCAAGCGAGAGGGCGGCCATCGTGTCCAGGAATCTGGCCAGCCCGAAACCGGCCTGCTGGTTCAGCGTCTCGGCGATGTACACGGGTCCGCCTGACATCTGGACGAGCTCACCCGGCCGAGAGAAGACCGACAGTATGGTCCCGAAGATGCCTGCCGCGCCCCCGATGGCCGAGGCCACCGAGTAGCCCATCGCACGGAGAAGCGGATGGGTCTGCCTGCGGGTGGTCGTCTCGGCGACCACGCCGATGAGCGGGTTTCCCTCGACGGTCACGGGCTTCACGGAAGCCGTCATCCGCCTTCCGTCGCGGATGAACTCGATGGCGAGGCTGTCACCCGAGCCCGAGTCCACTGCGTCAAGGAGATCCGCCCATCCGGCGACGGGCTCCCCGTTCACTGCCAGGAGGCTGTCGCCGGTCCTGAGCCCGGCCTCGTAGGCGGGCATCCCGAGGATGCTCTCGCCGATCACGGGAGGTATGTGGGGGATGAAGCCGGGCGCTCCGCCGGACTCGAAGGAGTACTCGACCTCGATCCTGCCCGATCGGGTGCCGGCCAGCAGAGTGCCTTGCGGATTCCGGTCCATCGCCCGCGCGAAGTCCTCGTAGGTGGGAGTGGCGGTTCCCGAAACCGAGATCACCGTGTCCCCCGGCGCCAGCCCGAGAGCGTTGTCGGCATTCCCGACGATGTTCGAATAGACAGCTATCTCCTGACCGATGAAGCCGTAGATGGCGAAGAGGATCACGATGGTCATCAGCAGGTTGGCCAGGGGGCCCGAAAGGGCGGCCAGGAGCCGCGCGGCCCAGTGGGTGTTCGACCTGGAGCCTCCCCCCGTCCCCAGGTCCACCTTCACGAAGCCGCCAAGGGGGATCGCCCCGATGCAGTACTCGATTCCGCCACGGGTTCTGCGGAAGATGAAGGGCGGAAATCCCAGCGAGAACCTCTCCACCGGCAATCCGACCATGCGCGCCGCAAGGAAGTGCCCCGTCTCGTGGACGAGGATGATGGCCTGCAGGCCCAGCACGGCCAGGAGTATCGTCATCGCATCGCTTCCAGCGCCGATTCCGCGAGGGCTCGCGCAGACCTGTCGGCCTCCATGACGGCTTCGAAGCTGTCGGCCGGGAAGGGCTCGAATCTCTCCAGCACCGCGCCTATCACCTCGGCTATCCCGCCCAGCCTTATCCTGCCCTCCAGGAAGGCGCTTACGGCAACCTCGTCGGCGGCGTTCGCCGCGGCAGGGCTGGTCATCCCCGCCTCGCCGGCGCCGCAGACCAGCCCGAAGGCCGGATAGAGGTCCCCGGGTATGGCGGAGAAAGCGAGAGGAGGCCAGTCGGTCGGAGAGTCGGTCGAAACGAAGACCGGCTCGCTGTCGCCGCCGAGGAGCGCGTGCTGGATCGGGAGCCTCATGTCGGGGGATCCCAGCAGACCCTTCATGGAGCCGTCGGCCAGCCTGACCAGCGAATGAACTATGCTCTGCGGATGGAGCACGGCCGATACGGGGATGCCGGGGAAGAGCCAGTGCGCCTCGATCACTTCGAAGGCCTTGTTTACTAGCGTGGCCGAATCCACGGTGATCCTCGGCCCCATGCTCCACGTAGGGTGCCGCAGAACGGTTTCCGGCCCGGCTGCGGCGGCCTGCCCGGGACTCATATCGCGCACGGCGCCGCCGCTCGCCGTGAGGATGATGCCGGCCGGCTTCTTCCGTTCGCCCGCCAGGCATCTCCAGATGGTCGAATGCTCGCTGTCCACGGGGATCACGAGGCCGGCCCCCAGGTGTCCCTGCAGGAGCTGACCGCCTATGACCAGGCTCTCCTTGTTCGCGAGGGCCAGCGGCTTCCCGGCCCGCGCGCAGATCACGCTGGCTTCCAGCCCGGCGCCGCCCGAGATCGCGTTCAGCACCAGGTCGGAGGAGGCTACGGCTTCCTCCAGAGCCTCCATGCCACGGAACCGGGACGGCCGGTCCGGGGCGGCGTCTATCACGATCGCGGTGCCGAATCGTTCGGCCTGCTGCTCCAGGAGGGAGCCGCCGCCCCTGGCGCAGAGGGCTGAAACGACCAGCCTGCCTCCCGAGCCTGCTGCGATCTCGAGCGCCTGCCTCCCGATGGATCCGGTAGATCCGAGAACGGCCAAACGCTTCACGGAAGCTTCGTTCCCAGGAGTCTCAGCCAGAGCCAGGCGACGGGAGCCGCGGCGACGATGCTGTCTATCCTGTCGAGCACTCCGCCGTGACCGGGAATGAAACTCCCGGAGTCCTTGACCCCGGCGTCGCGCTTGACCGACGATTCTGCCAGGTCGCCCATCGCTCCGGCGGCTCCTGCGGCCACGCCCAGGAGGACCATGCTCCAGAGGGGCTGGGCCGCGCCGATCGAGCCGGCGACGACAGCGCCTGCGGCCGAGCCGGCGATTCCGCCGGCGAAGCCCTCCCATGTCTTCGCGGGGCTGATCGCGGGGGACATCCTCCTCCTGCCAAGGAGCCCTCCCGTGAAGTAGGCGGCGCTGTCGCCCGCCCAGCAGGAGAGGAGGGGTATCATCATGAACCAGGCGCCGCCCCATTCGATCCTTATCCTGACGAGAAGGCCGAGGCCGACGGAGACGAGACTGGAGATCCAGCCCGCCGAGGCGGCGGACCTCAGCGTGCCCGATGGATTCCCTCCGAAGACGAGCCCCGCCACCGCGACGAAGCCGGGAAGGACCGCCAGCGGAAGCGAGGCCATCAATCCGCGCGAGACGGCCAGCGTGGCCGCCGCGGTGGAAGCCATCACCGCCGCCCGGGCCGCGCGCCCTCCGGGATAGGAGGAGAGAGAAAGGGCCTCTGCGGCGGCCATGGCCGACACCACGGCCGCTGCGACAACGAGCGGGGCGTTGCCGGGCCAGCGGGGGACTGCCAGCGCAAGCAGGACGATGAT
>JAAYTY010000049.1 GCA_012523605.1 Candidatus Fermentibacterota bacterium
GCTGACAGCATACTTGAACCCTCCGACACGACTCTCTTTATCAACATGGGCAACAGGGCCTTCTACTTCCCGTCATACGCGATCTACGACGAGGGGAGGTTTCCCATCGTGGTTCTGGACAGGCTGTGGCGGGGCTGTACGGCGGAGGAGCTGAGAGAGGCCGTCAGGCGGACCGGCGCGGCATATCTTGCCATGGACATGGAAATATCGCAGATAAACATCGTGGGCGAGCTGGAAGACTGCGAACTGGCCGAGTGGAGGAGGTTCCTGTCGAAAATGACGGAGCCGGTGGTCACGAGGGGGGATTATGTCCTCTTCAGGCTCCTCGACTGAGCACCGAACCGCTCCAGGATCCTTCGCAGGAGCTCCCCCTCGTCGGGGATGTTCCTGAGGTCGATGGGTATGGCCGAGAGAGCGTCTATGTATGCCCTCAGCACCCCGGCCTTCGTGATGCGCTGTCTTCTGTGGTGGCGGTCCCTGCTCTGGGAGATCGTTCGGACGATCCTCGTCAGGACCTCCTCCTGGTCCGGCCTCACGGGAACCGTGAGCCTTACGCTGGCGGATTCGCCTTCCTCGATGTCAGTGAGGCTCGTTACTATTCCGATGCTCTTCTTCGCGGACATGACCACCTCCGGCCCAAACATAGCCACTAGACATCCGCCGTCAATGGAATTATGAAATTGCAGACTTATGAACTTAGGGTATTGACGCCATAGCGTGGTGCGGTTAGTGTTCGATTCGTGCAGGAGGGCACTCTAGATGTCGTGTGGCGCATGGGCCTACGCGGCACGCAGCAAGAACGGTTGGAGGCGAAATGGCGATGGGTTCTGCTAAGTCGGCAGTCGGCCTCGACATAGGGAGCCACTCCGTCAAGGTGGTGGAACTGGTTCGCTCGGGGAAGACCCTCAAGCTCGCCAGATTCGCCATACAGGAGCTGACTCCCGGAACCGTGGTCGACGGCGAGATCGTAAACCGCGACCATGTAAACGCCAGCATCCGTGATGCGATCAGGAACTCGGGCATCAAGCCCAGGGCCGTCTTTTCGGCGGTGTCCGGCCGAAGCGTCATAGTGCGCCGCATTCCCATGGAGAAGATGTCGGAGGAGGAGGCGCGTCAGGCTATACACTGGGAGGCCGAGCAGCACATCCCCTTCCGTATCGACGAGGTCAGCATCGACTTCAAGATCATCAACCCGGAGATGGCGCCCGGGCAGATGGAGGTCCTGCTCGTAGCCGCGAAGAAGGAGGCGGTGGACCTTCACAGGGGTCTGCTCCAGGGCGCGGGGATCCGGCCCGCCGCGGTCGAGCTGGAGCAGTTCGCCCTGCAGAGGGCTTTCGAGTTCTCGTACAATCCCGCTCCCGACGAATGCGTGACCATCCTCAACATCGGTTCTGAGGTTACCAACATGGTCGTGGTCAAGGGCGGGCTCCACAGCTTCAACCGCGACCTCTCGATAGGCGGCAGCAGATTCATCGAGGCTCTCCAGCGCTCGATGGGCCTGGACTTCGAGAACGCCGAAAAGGTGCTCCGCGGCGAGCTGCCCGAAGGCGTCTCGCAGGACGAGGTGAGGTCGGCGCTCGGCTACGTGATAGAAGAGCTCTCGACCAGTGTCCGCCGCTCCTTCATCTCGTTCCAGGCCTCCGGCGAGAGCACCAGGATCGACAGGATGTACATCAGCGGAGGCTGCTCCCTGGTTCCGGGGCTCGCATCCACTCTCAGCGAGCAGCACGGGCTGCCCGTCGAGCCCCTCCAGCCTCTGCAGAACCTCTCCGTGGACTCGTCGGTGATACCCGAGGACGACAGGGCGTCGCTCGGAGCCCTTCTCGCCGTCTGCATCGGCCTCGCGCTGAGGGGATTCGAGCCCGGCAGGGTCGACATCAACGTGCTCGAGGGCGGCGAGGTGCGCAAGAAGAAGGCTGCCGCCGCAGCCCCGTCCGGCGCCCCTGCTTCGCCGGTCGGAGCGATCCTGGGAGTTCTTCCCATCATACTCATCATCGGCGGGGTCGTCATCATGGGGCTCCACTACATGAACATGAAGAAGCAGGAGAAGGCACTGCAGTCCGAGATAGAGGCGGTCAACACCGAGATCGCCCAGATGGAAACCCAGGTCCAGCAGCAGCAGCAGGCGAACGCTCTGCTCGCGGAACTCAACCAGAAGCGCAACGCCATCCAGCAGCTCGCGCTCAACCAGCGATACTCCGTGTACGTGATGGAGTACCTGTGCAGGGCCCTTTATCCCGAACAGGCCGCACTGGCCGAGGAGGCCGAGAAGGGCATCTACCTCACCGCTATGTCGCTCAGCGAGGGCACCATGCACCTCACCGGAGTCGCCCGCACATGGGGCGACATCGTGGCCTTCCAGAGACGGCTCGTCGAGCTGAAGCCCGACGGGCAGACCCCGCTGTTCTCCCTGGCCGACTACGGCCAGTCCTACAGTCTTACGACGGATGCCGCCTTCACGACCGGGATGCCCGGTGCGACCGGCGGCGAGACCAGGTACCAGTTCGACCTCGAGGTGAGCGTCAACCAGTCCTCGCTCCAGCCGCTGGTCGGCGACTTCTCAGGCATCTGATGGGGGGAGAGATGAAGAGGTTTCTCGCATTCGCCGCCCTGGTCTCCCTGGTCCTGATCGCGGGGTGCGCCCCGTTCGGGACCGACGAGACGAAGTGCTATGTCACGGGCTACATCTACACCGATGCCGACCAGACGATCCCCGCCGAGGGCATCATGGTGATGTCCCGGGGCGACTCCCTGAACACCTTCGACCAGTCCACCTACACCGACGCCAACGGGATGTTCATGATCCAGGTTGAGATCTACCCCTCCCCGGGCGAGGAGGGCACCGGCTATTCGCTCCCCGAATTCGCGAAGATAGGCCTCGAGGCCTGGTATCAGGGAGCGTCGTATGTCTATGCGGATGTCCAGGGCGACCCGTTCAACATTCAGCTCGGCGACACCCTGACGGTCTGGCCCGTCGATCTGGAGACGGAGTGGTTCTGACGATGCACGGGTGCGGCATGCCCGGGAGGGGGTAGACGGTGGCAGCAATGACCTTTAGAGACCCGAGGCTTCTGAGGCTCCTCCTCGGGCTGGTCCTCCTCGCCGCCCTCGTGTACGTGTACTTCAACTTCATCGCGAAAGACACGAGGGAGGCCATCGCGGCCTCGGAGGACCAGCTCGAGATACGGCAGATGGAGCTGAGCCAGCTCCGCTCGCAGACCTCGGAAGACATGGCCGTGATGGCCCAGCAGATTGCTATGTACCAGCAGGAGCTGGAGAGCCTCGACCGCTTCCTGCCCAGGGAGTACAGCCAGGACGAGGTGCTCGATCTGCTCACGCAGAAGGCGTCGAACAGCGGCATACAAGTGGTGAACCTCACGCCGATGCCCCCGTCGCTGGAAGGCGAGTACGCCGTGTACTCGTGGCAGGTCCAGCTCACGGGGAGATACCACAGGCTCGGCGTCTTCTTCGACCAGCTCACTCAGGAGCTGATGATGACCTCGATCACGCAACTCAACATCCAGCAGCTCAAGGCGGCGGAGGGCAAGTTCGACAACATCGAGGCCTCGTTCGTCTTCTCCGCCTATACGCAGCCGTAGGGGGGTGACAGGTGTGAAGGCTGGAAGACTGCTCGCATCCATCCTCCTGCTCGCCATCGCGGCAACCGGGTGCGGACAACGCCCGGGTACCGACCAGGCGGTCGTTGACGAACCGGTAGTCGTTGTGGAAAGCCCCGAGGTCAGCGGCTGGATGGACGTCTCCCTCCCCGGGGGAGCCCCTGCAGCGTTCGCATGCGACGCGGAAGGCGCGTGGGCCTGCTTCGACGGGGGGATCGTCCTCCGCTGCAACCTGGCCGACTGCGGTCGCTGGAGCTCTTTCGACCTGGGTCTGGGTGATGCGGACATGATAGTGATAGACGCCGTATCCGACGGAGGCAGGCTCCTGATGCTCACCAGCGCCGGACTGGTCGAGTTCGCGGGAACGGGAGATGAGGCCTCGGTTACGGCGGTCCCCGAGGGCTTCAATCCTGTCTCGATGGCGCTCGACGCCGGAGAGACTGCCCTGCTCGGATCCGACGGGTCCATCGCCCTCGAAACCGGCGATGGCTTCGAGATCGCAAGGCCCGGCGAGCCCCGCTCTCCCGCAAGTTCGCTCGTGAAGTACGGGCTGGACTGGGCCTACCTCGCCTCCGACTCCACGCTGGCCAGGTACGATGACGATGTAGCCCTCTGGCAGGTGGAGAAGGTTCCCTGCACGGGGACGCTGGCGACGATAGACGACCGCCTCTACATCGGCGGCCCCGGCTCGGTGCTGAGGAGGGAGGCCGTTGGCGAATGGACCGAGGCCTTCCCCGGGCACCTCTGCCGCGGCGGCCTCGCCCTCACCGATGCCGGGGTTGTGGGATGCTCCTCCCCCGGAGAGCCTCTCGCAGCAGCGCCCTCGACGGTGCCCGACCTGCTCTGCCGCTCTGGCGAAGCGGGTCCCGTCTGGGCGGTGGACGAATCCGGCATCCTGGCATGGTCGGATATCGGCGGCATCGAGACCCGTATGCCCGCCTGGGACATGCAGCGGATCGAGTGCACCATGGCCGGCCAGACCGGCGCCGGCTCCACGCCTCCCTCGACCCCCGGCATGACACCGCTGCTGACCGCGGCGAGCGGAGCCTTCAGGATATACGAGAGCGTTTCGAGCAGGCCCGACCCGTTCGCCGAGTTCCCGCCCCGCAGACGCGACCTGAGGAGGCCCCTCGGCGAGATAGCGATCGAGGAGCTCCATCTCGTCGGCATCACACTCGACCCTTCCGGCGGCAACCAGGCGATGGTGGAGGATGCCAGCGGAGTGCCCTACATCCTCTATGTGAACTCAGAGCTCGCCAACAATACCAGGGTCGCCGACATCACGAGCAACGAAGTCATAGTGATACAGGAAGTGACGGTTGATTACGGGCCGGAGCGGGGAGGAGTGGCATCGATACCGACGATCTACTCCATGCGGCTTCACGAAGAAGGTGGTCTGTGATGCGTCTCATGATCTTTGGTGCACTGCTGGTGCTGGCGCTGCCCGCACTGGCCTACAGGGTCACCGACGTCTCGGTAGCGGCCGACGGAGACCGGACGCAGGTCACCATCGTGGCCGACGGTCCCGTGACATACGAGAAGTTCCTGCTGACCGACCCGATGAGGGTCGTCCTCGACCTCAGCGACGCCGTGCACGCCCTTCCCGCGACCGACTTCACGGTAGGCCGCGGAGGGGTCGCCGCCCTGCGCACCAGCCAGTACAAGAGCCCTCCCGACGGCATCGTGAGGGTGATAGTGGACGTGAACGGCGAACTCATGAACTACAGCACCGCCACGGACGGCAACACGCTTACCCTGACCCTCCAGACCGATCCGCCTGGAACCCACTTCACGGCCTGGACGGCCTCCAGCGCGGGATACGGGCTGACGGTGTCCGGCTCCACGGTCCAGCCGCTCAGCGCACCGCCCGACGAGGGCGGGCTTGTCGTCTCCACCGGGACCGCCCAGGGCGTCCGCGTGAGCGAGCCCTGGAGCCAGGTGGATGACGGGTTCCCGGTGGAGTGGCGCGGCTACGGCGGCCGGAGGATCACCATAGACGTGGTGGAGGCCGACATCCGCACCGTCATCCGCTCTATCTCGGACGTCAGCGGATACAACATCATCCTCCCCGAGGACTACGAGGCAACCGTGACCGCGAGACTCCGCAACGTGGGCTGGAAGGATGCGCTGATGGCCATCCTGAACACCCAGGGCCTCGTAGCCACCCTCCAGGGCTCGAACGTGCTCAGACTCGTGCCCAGGGAGGAGTTCTACAGCGAGATCAACGTGATGGCCACGAACCGGCGCGAGCGCCAGAACCTGCAGGACCTGCAGACAGAAGTGTTCGTGATCCGCTACGCCACCGCGGAGGACATCAGCGAGGCCACATCCACCGTGCTGTCCGAGCGCGGCCAGGTCTCCATCGACGACAGGACGAACTCCATCATCGTCACCGACATTCCCAGGAAGATCGAGGAGATCGGGAGGCTGCTTCCGATCCTCGACAGTCCGACCGCCCAGGTGATGATAGAGGCGAAGCTCGTCGAGATAGACGCCAATGTCAGCAACGAGCTGGGCATTGACTGGTCCGTCGGCAACCTGAACCGCAGCGACGTCCTGACCCATGCGGGCGCGTCCGGCCTCCTCGGCGTCGGAGCCCCCACGGGAACGATCGCATTCGGAACCGCGACGAATCTGTTCGACGTGGAGGCTACCCTCGGTTTCCTTGAACAGACCAACCGAGCACGCATTCTGAGCGAGCCCAGGATCGCCATCATCGACAACATGACAGGCACTGTCCTGTCCGGTAAGAGGATACCGCTGACCCTCCAGGACGAGGAAGGCAATACCTACATCCAGCTCTACCAGGTGGGCGTCAGCCTCGAAGTCACGCCGCACATCAACGCCGACAACAACGTGACGCTGGAGCTGAACCCGGTAGTCAGCGACCTCTCCGGGGAGGCCACGGCGCAGAACCAGCCCATCATCGTGACCCAGGAGGCCAACACGACCCTGATGATCGATGACGGGGCGACCGCGGTGATAGGCGGCATCATGAGGAGCAAGGTGTCCGAGGTCGAAAAGAGGATCCCGATACTCGGATACATCCCGGTCATCGGCCCGCTGCTGTTCAGCTACACTTCCACCGTAGACGACAGCACCGAGCTCGTGATCTTCGTGACGCCGCACATCATCAGGCCGTACTGACGAGCAAGTGATCCGTCTGGGGCGGGGAGCGTGGAAGGGCCGCGTTCTCCGCCCCCCCCGCACAATACGGCCCACCTCGGGCAGGGTGAGAGCCGCGGCGCTCGACCTGGCGGGACCGGGCTGGCTGGAGGGGAGGACAGTATGGGATCTCTGCTGCGGAAGCGGCGCCTTCGGTCTGGAATGCCTCGGCTCCGGAGCCGCATTCGGCCTGTTCGTGGACTCCAGCCGTGAGTGTGTGGAGTTCGTGAGATCGGCGCTCGCGACGCTGGGCGCCGGGGACATGGGGGAGGTGCTCCTGCGCGACGTCAGGCGCCTGGGATTCGATCAGGCTCCGAAGCCTGACCTCGTCTTCATCGACCCTCCCTACGGAGACGAATCGGTGATCTCATGGGCGTTCCAGCGGGAATGGTCGAAGACCATCGCAGCGCCCGGCGGTCTGCTGATCATCGAGTCCCGGAGCGGACGCCGGGTTCCGGAGGGATTCTCACACAGGAGGCACGGCGACACCATGCTGTGCTGGAGGTGGATGTGAGCGGGGCGCGGGTGGTCTATCCAGGCACGTTCGACCCCATGACCAGAGGGCACATAGACATCGCCGAGAGGGCCGCCGACATATTCGGAAGGCTCGAGGTGGCCGTAGTCAGGGAATCCGGCAAGCAGATGGCCTTCCCGGCGGAGGAGCGGCTGGAGATGGTGAGGGCTTCGCTGGAGGAGGCGGGGCTTTCCGCGAGGGTGACCTGCACTCTGTTCGACGGGCTTCTCGTGGACTACATGCGGCGCTCCGGCGCGACCGTGTACGTGAGGGGCCTGCGCGCCAACTCCGACTTCGAGTACGAGTTCCAGATGCAGCTCATGAACCGCAAGCTCGCCCCGGAGATCACGGGGATCTACCTGATGCCCTCCGAGAACAACATGTATCTCTCGTCCACCGTGGTGAAGGAGCTGGCGGCGTACGGTGGATGCATCGACGGCCTGGTCACGGCCGCGGTCGGGTCGGCCCTCCGCCGGATGTTCGGGGCCGGCTGAGACGGGAAGGTCGCCATGGATTTCTCCAGCACTGTCCGCTCACGCGAACCATCGGCTACGCTGCAGCTGACCGCGCGGGCGAAGGAGCTCCAGAAAGCGGGGCGCGACATCGTGGCCCTTTCCGCCGGCCAGCCGGACTTCCCATCGCCCAGGGCGGCGGTCGAGGCCGCGGAGAAGGCGATGAGAGGTGGGATGACGGGCTACACCGCCACCCCCGGCATCCCCGAGCTCCGCGAGATCGTCGCAGCCGTCACGTCGAGGCGCAGGGGCCTGGAGTGGAGGGCCTCGAACGTGGTCGTGAGCTGCGGCGCCAAGCACAGCCTGGCGAACCTGCTGATGGCCGCAGTGGAGAAGGGCGACGGGGTGCTTTTACCCTCTCCGTACTGGGTCAGCTATCCCGAGATGGTGAAGCTCGCCGGAGGAAGGCCGGTCTTGCCACGGAGTGGAAGCCTGCTGATTTCGGCCGCCGATGTCAGAGAAGCCGCCTCATCCGGGGTGAAGGGCGTGATCCTGAATTCCCCCGGGAACCCGACGGGGCTCGTGGCCGGGCCCGCGCACACGCGTGAACTCGCCGAAGCGATAGCCGAGACCGGCGTCTGGTGCATCTCTGACGATATCTACGAGGATCTCGTGTATCTCGACGGACCCGCTCCGCACATCCTCGACTATCGGCCAGGTCTGGCCGAGCGCACCGCCGTCGTCTCTGGGGTGTCCAAGACCTACTCGATGACCGGCTGGCGCATCGGCTGGGCGGTCGCTCCGGAGACCTGGACAAGGATGGCCGCCCGCATACAGGAGCATACCACCTCCAATCCCAATTCGATAGCCCAGTATGCTTCACTCGCGGTCCTCTCGGGGGCCGCAGAGGAGGAGAGGGTGGCGATGCTGGCTTCCTTCAGGGCCAGGCGCGACTTGATGTGCGACCTACTCGCAGCCGTTCCCGCACTGGATTTCACGAAGCCCGACGGGGCCTTCTACGTCTTTCCGAGAGTCCTCTCACCCATGGGCGCCGACAGCTCGGCGCTCTCCATGAGACTGCTCGACGAGTTCGGTCTCGCGGTGATCCCGGGAAGCGCCTTCGGTGCGGAGGGTTACCTGAGGCTTTCCTTCGCGGCTTCGGAGAGGGATATTCGAGAAGGTGCAGCCCGCCTCAGGGCCTGCTTCGAAAAGGGGAGTGCCTGATATGATCGTTGCATGTCCTAAGTGCGGTAAGAGATATCAGGTTCCCGACGAGAAGATCGGTGACGCCCCAAGACGCCTGAGGTGCAGGAACTGTTCGGAGATCTTCACCGTAGCGCCCTCTTCCACCCCTCCCCCGCAGAAGCCGTCCTCCGAACCGGTGGAGGAGAGCTCGACCGCGAGGGCCAGGAGGCTGGCGAGGGTCCTGGCGAGCGACATGGTCGTGTACAACAAGGAGACCGTGGACAAGGCCAGGCGGGAAGGCAACCTGGCGGAGGTGATGTGCGCCGAGATCGACAGGTCCTGGCAGCTCTGGAAGTCTCGTTTCCCCGAGGAGGCCGTCAACAGGTCCGACCTTTTCCGCGACGCGCTCAGGGAGATACTGGCGGCCGGCTCCGACGACTTCGACGGCTGGGAGCCCTAGGAGCGGACAGTCGGCCGCCTGTCGGCGGCCCCGGTCGCCGTTTCCGCGGTTCCTCCGAGCGGACGGCCGGTCCCAACGCCGCCTGACTCCGAAGGCCCGCCCCGCTCAGCGCTCCGCTATAGATGCGCCAGCGCCTGCCGCGATGTGATCCCTCAAGCACCGGAAGACGATGTGGGCGAGGATGAGATGAACGTCCTCGATCTGTTGCATATCGTTGCTGGGGACTACTATGGATTCTCTAGCCACCTTCGCGGCCTCACCGCCGTCGAATCCCGAGAACAGCACCGTCACCGCCCCCGCTTCGTTGGCCAGCCGGAAGGCGTTTATTACGTTCAGGCTCATCCCGCTTCCGGAAAGGCCTATCACCACGTCGCCCGGTTCCACGAAGTTCCTGAGCTGCTCGCCGAAGGTATTGGTGTAGTCCGTATCGTTCGCCCATGCCGTAAGCAGGGGCACGTTCGTGGCGAGGCTCATGGCCTTGAATCTCCTGCACCTGGCTCCGGCGGTGCCCTTTGCGAGATCGCAGACGAAGTGCGCCGAGGTCGCCGAGCCCCCGCCGTTTCCGAACACGAAGACCCTTCTGCCTTTCTCGTAGGCCTCTATAAGGATCGCCGTGACTCTCTCGATCTCCTCTGGAGGGATCCTGAGCACGAGGTCGCCGACCTGGTCGAGATAGGTTCTTATCCTTTCGATCATGGTCCGCTCCTTTCGCGGATCTTGAGATACTTGTCGAAGGCGTCGGTTCCGGGGGGGATGCTCGCGCCGCTTCCGACCAGCATGTTCCTCAGTCTGCAACCGTCACCCACCCGGGAGCCGGGAAGCAGAACGCAGTTATCCAGCGAACAGCCCGCGCCCGTCGCCGAGCCCGTGCGGAGCCATGCGGTTCCGCTCAGAACGGTCCCCTCTCCGACGAGGGCGCCTTCCTCGACGAGAATGCCGTCCGTCGGACGGCGTTCCCTGAAGCATCCCGGAACATGCCCTGACAGGAGGTCGTGGCACGCCGACAGGTATCCCTCGCCTTTCTCCAGACTCCTTGTATAGCCGGGTGCGATCTCGCCTGCAACGCCGGTTCCGGATGCCAGCGCCGCGATCAGCGCGTCGCGAGGCGTGAGGGCGTCCCGGGAAGCATCGGCCAGACGGCGTGTGGCGAGCCATGCTCCGGAGTCGGCCAGGTTGGTCGTTGCCTCCCCCACGCCCCCCGTCCATTCGATGATGCCCTGCGGGGTCGTCGTAAGGCGCAGAGGCTTCGGATCGAAGCGGTCGGCGCAGAGAAGCACCAGGGCTGCGGCTCCGCCCGGAATGGAGGGGACTGCATGCATCGGATGCCATTGGAGCCTGTCCCCGTGAAGGATCAGCAGATCTCCGTCCATCCCCTGGAAAGCCATGGCGAGAGCTTCCCCGAAGCACGCCCGCCGTTCGACCTGGAGCCCACGCTCCGATCCTCCAGGCCCGCCGGCGGCGTAGGATGCGATGGTCACGCGCCGGACCCCCGACGAGCCGAGCCATTCGAGAAGGGCACCCATAAGATCTCCGGCGAGAGGGAGGCCGGGCCCCGCGGCTGGTGCCGCTCCGCGCCATATCAGAGCTCCTTCAGGGCGCGCCAGGTTTCGAGGGCTCCGCGTATCTTA
>JAAYTY010000050.1 GCA_012523605.1 Candidatus Fermentibacterota bacterium
ACAACCCAAAGGGCCTTCATCCCTCACGCGGCGTCGCTCCATCAGGCTTTCGCCCATTGTGGAAGATCCTCGACTGCTGCCTCCCGAAGGAGTCTGGGCCGTATCTCAATCCCAGTGTGGCCGGACACCCTCTCAGGCCGGCTACCCATCGTCGCCTTGGTGGGCCGTTACCCCGCCAACAAGCTAATGGGGCGCGGGCCAATCTCCAGGCGGCGGGCCCGAAGGTCCCCACCTTTAGTCAGTCCGTCATGGACGGTCAGACGTCTGCGGTATTAGCCCAGGTTTCCCTGGGTTATCCCCCACCCGGAGGTATGTTACCCACGTGTTACTCACCCGTTTGCCACTCTCAGGAGAAGCAATTGCTTGCAACTCCATCCCGTTCGACTTGCATGCCTTATCCACGCCGCCAGCGTTCGTCCTGAGCCAGGATCAAACTCTCCGCAAAAAAGAAAGTCGATTCCTGACGGAATCAAGTAGTTTCGGATCCAGGAGGCAGAACTGCCTCAGGTCCGCACAGAACGCGGTTGCAGTACCTGTCTTCTCTGCGATTTCAAAGAACTGTCGCCTGTCCGGCGAAACACTAATCTGCGGCAATCATCCTGCGGTGTCAAGCCTTCCGACACCGGAAGGCTCTCCAAGCCCGAGGAGAGCTGTCCGGGCCTCTCCAGCCCGGACAGGACGGGTATATGAGAAGCGGAAAGGCGCGGTGTCAATGGTCCGCAGGCTCTCTTGCCGGGGCCGTCCCTGTTGCTTCACGCAGCCTGCCTGCGTCATCCATGGCGCATGCCCTGACCTTCAAGCTCCCGGCAGGGTCTCTCGCCGGCTCGCTTCGCAGATGCGGCGTGCGTATCCGTGAGTTCAGGCCCCTCCCGAACTCACGGCCTGCGCTCTATGGCGACCCCGCCTCCGCTCTCGTATCTTGGGGCCTGTCGAGGAGGCTGGATGAAGTCAGAGGCCGTTCTCATCAAGCTGACCGTGGCTGACGGAAGGGTGGCGGCAGTCGCCTCCACCGGTCCGGGCGACTACTCCCATCTCGAGGGATTCGCCGTTTCCGACCTTCTGCGCCCACTTCCGCAGGGCGGGAGATTCGTACAGGTGGCGTTCGCCCAGGAGGGGAGATATCTGACGGCCGCCGCGAAGTGTTCCGGGAACGAATACTTCGTCTATCACCTCACAGGGCCCGGCTCCGAGACCTGCGCGGGAATCCCGTATATCAGGCTTGTGAAGAACGCCCCCCTGCCCGTCGCATCGCCCGGCATGGTGGCTCTGCTCGGCTACACGCCCTGGGAACTCACCGAGTCCGATCTTCTCGGGACTCTCGCACCGCGCCTTACAGGCGAGCCCCTTCTCACTTCGGTCCTGGACAGATGGGGAGGCCTTCGGGAGGTGATCTGCTCCATCTCAACGACTGCCGACGGCTCGGGCTGGATTTGGATGACCGAAGTGCCCAGAGCCGTTCTCGCGGGCTGGGAGAGGGTCATCGAGGAGTGGGAGTCCATGCCCCTCGTCTCTGCCGAGAGCGAGCTGGAAACCCTCCTGAAGGCCGTCGGGCTTCCTGCGGGAGCTCTTGCGGACAGGTCGGGGGGAGAGCCGAGGCTCCTGTGCTCCTCGGGCCTGCGGATCGATAAGGGCGACCTGATGCCGGGAGGGGTATACGGCTCCGAAACGGCTGCGGCTCCCGTCTGGCTCGATGCTTCCGCCGTTCCGTGCTGCGACGGGACCGGGCATCATTATGTCGCCCCCTTCGGAAGGGGCGGACGCTACCTCGCGATCCTGTCCGGAGCCTCGAGCCCGGTTCTGGTCGAGCAGAGGGCGGCCGTCCTGCTTCCCGTTCTCTCGATGAGGCTGGACCTGCTGGGGCATGTGCGCTCGAACGCCGACCAGGAGAGCCGCAGGGCGCTTCTAGAGGATATTGAGCAGATCCTGCAGGCGAGATCGGTGAAATCGTGGTCGTCTCTCCAGCCCTGTCTGGAGACCCTGGCATCGGAGATCGGCGCCCGGGCGCTGGTCCTGCTGGGGCAGGATCTCCCCTCGGGGGTCCTCGCCGCGCCCGGAACCTCACGCGCCGATATCGAGTGCCTCGACGCAGGGAAGGGGGAGCAGTTCCCCGCGGTGCTCTCGGTGAGGATAAGGGACGATCTGAAGCTGGCCGCAGGCTTCTCGGCGACCTCCCCCGCCGACCAGGCGCTCCTAAGGTCTCTCGGCAGGATGCTCGAGAGATACTGCCTCGGCGGCTCACCGGCCCAGCAGAAGCAGCCCGACTCGCTCTCCGTCCTCCCGGTTCTGTACATGGAGGATTTTAAGGTGGTCTGGCAGGGCGCGGGCCCGGCGCTAAGGCACTGCTGGGAGTACTGGGGAGAGAGCGGGGTCTGTGAAGGATGTCCGCTCTCAGCTCCACCCGATGCCCGTCTGAGCAGGATGCGGTTCGTCAGGGACGGCACCCTCGAAGAGATCATCCCCGGCGGCAGGGGCCATGCTCTGCTCCACGCGAGGCTCCCGAATTACGGGCAGGACCAGCCCCAGGACATGCTGCCGGGCGGAACCGCCGTGTACGACAGGGAGGGGATGATACGCTCGTGGAGCTCTTGGTTCGAGGCCGTCACCGGGATACCCTCGAAAGTCGCCGTGGGTCAGCATTCGGCCAGATTGCTCGAAAAGCTGGGATCCGAGAAGCTGTCCAGACAGCTCGAGAAGGCTCTCGAGGGAGTATTCCTGCCGGAGAGCGTCGAGTTCACCACGTCCGGAAGGCGATGCCACAGCCGCATGGTCCAGGGCTCGGTCGAGGGTACGATACACCACTTCGTACTGGACAATCTCTCTGCCGGCCTCGGCGACGTGTGGATGCTTGCGGGACCGGGCCTGAGCGCTTCGGCCGAGAAGCCGATCGAGATAGGAGGCCCTCTCACCTCAGCGTGCGAGATCAAGGGCTGGGAGATGGACACGGGCCCCACGGCCTCGGAGACCGGCGGCCGCACCTGGCTCTCGCAGGGAGTCCTGTCGGAGCTGCTGCTTGACATCCTCCGCACCATGACGCCGATGTGCCCGGAAAAGTGGGTAGCGCTGGAAACGCGGAACATCGGGATCGGAAGCCTGCGATTCTCGAGGCCGGTTCTGCCGGGGAGATATCACATCCTCCAGTTCACCACCTATCCGGTCCTCCTCGA
>JAAYTY010000051.1 GCA_012523605.1 Candidatus Fermentibacterota bacterium
CAGGCAAGGAGGGCCCATTGGAGCCGCCCCGGAGGAAGCAACGCCCGCGATTCCTCGACAGGGGCTTCAGGACCGCCCTCGATTCCATACCCGAAGATATAGTCATTCTGGATTCCTCACGGAGAGTCGTGTTCGCCAACAGGGCTTCGGTCGGCAGCGATTCCGCCCCGGGGCTCCTTCGATTGCAGGAGGGGTTGCTGTGCAGTGAGGCTTTGCACGGCAGCAACGACGACGCCTGCTGCAACAGCGTGAACTGCCTGCTCGAAAAGGTTCTGGCCTCCGGCAGGACGACGCGCGCCACGCACAGGCACTGCAGGCCCGACGGTTCGGGGTTCGAGGCCGAGGTCACGATGGCTCCCGTTCAGCTCTCCCCGGGAGAAACCCATTACCTGGTAGTCTCGCGCGACGTGAGCGCCCAGACCCGCGAAAGGGACAGGCTGCGTCAGGCCGGGAGGGAGTTCAGACTCTTCGTGGAATCCGCCCTGGAGGGCGTTATTGCCGTGGACGAGAAGTTCATGGTGAGCTATGTGAATCCCTCTCTCGCGGTGATGCGCGGAACGACTCCGAAACTGCTGGTGGGCATTCCCTGGCTCACGCTGATCCATCCGGATTGGAGGGACAGGCAGGAGGCGCATTTCGAAGCCAGGCGGCAGGGGGTCTCGGAGCGCTACGAGACCTGCATGCTGAGACGCGACGGACAGGTCATGCAGGTGCTGATCTCCGCCACGCCCATCATAGACTCCAGGGGGAGGTTCAAGGGCGCATTCGCGAGCGTGGTCGACCTCACATACAGATCGAAACAGGAGCGGGAGCAGAAGGACCGCCTTTCCCGGCTGGCACTTCACCAGAAAACCATTCTCGGACTTGCGCACAGTCTCGTATCCACCCCGGCCGATCCCATTCCCGGGCTCCAGAGAATCGCCGAGGAGGGAAGCAGAGCCCTCGGTACGGCAGGCGCCCGCGTATGGATGACCACCGGGCGGGACGAATGCACGGCGATCTATCCTGTGGTCTGCTCAGGAGCGTCCTGCCGCTTCACACCCCCCCCCGTGCTCTCCCTCGGAGCATACCCATCCTTCTTCCGAGCACTTTCCGGAAGCAGGGTCATCGACGCCTCGGATGCCTGCCGTGACGAGCGCACATCCGAGCTCCTCAGCGGCTACCTGGAGCCTTGCGGGATATCCTCTCTGCTCGCCGCTCCGGTGATCATCGAGGGCAGGACCGTCGGAGTCCTCTTCGTCGAGCACACGGGAGAGCCCAGGGACTGGTTCGACGATGAGGCCGCCTTCGCCGGAGAGCTCGCGGACCAGGCGGCCCAGTTGATCGTCGTATCGGAGAGGAGGAAGACCGAGGCCGCCCTCAGGGAGAGCGAGGAGCGATATCGGACGATCTCCGAGTCCATAAGCGACTTCGCGTTCAGCCTGAGCCTCGGCGAAGACGGCGTTCTCAGGAGGGAGTGGGTCACCGACTCGTATAACGCCGTCACGGGATTCTCGCCCGGAGAGCGCGACGCGATGGGCGGGCTCTTCAGCGTCGTGCACCCCGCCGATCTGCGCCACGCAAGCGAGAAGGTGTCCGCGATGATCGCCACCGGCTCGCCGGACGAATTCGAGTTCAGGATCCTGTCCAAGAGCGGATCCACGCTCTGGCTGAGAGTCACCGCCAGACCCGTCCGCGATTCGTCCAGCGGAAGGATCGTCCGCGTGATCGGAGCGGGAAAGGACGTGACACGTGAGAGAGCCGGCGCGGAGGAGAGGCGGAAGCTCGAGCAGAGGATGCTCCAGGCGCAGAAGCTGGAGAGCCTGGCCGTGCTCGCGGGAGGGATAGCGCATGATTTCAACAACCTGCTGGTGGCGATACTGGGAAACGCTGACATAGCCCTCGACGAGCTCTCGGACCTGTCGCCCGCAAGGCCCCTGGTCGAGGAGATCGTGAGGGCCAGCCGCAGGGCCGCGGACCTGTGCAACCAGATGCTGGCCTACAGCGGAAAGGGCCGCCTGCAGATGAAGATCATGGACATCTCTGCGCTGGTGACGGAGATGGCTCACATCCTCGAAGTCTCCATCTCGAGGAAGACCGCCATCAGGTACAACTGCGGGAAGGATCTCCCGCCGGTGCTTGCCGACCCCGTCCAGATCCAGCAGGTGGTGATGAACCTCATTCTGAATGCATCGGACGCGATCGGAGACACCCAAGGCCAGATCTCGATCTCGACCGGATGCATGTCGTGCGACTGCGAGTACCTTCACAGCGTCCACCTGGACGACGAACTGGCCGAGGGCGAGTATGTGTTCATCGAGGTGTCCGATACAGGCTGCGGCATGGACGAGGAGACGAAGAGCCGGATCTTCGATCCCTTCTTCACCACCAAGTTCACGGGCAGGGGGCTCGGCCTGGCCGCGGTGCTTGGAATCGTCCGCGGCCACAAGGGCGCGGTGAAGGTGTACAGCGAACCCGGAAGGGGCTCGACATTCAAGGTGCTCCTGCCGTCCGCGAGGGGGTGTCCACGGACTGCGCCGTCTTCGTCGCCCGCTGATCGGCGCCGGGGCGGCAGCGGGATCATTCTGCTGGTGGATGACGATCAGGCGGTTCTGTCGGTCGGCAGGGCGATGCTGGAAAAACTCGGCTACGAGGTTGTTACCGCGGCCGACGGCGCGGGGGCGATCGAGGCTGTGAGGGGGCCTTCGGGGGCCACGCTGAAGGCCGTGATCCTCGACATGACCATGCCGGGGATGAACGGGGACGAGGTTTTCAGGGAGATCAGGAGTGCGAGGGCCGGTCTGCCGGTGATCGTCTCGAGCGGCTACAACGAGCAGGAGATGTCCGCCAGATTCTCCGGGAGGGACGTGGCGGCATTCCTGCAGAAGCCTTATAGGATGCAGGCTCTTTCGGAGTGCCTGGGCGGAATAGGCTGAAGCGGTGCCCGTCGCGCCCCTTCTTCCGAGGAGACGCCGGGCGAAGCCCGATTGAGAGCACTTTTCCGGAGTGGAGGGTGTCATGGATCACTGGGATACCACTAAGTGGGTGGTTTTCTTCCTGCCGCTGCTGATAGCACTGATCGGTCTGGGCGTCTATTTCCTCATGAGGAAGACGATCCGCACCAGGACAGAGATGGACAGACAGCTCGAGAAAGATCCCGACATCAACGAGTGGCTGGTGATCTTCGACTGGAGCAGGAAGGTCATCTACATGCCCACCGTGATAGTTTCCATCATCTGCTTCATCGCCAGCGTGCTGGGCCTCTCCGAGGGCATTCTGGGCACCCTTGGGACCATCTGGCTTTTCGTTTTCCTGTGCAACTTCATCGTCGAGGAGTTCCAGGTCGGCGCGAAGGAAGTGCTCATCATGCTACTTTTCGCGGTGGGCGCCGGGATCTGGATGGCCTTCCTGGGCTTCCTCGACCCGTTCGTCGATTTCATCGGCGGGCTCAGCGTGCAGATGAACGGCCTGGGCTATCTGCTCATCGCGCTGGTCTTCCTTTCCGCGATAGCTATATCCTGGCTGCGAGGGATGTTCAGGTACGCCGTTCTCACGCCCAACTACGTCAACATCCAGTCCGGCATGACTGAGACAGGCACTCAGATCGGCCGCGAGGACTACTCGACGAGCGTCGACACCGGAGACATTCTGGAGAGGCTCATGGGATTCGGAAGGATCAACATCCACTACACCAGAGACGCAAGAAAGCCGCAGGATTCCTTTCTCGTCTGGAACATCGGCAGGAAGTCCCGCAAGATTGAGAGCATAAGGAGCGCCATAACGATAGAGAGGGCGCCCAGGGCCTAGTCGGGCTCCAGGGTCTGCGCCGCCGTCGGGTATGCAGTCCGAAAGGGCGGAGGCGCGCGGGAGCATTTCGGGAGGTGTCCTGCCGGTGACTGAGATCACTTTCGGGAAGAGGCTGCGCTATTCCTTCGACAACCTGACCTCCCGCGGCCCGGCGGCGATGATCGGGATGCTCTTCGTCCTGGCGGTGTTTCTGATCTCCCTGATCTCGGTCTTCGTGATAGCCACCGGCGTGGATCCCGAGGGCAGGGGATTCATCGAAGTGGCTTGGTCGGGGCTCATGAGGACCCTGGATGCGGGAACGATGGGGGGAGACACCGGCCCGGTACCCTTCCTGCTGGCGATGCTCGCGGTCACCATCGGCGGCATCTTCGTAGTGGGGACTTTGATAGGCATCATTACGACAGGCATCGATTCGAAACTCGAACAGCTCCGCAAGGGGAAGTCGTTCGTCGCCGAGGAGAATCACACGGTCATCCTCGGCTGGTCGCCTCAGATATTCACCGTCGTCTCGGAGATCGTGACCGCCAACGAGAACCGGAAGCACGCCTGCATAGCAGTCCTCGCCGAAAAGGACAAGGTGGAGATGGAGGACGAGATAAGGGCTCACGTTCCCGACACGAAAACCACCAGGGTGGTGTGCCGGACGGGGTGCCCGATAGATCTCGGAGATCTGGAGATCATCAACCACCACGGCGCACGAGCCATCGTCGTCCTTCCGCCTGATGACGGCGATCCCGACTCTTCCGTGATCAAGACGGTTCTGGCTCTGGTCAACAATCCGAACCGGCGCCGCGAGCCGTACCACATCGTCGGAGTCATCGACGATCCCGACAACCTCGAGGTGGCCGAGATGGTGGGTAGGAGCGAGGCACAGCTCGTCCTCGCAGGCGACATGATCGCCCGAATCAGCGCGCAGACGTGCAGGCAGTCGGGGCTGTCGATCGTCTATACCGAACTGCTCGATTTCGGGGGCGACGAGATCTACTTCGCCGAGGAGCCCGCATTGATCGGCAGGAGCTTCGGAGAATCCCTGATGATGTACGAGGACTCGTCGGTGATAGGTATCTGCAGGGCGGACGGGACCGCTCTGGTGAATCCGCCGATGGACACGGTGTACGAGAAGGGCGACCGGGTGATCGCCATCTCGGAGGACGACGATACGGTCAGGCTGTCCGGAATCACCGCTCCGCCCGTCAGGAGGGATCTGGTGAAGAACGAGCCGCCGCATGCGCCCGGTCCCGAGAGGACGCTGATCCTGGGATGGAACAGGAGAGTCCCGATCGTGGTGCGCGAACTCGACGGATATGTCTCCGCAGGCTCCACAGTCACGCTCGTCGCGGACCCCGAGAGCGAGAACGCTCTCGCATCGGTCGCCTCGGGACCGTTTCGGAATATCACCGTCGCGTGGGCTTCGGGGAGCACCACCGACAGGGACGTGCTGGAGGGGCTGGACGTGCCTTCGTTCGATCACGTCATCGTCCACAGCTACTCCGACACCATGTCCACCCAGCAGGCCGACGCGAGAACCCTCATCACCCTGCTCCACCTCCGCAACATCAGGGAGCGCTCCGGGCGGAGCTTCTCCATCGTCAGCGAGATGCTCGACGACAGGAACCGCCAGCTCGCCGAGGTGACGAGAGCCGACGACTTCATAGTAAGCGATAAGCTCATAAGCCTGATGATCGCCCAGATAGCCGAGAACCCGGGGCTCAAGGGGCTCTTCAGGGACCTGTTCGACCCGGAGGGCTCCGAGGTGTATCTGAAGCCGGTCGAGGGCTACGTGGCCACCGGGACGCCTCTCGACTTCTACACCGTAGTGGAGTCCGCGAGGATGAAGAGAGAGGTGGCGCTGGGCTACAGGATCCTGTCGAAGGCCCACGATCCCGGTTCTGCGCACGGAGTAGTGGTCAACCCCTACAAGAGCAGGCAGATCACCTTCCAGCCGGGCGACAGGATAATAGTCCTGGGGGAGAACTGATTCGCGCCCGGGGCGGAGCCGGCTCCGCCCCGGGCGGGTTACCCCCTCTTCCGCATCGCCTTTCCACGGGCTATCTTAACATGGATCACGATGATCATCGTGCTCTGGAGGGAGGTGCTCCCTGGGAAGTGAAGGCCGGGAACCCGTCATGGAAGGCTCCGGGCGGCAGGGTTTCTGGTTGGAGGCCTGCCTGGAAGTCTCGGGCGATGCTCTGATCTCGTGCGATCAGGATCGCCTGGTGACCTTCATGAACAGGGCCGCCGAACAGCTCACGGGACTCCGGTCGGCCCAGGCGGTCGGCAGACCCGTCACGGAAGTGCTGAAGCTCTTCGATCCCCGCTCAGGCGAGCCGGTCGCCGACCCCGTGGAAGCGCTGGGCGGAACGGCGAGGAGGAAACCTCGCGAATCCAGACTCCGGCTCCAGCGCATGGACGGGTCGGCGAGATACGTGAGCGCGACATCCAGCGCTGTGCGGGATTCCGCATCCGGCGCGAAGGGCTGGGTCGTAGCGGTCAGGGACGAAGCCCATCGGCTCGCGGCGGAGGAGGCCCTTCGCAACAGCGAGCAGCTCTACCGTACGATCGTCGAGAACTCCTTCGACGGCATCTACATCCTCCAGGGACGGCACTACCTCTACGTCAATCCCGCCTTCTGCTCGATCACCGGATACAGCTTCGCCGAGGTCACGAGGCGGACCTTCGACTACAACGTGTTCCTCGACGACGAGGGCCGGGCGTTCATGGAGGAGCGGTTCGCCGCGAGGAGCGAGAACAGGCCTGTTCCGAGCCAGTACGGATTGAGGATACGAAACAAGTCCGGCAGGCCTGTGGACATCGAGGTGAGCACGATATCGCTCGAGGCGGGGCCCGAACCCCGGGTTCTCGGGATAATGCGTGACGTGAGCGCCAGGCTCAGCGTCGAGAGGGAGCTTCGCGAATCCGAGAGCATGATGAGAAGCGTCCTCTCCTCTATGACGGACACAATCTTCAGGTTCGATGCCGAGGGCAGGTTCCTGTTCTACAACTCCCCGAGGATCGAGCTGATCATGCCGCCCAGCGCCTTCATGGGAAGAAGGTACGACGAGGTGCTTCCCCAGCCCATCGCGGGGATGATCAGGTCGGCCCTGAATGACGTGCAGAGAGGGAGGACAGTCGAGTTCGAGTATTCGCTCGAAATGCACGGCGGCATCATGTGGTTCTCCGCGAGGCTCTCCCCGGTAACGCTCTCCGGCGCCTGGTCCGGCTTCATCGCGCTGATCCGAGACATCACGGAGAGGAAGGCGCAGGAGGTGAGCAGGGAGCGGCTCGAAGAGCAGATCAGACGAAGCCAGAAGCTGGAGAGCCTGGGTCTCCTGGCCGGAGGCATGGCTCACGATTTCAACGACCTGCTGATGGGCATCCTCGGCAATGCGGAGCTGGCGGCGGACGCAGGGGAGGACCGCTCGCTCTGTTCGACATACCTCGGTCAGATCGAGGCGTCGGCCAGGCGGGCCGCCGACCTCTGCCGCCAGCTCATGGCATACTCGGGCAGGAGCCGGGCTGCCAGCGAGCCGCTGGACCTGAGCGACCTCGTCAGGAGCATGGCCGAGCTCCTGAGGGTGAACATCCCCGAGGGAGTCATCCTGAGGTTCGATCTGGCGACAGGTCTCCCGCAGGTGCTCGGCGATCCCGTGGACCTCCAGCAGGCGGTGTTGAACCTCGTCTCGAACGCAGGCGGTGAGATCGGAGCCGGAGCAGGTACAGGCTCGATAGTCGTTCGCACCGGCAGCATGTACTGCGACAGGGAGTACCTCAGGGGCTGCTACGTCGACGACAGCCTCACTCCCGGCATCTATGCCACGCTGGAGGTTTCGGATACCGGCCCCGGCATGGATGAGCGCACTTCGTCACGGATATTCGACCCCTTCTTCAACACCCGGCTCCAGGGCAGGGGCATCGGTCTGGCGGTGGTTCTGGGAATCGTGCGCGCACACCACGG
>JAAYTY010000052.1 GCA_012523605.1 Candidatus Fermentibacterota bacterium
CCGGAACAGGCTCGAGCGGCACTACCGCGACATGCAGGACATGGAGTTCACGATCGAGAACGGCACCCTCTACATGCTTCAGACCAGGGCCGGCAAGCGCACGGTGTTCGCGGCGCTCAACGCGGCGGTGGACATGGTCAAGGAAGGCCTGATAGACCGCAGGGAGGCGGTTTCGAGGATTCCTGCAGCCTCGTTCAACCAGCTTTTCGCACCGGTTCTGGACAGAAAGGGGAAGGAAGCAGCACGCCTCCTCACCAGGGGACTCAACGCCTCCCCCGGCGGCGCATCCGGCAGGATCGTCTTTACGGCGGAGGACGCGGAGAGCTGGGCCTCGAGAGGCGAGAAGGTGGTTCTCTGCAGGCTCGAGACAAGCCCAGAGGACATCGGCGGGATGGCCGTCGCGAAGGGCATTCTCACTGCGCGCGGGGGTATGACGTCCCACGCGGCGGTGGTGGCCAGGGGAATGGGCACGCCCTGCGTGGCAGGTGCGAGCGACCTGCGCATCGACAGCAGGGCCAAGGTTCTGGAGTGCTCGGGGGTCAGGCTGGGCGAGGGTGACTTGATCGCCATAGACGGCTTCACGGGGGAGGTGTTCCTCGGCGAGGTCGAGGTGCGGCCCTCTGAGATAGTCCAGGTTCTCAAGGGGATGATGCCCGCGTCCGAGTCCAGGCTCTATGCGAATTTCGCCGAGCTCGTCGGCTGGGCTGACGAGTTCCGCAGGCTGGGCGTGAGAACCAATGCCGACACCCCCAGGGACGCCGAGATGGCCGTTCTCTTCGGTGCGGAGGGGATCGGCCTGTGCAGGACCGAGCACATGTTCTTCGAGGGCGGCAGGATCGTCTCCTTCAGGAAGCTGATCCTCGTGGCCGAAGAGGTGAAGCGTCTCCGCGACCAGTTGGCCGCCGCCCCCTCACAGGAGATCGAGGAGAAGCTCGCCGGTCCTCTGGCGACCTACAACGAGGCTCTGGCCGAGCTTCTGCCTCTCCAGCGGGGGGACTTCGAGGGCATTTTCAAGGCGCTCGACGGGCGGCCGTGCACGATACGCCTCCTGGATCCGCCCCTGCACGAGTTCCTTCCTCAGGACGAGGCCGGCCAGAGGGAGATGGCCGAGGCCATGGGAATCCCGGTCGAGCGCGTCAGACGGACGGTGGAGTCCCTTCACGAGTTCAACCCCATGCTCGGCCTCAGGGGCTGCAGACTCGGGCTGGTGTACCCCGAGGTGTCGGACATGCAGGTGAGAGCCATCATCGAGGCGGCCATCGACTGCATGGAGAGCGGAACGGCGGTACACCCCGAGATCATGATCCCGCTGGTGGGTCATCCGGCCGAATTGGAGATATCGAGGTCAAGGGCGCAGGCGGTGATCGACGCCGTCTTCGCCGAGCGGAAAGTGGCTCCCGACGCGATCCCCTACAGGATAGGCACGATGATCGAGGTGCCCCGCGCTGCTGTTGACGCGGGCAGAGTCGCCATGCACGCCGATTTCTTCAGCTTCGGCACGAACGATCTCACGCAGATGGGTTGCGGCTTCTCCCGCGACGACGCGGGCAGGTTCCTCTCCGACTATGTGAAGATGGGCATATACGAGAAAGACCCGTTCGCCTCGATCGACACGGAGGGTGTCGGCACTCTGGTCTCCCTCGCGGTGGAGCGCGGCAGGGCCGCAAAGCCCGGACTGAAGCTGGGTGTCTGCGGCGAGCACGGCGGCGATCCGGCCTCGATACGCTTCTTCCACTCCGTGGGTCTGGACTACGTCTCGTGCTCTCCCTACAGGGTGCCCGTCGCCAGGCTGGCCGCGGCACAGGCAGCGCTGGAAGCCGAGTAGCATCTCATGGCGCAGCCGGGGCGGGAGGTTCTGATCGCGGAAGGCGATCCCGAGCTCGCCCTGATGCTCCAGAAGGCTCTGAGGATAGGGGGATTCGCGGCGGACCTCTGCCAGGACGGCTTCGATGTCGTCAGGAGGGTCTCGACCTCTCCTCCGGATCTGCTGGTATGCGGCATCTACCTGCCTGGACTCAGCGGGCTCCGCATCTGCCGCTATCTCAGGAACGACGCGATACTCGGCGCCATACCCATCCTCATGCTCGTGCCCAGGGTCGAGCGGTCCGTCCTTCACAGGGCGCGGAGGGCGGGAGCCGACAGAATCCTCGAGATACCCGTCCCCATGCCCGAGATCGTCTCCGTCTGCCAGGACCTGCTTGCCGAAGCCCGGCCGCGCCCTGCCGCGTCGGCGAGACATATCCCCCCGGACCGCGAGGGCACCTTGGACGAGCTCGTCGGGATTCTGGAGACGGGGCTGACCCGGCTCGAGACGGTGAGGGATCTCTGCATCGAGCTTTCGACCTGCACCTCGGTCAGCGAGATCTTCAGGGCCATTGCCGCGGCTGCGGTGACCGGCCTCGGCTTCGACAGGGTGCAGGTCTTCCGCTACAGACCGGAGACCGATGACCTTGTTCTGGAATCGAGCCTCGGGAGGGGCCTGGCGCAGGATCCGGGCATGGTGATGAGCCTGAGGGGTCAGGAGGGGATGCCCGCGGCCATCGCCGTGCGGGAGCTGAGGCAGGTGCTGTCGAGGGAGGCGCCGCTTCCAGAGATCAAGATCGCGTGGTTCGGCTCCGCCGACTATGTGGACACGCCCCTCGCCGCGGGACGCAGGCTGATGGGGCTCGTCAGGGTCGACAGGCAGGCCGGAGCCGAAAAGCCCGGCAGGAGCGAGCTCGAAGTGCTCGAGGAGTTCTGCGCACAGGCCTCCGCCGCGCTCGCTGCAGCCGTGGACATGGAGCAGATAAGCGAGAGCCGCGATCAGATCGCAGCGATCCTGTCCAGCCTGGATTCCGCTGTGGTGCTTGTGGACACGACCCTGAGGATAACCGATGCCACCGCGAGGGCCAGGGACATCTTCGGCATGGATCCGGACTCCATGAAGGGACGGCCGCTCTACGAGGCTCTTCCTCTGCTGTCGAAGGATCCGAGGCCCGAGATGCTGAGAGGGGTGTTCCTTGAAGGCAGGGCGGCGCTGGAGCAGGGGGTGTCTATCCAGATCGGGGCTTCCGGGCAGCTCGTGGTAAACCTCAGGTATGCCCCGTTCAGGCGCGGAGGAAGGATCTCGGGCGCGATGATCCTCGCGACCGACGTGACGGAGGAGAACAGCCTCAGGGAGGACCTGCGCCGCAGGAACGACGAGCTGGAGAACCTTTCCCGTATCGGCAGGGACATGAATGCCTCCACCCAGCTCGATGAGATCGGAGCGCGTCTGCTCGGCACTCTCAGGAAGTTCTACCCAGATGAAGCCATCTCGATACTCGTACCGGAGGAGACGTCTTCCGACGAGAGCTTCCCGGAGTCCCTGAAGGTCGTGGCTCAGTCCGGCTACCCCGACGAGACGGACGGCTTCGAGACGCACAGGTCCGTCATCTTCCCGAAGCTGACCGGAAACGACGCCCTTCCCCAGCGGCGTCACTCGATAGTCGGCCTTGTGGCTAACGCCTTCATAGGAAAAAAGATAGTCAATGTGCCCGACGTGGCCCTGGACAGCAGGTACGTGCCGAACCTCCCCAACACCCGCAGCGAGATCGCTGTGCCCATGGTGGTGCACGAAAAGACCATGGGCGTGATCGACCTGCAGAGCAGTGTCAGGGGGAGGTTCGACGAGGACTCGGAGAGGCGCATCGGAACCCTTGCGAACCATGCGGCCACGGCCCTCGAGAACGCGAGACTGCAGGCTCAGTACTGGGAGATGGCCCAGAGGGACAAGCTGACGAACCTCCGGAACCTCCGCTTCTTCGACGAGAAGCTCAAAGAGGAGCTGGCAAGGGCCGAGAGGCACTACTACGAATGTTCCCTCATCATGATAGACATCGACGACTTCAAGCACTACAACGACAGCTTCGGGCACCCCGTCGGAAACCTCCTGCTCCGCAGCGTGGCGAGGGCGATCCAGTCCGCGCTCAGGGGCGAGACCGGTGACACACTCGCCAGGTACGGAGGTGAGGAGTTCGTCTGCATCCTGCCCTTCGCCTCCGGAAAGGTCGCCGCCGAGATAGCCGAAAGAATCCGGAAGAGCGTCCTGGCAGCCAACCAGGACATCCCCCATGCCACGGAGCAGCCGCAGGGATGCGTCAGCATAAGCCTGGGCGTTTCCACATTCCCGAGCGACGTCCCCGAGATGGACAAGCTGCTCGAGGTCGCCGACCAGAGGCTCTACCTCGCGAAGAGAGCCGGAAAGAACAGGGTCTTCGCCCCTGCGCTGGGCAACTGCCCCCAGATCCGTCGTTGAGAGCCTGCGACGTCACGATGTTCTGGAGCACCACCGGCGGGGGTGTGAGACGCTACATCGAAAAGAAGAGGGAATGGCTTGCCAGGACCCGGCCTGACATCGGGCACATGGCCATAGTCCCGGGCAGAACCGCCTCGCTGACGGGTGCCCCCCTGATGCCCATGGCTGCGGTCCGGGGTGTGCGGATTCCGTTCGCCCCCGGCTACAGGACTCCTCTGGCCGGCCGGCAGGTGATCAGGGCCCTCGACGCCTGGGAGCCCGACTTCGTGGAGTGCGGGAGCCCCTTCCTCATGCGGCGGGCCGTGAGCGAATGGCGGAGGAGGTCCGGTCTGCCCGTCTTCGATTACTATCACGCCTACTTCCCACTCAACTACACGGCGGTCCTCCGCGGCAGGCTCCCCGCCCTGTGCTGTCAGCTCGAGAGGCTGGGGTGGAGATACCTGAGGCACGCATACTCGGACAGCGAGAGGATCTTCGTCGCATCGGCCTGTGTAAGGCGCCGCCTGGCCTCGGAGGGAATCGTCAACACCGAACCTGCACCGCTCGGAGTTGATCTGTCGCTCTTCTCGCCGCAGGGACGGGAGAGGCGGTCAGGCGCGAAGACGATGCTGTTCGTCGGGCGGTTGAGCGAGGAGAAGGGGCTGTCGCTCGTTCTCGAGTGCTTCAGGCTGCTTTCCGGGGAACGTGACCTGAGGCTCGTGATCGTGGGTGACGGCATCATGCGCAGGAATGTGGAGGCCCTGGCTTCGAGAGACTCCTGGGTGAGATATGCAGGGTTCCTCGACAGCGAGGGGCTGGCCAGGGAATACCGGAATGCCGACGTGCTGGTCTCGGGAGCACCGGCGGAGACCCTCGGGCTGACATTCCTCGAAGCGCTCGCCAGCGGGACCCCGGTGGCAGGGTTGAGCGGCAGCGGGTTGATGGACGAACTGCCCGGGGAAGTAGCATCCGCCGTCCCGAACCGCGATGCGGAACTGCTCGCGCGAGCCGCGGCGGCCATTCTGGACTCGCCTCCCGATCCTGCGGCCTGCAGGGCGGCCGCCGAGCCGTTCGACTGGGACACGAGGCTGGAGCACATTCTCGAAAGGGAGATCGAACTGTCGGGCAGCGCAGGGCCGGTCCGTATTGGCGCATGACGTAGCCCTCCGCTCGGGTCTGACCTACGATGGACCGGCCATCGAGGAAGCTCTCCGGGAGATGATCGAGGAGACGGGGGGATGGCCAGGGCGCATAGTCCCCGGCGCAAGGGTCCTCCTCAAAGTGAACATGCTCGCGGCCAAGGCTCCGGAGAGAGGCATCACCACGCATCCTGCCGTCGTCGCCGCCATGGCGGTCCTCCTGAAGGAAAGGGGCTGCCGCGTCGGTGTAGGGGACAGCCCGGGCGGAGCGGTGGGCGGAGTGGAGAGATACTGGCGCAACTGCGGATACGAGCCCCTGGCCGCCGACCACGGAGTGGAACTGGTGTCCTTCGAGCGCGCAGGGAGCCTGTCGCTGGAGTCGGGCGGAAGAGTGTACAACATCGCCCGCCCGGTGCTCGAGTGGGACGCCGTGATAAACATGTGCAAGTTCAAGACCCACATGTACTGCCGTCTCACGAACGCCGTCAAGAACGCCTTCGGAGCGGTTCCCGGGCTCGGCAAGGCCGTCCTGCACAGCAGGGCGGTCCGCCCCGCGGATCTCGCGGTCCACATCGCGAACATCTACGCACTCGTTCCGTTCGATATGGTGGTGATGGATGCCGTGCTCGCGATGGACAGGAGGGGTCCCGGCACCGACGGGAGGGTGCGGCTGGACGGCGTGCTCGGCGTGGCGAGGAACGGCGTGGCCCTGGACATGGTCATGTCGGAGCTCGTGGGTATCGGGCCGCTCGGCCTGGAGACCACGCGGGCCGCGCTGGCGCGAGGCTGCGGCCTGCCCGGCGGAGCTCCGTCCGTGTCCGGGAGCGCCTCGTTCCCTGGATTCGAAGTGCCCCTGACGTGGATGTACAATCTCGTGCCGGGATTCGCCGGAGCACTTGCCAGGTGGGCTCTCAGGAGGGTTCCCCGTTCCAACTCCCGGTGCACGGGATGCGGATTCTGCGCGAGGAGCTGCCCGGCGGAGGCGATAACGCTGCGCGGGGGCAGGGCCGTGATGGACCGGAGGAAGTGCATCGTATGCCTCTGCTGTCATGAGCTCTGCCCCGAGAACGCGATCGACGTGCCCAACCCGCTGAAGAGGAGATGATGCGGGCATCGGGTTGTCGAGAGGACCGAGGAAGGAGGGCGCCGTTGATCGAGAAGGGCGCAGGCCACAGGCTGGCTGATCTCGTCGACTACCGGGAGGGCTCGGTAGTCAGCCGCACTCTGCTGGAGAAGAGCACCGGCTCGCTTACTCTGTTTGCATTCGACCGGGGGCAGGGGCTCGGCGAGCACACCTCCCCCTATGACGCCACCGTGCAGGTGCTGGAGGGGAGTGTGGATGTCGTAATATCGGGCGGATCTCTTCGCCTGGGAGCCGGTGAATTCGTGGTGATGCCTGCGGGGCAGCCCCATTCGCTGCGGGCGACGGAGCGGTTCAAGATGCTGCTGACGATGATCCGCTCTGCGGACCAGACATGACCGCACTGGGGTCCGCCCGTCCTCGAGCCCTGCCGAAGCGGTCCGGAACCGGAGGAGTGAATGGAGCAGGGGCACGATGAACATGGTTCGCCCGAGCCTTCCGGTCATGCCCGCACGGCCCTCTTCTCGGGGAGCCGCGCCGCTTCCGTCCCCGGAAGCCGCTGAGGTCCGGGGCGCCCTTTCCCCCGGCCGGAACCTAGCTTGCGCGACCGGTCGCATCCGGGGTTGCAGCCGGATGTCCGGCCGGAAGATATCGGGATCCGGTCCGCCGATTCCCCCCGGAGGGGGTTGTCGTCTTTATCGGCGGCATGGAGAGTGCCACCGGGGGCGAAACGGCGGTCGAAGCGATGAAGCGCTCGTGCCCCGGGCATGCGCTGGAGATAGATGCCGGAAATGCGGCGGCTCCGATCGGCCGGATTTCACGGGGTGCATATTCGCCTCCTGTGCCGTCGAAGCGCTTCGATTCGATCCCGGACATGGAGATCCGGAGTGTTGAAGGCTTCGAATCCTATCCTGCCGGGAATGGGGGTGTGCGACCCCCACGTAAGGGTTTTCGATGGGAGAGCCTGGCTCTACGCCACTCACGACTGTTCCCCCTCGAACAGCGGCTATGCAATGGACGAGTGGTGGGCATGGTCGTCGGACGACCTGGTCCACTGGAAGCACGAGTGCAGCCTCTCGCCGGCTGACACCTACATAGGACCCGGCTTCCGCTCGTGCTGGGCGACCGATGCCGCCGAGCGCGACGGGAGATACTTCTGGTACTTTTCCGAGGGCGCGCGACGAACCGGGGTCGTCACGGCCGAGTCTCCTGGCGGGCCCTGGAGGGATCCCCTCGGCAGACCGCTGATAGACGAGGGTCTGGCACCCACGAAGGCCTACGATCCGGGCATCCTGATGGACCGCGACGGCTTCGCATACATCGTCTTCGGCGTCTGGGACTATCACATCGCACGCCTCCGCGACGACATGATCTCCCTGGCCGAGATTCCCCGGCGGATCGAGATCGTAGCGCCAGAGGGTCCCTACGGCCCCGGAAGAACCGACGACAAGCCCTGCCTGCACGAGAGAAACGGCGTCTACTACCTCTCCTGGGGGTGCTTCTACGGCATGTCCGACCGCGTTTACGGCCCCTACGAGTGCCGCGGCTCGATCATAAGGGAGGATATGGTCGCGCCTCCGCTGAGGTACCGGAGGCACCCCGTGACGCTGGACAGGCACGGCTCATTCTTCGAGTGGAACGGGCAGTGGTACTTCATCTGCAACGACATGAGCCGCTCCGGCAGCCCGTACTTCAGGGATTCCTCCCTGTGCAGGGTCTGCTACCGCGGCGACGGCGACATGGAGCCGGTGAGGCTGGACGTGGAAGTGGAGGTGCCCGGATGGGGAAGCCCCTGAAACCCACCCTTCGCCACATCCTCGAATACGCCGCACTTCGGAGCGTCGTGTTCCTGCTGGGGCTTCTTCCTCTGCGGGCCGCGCTGGTCTTCGGTGCGGCTCTGGGCCGCCTCGCCTGGATGCTCGGGACAAGGAGGAGGGTGTCACTCGCAAACATCCGGCAGGCCTTCCCTGGCATAGGCGACCGCGAGGCACGCAGGATCGGCTCCCGTTCATACGCCAGCGCCGGCCGTTTCATGGTGGAGTTCGCGAGACAGGACCGTCTCGGCGTGAGGCATCTCGAGAAGTTCGTCACGGTGCGAACCCCCGAAGTTCTCGAGGAATTCGCGAGAACAGGCGGAATAGGCGTCGGGTTCCACTTCGGCAACTGGGAGCTCCTCGGCATGATCGTCAGGAAAGCCGGCGCAGACGTCAGCCTTCTCGTGGGGAAACAGCACAACAGCCTCGTAGACGGGTTCATCAACCGCCTCAGGTCGTCGCACGGAATCGGCCTCATCACCCGTGACGGAGCCATGAGAGGGATCTTCCGAACCGTGAAGAGCGGGGGCGCGGTGTGTTGGCTGTCCGATCAGGATGCCGGTAGGAACGGTGTGATCGTTGATTTCTTCGGCTTTCCCGCCTCCACTCCCAGGGGTGCGGCGGCTATCGCTGTGAGAACCGGCTGTCCGGTCTATCCGATGTTCCTCATCAGGGAGAAAGGGCCCAGGCAGACCGCCGTCATGTTCGAGCCCATTCTGCCGAGGACCGACCTTCCGGCGGAGGAGGCCGAGAGAATCCTCACTCAGGAGTACACACTCCGCCTGGAGGAGATGGTCCGGGCTTACCCCGACCATTACTGGTGGGCTCACCGGAGGTGGAAGACCACCGGCCTCTACTCGTCCGTCCGCCGCTGAAGCGTGCCGGTTGTCGGGGGTCCACGCCCGACACGTCCGAAGAAACGGAAAGGGGCGCAACTCCTCGAGGAGCCGCGCCCCGCCGAGTCCCTGATGCCGCTATCTGAGGATCGTCATCCTCGAGATGGAGGAGCCTGCATCGCTGCTGGCGCGGATGAAGTAGATCCCGTTGCCCGTGCCGGCGGGGACTTCCCAGCTGAAGGAGTGGATCCCGGGGGAGAGCTCGCCCGAGCTCAGCACGGCGACCACGCGGCCGGAGATGTCGAACAGCGATATGTCCACTCTCGCGGCGGAGGCCGTGTAGAGCTGGAAGGCGGTGTATCCGCTCACCGGGTTGGGC
>JAAYTY010000053.1 GCA_012523605.1 Candidatus Fermentibacterota bacterium
CGATAGCGCGGGACCTCTCTTCGGACACCATGTTCGACGTCACGGTTGCAGACAGCTCGAAGCAGGCCCTGGAGAACCTGGACAAGACCCTGGTCGTGCAGACCATGGAGCTGGATCTCTCTCAACCCGGCAACGTGCGTGCGGCGATAGAGGGCCAGGACCTCGTCGTGGGGGCGCTTCCGGGCTTCATGGGATTCCAGACCATGAAGGAGGCGATCACCGCCGGCAAGGACATCGTGGACATCTCCTTCTTCCCCGAGGACGCATACGACCTGGACGACCTGGCGAAGGAGCACGGGGTGCGCTGTCTGGTGGACTTCGGGATAGCGCCCGGCTTCACGAACCTCATCTTCGGACACTCCAGGGTGAAGTTCAACAAGCTGGAGAGCTTCGTCTGCTATGTCGGCGGCCTGCCGGTGGAGCGCTACTTCCCCTGGGAGTACCAGGCTCCGTTCTCGCCCGTGGACGTGCTGGAGGAGTACACGAGACCCGCGAGGTTCGTCCGCGGCGGACGCGTGGTCACGGAACCCGCGCTCAGCCTTCCCGAGTTCCTCGACTTCAAGAGCGTCGGCACCCTGGAGGGCTTTCTGACCGACGGCCTGAGAACGCTCCTCAGGTATGCGGGCGAGGTGGACTACATGGTCGAGAAGACCCTCCGCTATCCCGGCTACCGGGACAAGATCGTCGCCCTCCGCGAGAGCGGTTTCCTCAACCCCCAGCCCGTGAACGTCAGCGGCCGGGCGATAAGCCCTATCGAAGTCACGTCGAAACTCCTGTTCCGCGCATGGGAGCAGAAGGTGGGGGACGAGGACTTCACGGCCATCAGGATCATCTCGACCGGGCTGGACGACGGCGGTAGGCGGATACGGGAGGTCTGGAGCCTGCTCGACCGCTACGACAGGGCCAAGGGGATGACTTCCATGGCCCGCACGACAGGCTTCACCTGCGTGGCCGGTGTGCGCATCCTGGCCGAGGACCTGTGGACCCGGAATGGCGTGGCGCCCCCCGAGCTGGTGGGCGAGGACCGCAAGTGCCTCGATTTCATAATCGGGGAGCTTCTCCAGCGCGGCGTGATCTTCGAGGTCTCGAGAGAGCCCACGCTCTCCTGAGAACCGGAACCGTCAGTTCACCGCGCCCAGATAGACGGGCCCCCGGTAGCTTCCGTCGATGACGGAACCCAGGAGCCTTTCCAGAACCGAGGGATAGATCCTCCGACCGGGAAGGGACCCGGGCGGGAGCCAGCGGACTCCCGTCTGCCAGGCGTCGCCCTCGCCCGGTTCCCCGCGGCGCCGCACGACCGCCCTCGCCAGGAACATGAACTCCACCTGGTGGACGTCTCCGTCCTCGTCGGCGAACTCATGCCTTCCGCCGATGTACTCGCGCACGAGCACCAGCGCGCCCGGCTCCACCACCCAGCCGGTCTCCTCCAGCGTCTCCCTGACGAGGGCCTCCTCCAGAGTCTCTCCGAAGCGCTGTCCTCCCCCGGGGAGAAGGAGGAACTCCCCCAGACGGTCCCTGTTCACCGTGAAGAGGATCCGCCCGTCGAGGCAGACTACGGCCTTGGCGGAATTCCGCCTGCGGAGCGAGCCTGCTCGGGGGTCGCTTGCATAGGGTTCGCCGCGTTTCATGGCCAGGATGCCGAGAGATAGAGGGAGAGCAGGGCGTTTCCGGCGAACATGGATACCAGCGCCCCGAGCGCCAGAAACGGACCGAACGGCATCGGACGCCGTTTCTCATGCCTGCCCGAGAGTATCATGGCGATGCCTGCGGCGGCCCCCGTCACGAAGGCGACGAAGAAGGCCACCGCGGTTCTGCCCGGACCCAGGAAGGCGCCGATGCAGGCCGCGAGCTTCACGTCGCCCCAGCCCATGCCGCCCGTGAACTCATCCGCTTCGTCCTCGTGGCCGGGAGGGGGCAGGACGTAGCCGGGCTTCGCCTTCAGAACTGCGAGACTCGCCAGCCTTATGAGAAGGAACAGGACGAAGCCCCCGGCGGCGGCTCCGGCGGACTGGAGGACGGAGAGCCCGCCCGGCGCCAGCGCGAAGGCCAGCCCGGCGGCGAGGCCGCCCAGGCTCGCTTCGTCGAGCACCAGCCAGTTCTCGAGGTCGGTGCGCACGGTGAGGACCATAAGCGACGCCAGAACGGCGTCGGCGGCCGCCTGAAGTCCCGGCCCGGCGCGAAGGGCGGCTCCGAGGAAGAGGAGACCGGTTGCGAGCTCCACCGCGGGGTAGAGGGGGGATATGGGGGAACGGCACTGTCTGCATCGCGCCCCGAGCAGGAGGAAGCTCAGCACAGGGACGTTGTCGTACCACCGTATCGGATTGCCGCAACTGGGGCAGGCGCTGCCGGGTCTCACGATGCTGCGGCCCGCGGGGACGCGCCACGCCACCACGTTCAGAAAGCTCCCGACGCAGAGGCCGAGGAGCAGGAAGAAGAAGGCGAAGAAGGTCAGCGGCGTCTGTGTACCTCCCGGTAGTTGCTGGCACCGCGCAAATACATTCATATTATAAGCGTCATGGCCTTCCCGCCATGACCGGCCCAGAAACATGGAGGGTGATCATGAAGCTTGCAGCAGTTCTCCTGGTCTTGGCCACCGTCGCCTTCGCCGCCGGCGAGTTCTCCACGGGCGGCGCCGAGCTCTGGAAGTTCAAGGGCTGGGGCACATTCAGGATGGTTATGTACGGGCAGGAGGAAGCCGATCCCGACATGGCCTTCTCCAGCGTGTGGGATCTGGCCTGGGAGCCCAAGCTCAACGACTACCTCTCTGCGAGGGCAGAGCTGTCCATGGATGCGGCATCCTCGACCAGCAACGGTTATGCCGACATCTGGGACGCATATCTCAACCTCATGCCCGCTGACGGCTTCTGCATCCGGGGTGGGCAGTTCAAGCGCAACATCGGCTGGGGCTTCCTCGAGTCCAGCACCGCCCTGCTGTTCCCCGACAGGCCGCTCTACACCGGCTACAGCGTATTCGGCAAGTACGGCAAGCGCGACATCGGCGCCATGCTTGTCGGTGATTTCGACATGTTCTCGATCGACATGGCCTACACCAACGGAGTCGTCGAGGGTGCTGAAACCGACAGCAATAAGCAGTTCACCATCCATGCCACCGTAGAGCCCGCCGAGTGGGCCACCATCGGCGCCGGCATGGGCATGTACGCGGCGGACGACACGACTGCCGAGGACGAATCCTTCTCCTCCAGCGCAATCGATCTCTATGGAATCGTCAACTACCCGATGTCCGAGACCATGGATCTCCACTTCACCGGCGAGTACATGATGCTCGGCATGCCCGCTCCCGACGTCGAGGGCATGGAGAAGACCGACGGCACTGTGATGACCGCCGCGCTGGGCGCCACCTTCGACATCAACGGCGCGCTGATCACCGGCATCACCCCGATGATCCGCTACGAGACCATCAGCCCGGCCTACATGGCGGCCGAGGGTGCCGACGAGCCCGAGGACGACTACGGCGCCATAGACTTCTGCGGCAACATCCACATGGGCTCCAACAACGTCCTGCAGATAGGCGCCCGCAGCTACAGCTTCCAGAACGAGGATGTCGACGGCTACACCGACATCATCGTCAACTGGAGGATGAACTTCTAGGGTACTCCGTCCTATTCCGTACCGGAGGGGCCCGGCGCGAGCCGGGCCCCTCCTCATCTGTACGGGGGCTCCCTCCTTTGTAGAATATGGAGTCCGATCCGCGAAACGCCGGGTCGGGCCGGGAGGGCGCCATGGCACATTCCGAACCTGCACAGAGGACCGTCGCATGCGCGGCATGCGGCATTCCAGCCCCGTTTCTCGACGGCGAGTGCGCGGCGTCCTGCGCCGCATGCGGCGCGGTCACCTCGGTTGACGGCTCCGGCAGGATCGAGCCGCATCTCATGGTTACACCGGCGCTGGACGAGGCGGCGGCCATATCCGCCGCACGCTCGTGGCTGGGTCGCGGGCTCTTCCGGGCGGCCGACCTCTCGAAGAACGCCGCCATGTCCCGAGTCGATGGGGTCATGCTGCCCTGGTGGATCGTCCGCGTCTCTGGAGAGACCCGCTGGAAGGGCATGAAGCGGCGGATCCGCGAACACGGAACCGGCAGGGACAAGGTGAGGGAGGAGTACTGGGAGCCTGCCGAGGGCTCATTCAGGGAGGACCTGGAAAAGCCTGTTTACGCCAGACAGGATCTCTCGGCGCACTGGGGCGTGGCGTTCCTGGAACCGGGGAGGCAGTGCGTCTTCCCCGACTGGGGCAGGTTCTTCCCCGCGCTGGGACTGGGTTCCGAGAACTCCGGCCGGAAGAGCCTTTTCGACATGCGGGTTCCATTCGATAACGGACGGGCGGCCGCCTCTGGCCTGGCGACGGTGAACGCTCAGCTTCCGCGCGCCGCCGCCGAGGAGAAGGCCATGGCCGCCGTGAAGGCCGAGCACGACGCAAGGGCGCACACCCTGGCCGACCGCATAACCGACTGCGACACCTCTGTAACCGTGCAGGGCGCCGATCTCGTCCATCTTCCGCTGTGGGAGATCGTCTACGGCTACGGAGGCAGATCGTACAGGCTTCTGATGGACGCCTCGAACGGGCGTGTGCTCGCGGCGGAGGCTCCGGTAGGGAAGTGGAGGAGGGCCGCCCTGGTGGACGCCCTCCTCGGCATCACCGGACTGGCCATGATACTCGCCTCGGGCGGGAGGGGATACGTACTAGGGACGGGCATCGCGTGCCTCGTCCTGGCTGCACTCTATTCCGGCTGGACGGCCTTCGGTCTGGAAAGGTAGCCGTCCCGGCCTCCGGAAGACGGAGAGAGGCGGAAGCATGCGGATAACCGAGTCCGCCGTGAGGCGGCCCGTTGCGGTGACCGTGTTCTCGATCGTGGCGCTCATCCTCGGGGCCATCGCGGTACTGCGCATGCCCGTGGACCTCCTGCCGTCCGTGGAGTATCCCAGGCTCACCGTGGAGACGACCTATCCCTCATCGAGCCCGATGGAGGTCGAGAGGCTCGTCACGGATCCGCTGGAGCAGTCGCTGGCCGGCATAAGAGGCCTCCGCAGCTACTCTTCCCGCTCCTTCGGCGACCGCAGCAGGATCACGCTGGAATTCGGCTGGGGCACCAGGATGGACTTCGCGAGGCTCGAAGTCCGGGAGAAGCTCGATGCCGCGGCCTGGTCGCTCCCCGACCAGGCGGGACGCCCCACACTGGTGGAGTACGACCCGTCCCGACGCCCCTTCATGGAGATACTGGTCTCCCGCGAGGGCGACTGGACCGAGACCACCGACTTCGTGCGCCGCGCAGTCACGACCCGGATAGAGCAGGTGGACGGAGTGGCCGCCTGCGAGATCGAGGGCGGCGCCGAAGCCGCCGTCTATGTGCGTCTCCGCGAAGGCGCCCTGGAGGAGCTGGGAGTGAGCCCCGCGGCCGTTTCCACCGCGCTGGCGGGCGCGAACGCCAGGATGCCGGGCGGCCTGGTAAGAGAGGGCGAGAAGGAGTTCTTCCTCTCTCTGGAAGGGCAGTTCCAGACCCTCGAGGACGTCGGGCGCACCGTGGTGGGCTTCCACGGAGCCACCCCCGTCATCCTGGGGGACGTGGCCGAGGTGACGCTGGACGAGAAGCCGCCCTCGGAGTGGGCGAGCCGCGACGGCGCGAGATGCATCATTCTTCGTGTCAGGAAGATGTCCGGAGGAAACACCGTCGACATCTCGCGCCGCGTGCGCGAGGTGCTCGACGAGCTTTCCGAACAGTACCCCGGGGTCGACATGGAGGTTCTCACCGACGACGCCGTCTTCATAGGGGAGTCCATATCCGGGGTCGTTCAGTCGCTCCTGATGGGCGCCCTGCTTGCCTTCGCCATCCTGTTCGTGTTCCTCCGCAACTGGCGCAGCCCGGTGATAATGGGCCTCTCCATACCTCTCAGCGTCGCCGTGGCGCTCTTCTGCCTCTACATGAGCGGTGTGACGCTCAACATCATGTCGCTCGGAGGCCTCGCGCTCGGCACGGGGCTCCTGGTTGACAACTCGATAGTCGTTCTCGAGGCCGTTCAGAGGCGGCGCGAGATCGGCGATAACCCTGTGGAAGCCGCCCTGGCCGGGACGAGGGAGGTGGGGGGCGCGATACTCGCGAGCACGCTCACCACCCTCGTCGTGTTCTTTCCAGTCGTGTACCTGGAGGGCGTCGCCAGTCAGCTCTTCAGGGACCAGGCCCTCGCCGTGAGCTACGCCCTTGCCGGCAGCCTGCTCGTGGCGGTCACCGTGGTTCCCGCTCTGGCCGCGAGGATGAAGGGTTCTCCAGGAGAGGATCCCACCCGGAAGGCGAAGGAGAGGTATGAAGTACTGGCACGGGCCTCGGTGCGGAAGCCGGGAAGAGCGGTACTGGCGGCCCTCGCCCTGCTCGCCGCTTCGGTGCCGGTGGCCCTCGCCCTGCCGAGACAGCTTCTTCCCTCCGTGCCCGTCGCCGATCTCGACCTCTCCTTCTCCGCCCCCGAGGGAACCTCGACGCGGGAACTGATCTCCCTCTCCGACAGAGCTTCCGAGCTGGCGGCCCGGTCGGGCGCGTCGAGGGTCTTCGGGCGCACGGGCGTCAGATCGAGCGAGGGCGTCGACGCGGTTCTCACTGCGAGCTATCCCGGCGCGGATGAGGCCGCCCGCGCAATGGAAGTCCTGCCGGATGCATGGGCGTCCGTACACTCGTTTCCTCTGTCGGCCGCTCCACACGAGACCCTTCTGGGGGAGATCCTGGGAGGCGGCGGAGGCTTCACCCTCTATGCGGAGAGCGACGATCTCGAGGAGACCCTCGAAGCCGCCCGGAGAATAGCCGGGTCGGCGTCTGGCATGGGGGGCGTAACGGGCGTTGAGATCGGGCATCTGCCGGGCCGGCCGGAAGTGCTCTTCAGGCTCGATCCCGAGCTTGCCTCGCTGCTGGGTCTGGATCCTTCGGCGATAGCCGACTGGGTCGAGAGCATCGCCCGCGGGCTTCCCTCGACCACCTTCTACAGGCAGGACGAGAGGGTTGACGTGATGGTCCTGTCCGACGAGGGAGAGGGCGTGGCGCTCGAACGCGCGCTCCTTCACGCTATGCCGGTCGCAGGCACGCTCGTTCCCCTCGGAAGGCTCGTCAGCGTAGAGAGGCGGCAGCTTCCCGGGTTCGTCGAACACTACCAGGGCAACAGGGCCGTATCCATCTCGATCCTCTCCTCCGGCTCCAACCTCGCCGGTCTTTCGGGAAGGATCGCCGGAGAGGCAGGGGCCGCTCTCGCGGGCACCTCCGTGACCCTCAGATCGGGCCCCGAGATCGAGGAGATGGACAGGGCGACCCGCAGCCTGCTGCTCGCGGGCCTGCTCGCCGCCGGACTTGTCTATGTGCTGATGGCGGCTCAGTTCGAGTCGTTCAAAGGGCCCTTCGTGATAATGTTCACCGTGCCGCTCGGGCTCGTCGGAGTGGTCCTCTCTCTCGCGCTGACCGGCCAGAGCTGGAACGTGCTGTCCGGGATAGGCGTCGTGATCCTCTCGGGGATCGTCGTGAACGACGGCATCCTGCTGGTCGAGAGGATCGGCCAGCTCCGCAGGGAGGGGCTCGGCCTCGAGGATGCTGTGGTCGGAGCGGGCAGGGACAGGTTCAGACCTGTGCTGATGACCAGCGCAACGACGATTCTGGGGCTTCTTCCCATGGCCATCGGCATCGGCACCGGCGGAACCCTTCGCCAGCCGCTGGCGATAGCGGTGATCGGGGGGATGTTCGTCGCGACGATGCTGACGCTCGTGGTGGTGCCGGCCGTGTTCAGCCTGCTGGGCCGCGGGAGCGCCCGTTGATAGAAACAGTCCTGCGAAGGCCACGCGGCACCGCGGTCATCTACCTGGCCCTGCTCGTGCTCGCGGTGATATCCTTCACGAGGATCCCCATCGAGGGAACGCCCGACACACAGCTCCCGAGGCTCAATGTGTACACGGCCTGGCCCGGGGCGGGCCCCGAAGCGGTCTGCGAGGAGGTCACGCGTCCGGTGGAGGACGCGGCCAGGCAGGTCGAGGGTGTCGAGGAGGTGTCCTCCACTTCCGAGGCGGGCTCGAGCAACGTGACCGTGTCCTTCGAGAAGGGCACGGACATGGACGTCGCCGCCATGGAGCTGGCAGAGAGGATATCCTTCATGAGGGAAGATCTTCCCCCGGGAGCCCTTCCCTCGAGCATCTCGGCCGTCCTTCCCGAGGAGATGGAGAGCGAGGACTTCCTCGTCTTCGCCCTCTCGGGCGGAGACGCCCAGGAGATGAAGCGGCTCGCCGAGGACGAGCTCGTGCCCGCGATGGAGAGGCTGTACGGTGTCGGCGGAGTCACCGTTCAGGGTCTGGGTGACGAGGAGATAGTCGTGGACGTGTCCCCGCAGGCGCTCAGGGAGAACGGCCTCACCCTTGCGGAAGTGGCCCAGTCTCTCGATGCGGGGATAGTGGACAGAAACACCGGCGTGGTGACCGACACGGCCGGAACCGACGCGGTTCTGAGGGTGACCACGGTGCCGGACGGCACCGACGATCTGGAGCGGATGATAGTGGCGGTGCGCGGCGACCGCTTCGTGACCCTGGGCGACATCGCCCGGAGCGTTTCGGTCCAGTACAGCGAGAACACCCTCACCGTGTTCCGCTTCAACGGCCTCGACCAGGTGACCATACAGGTGGACCGCGTTCCCGGGAGCAACGCCATCCAGGTCGCGGACAGGGTCATGCACAGGGTCGAGCAGATGAGGGAGCGTCTCCCGGCCGGGGTGTCGCTCGACCTGGTCGAGGACGGCACGGAGAAGATACGCGAGGACCTGAAGGCGCTCTCATGGAGAGCCCTTGCCAGCCTGGGCGCGATATTCGCCGTTCTCCTCCTCATGAACCCGGGCCTGCGCGCCATACTGCTCATCCTCAGCTCGATACTGTTCTCGGCGGCGCTGGCCGTGACGGCGGTGTACATCGCCGGCTACACCGTGAACATGCTTACTCTGAGCGCGCTCGCAGTTGCGTTCGGCCTGCTCGTGGACGCCGCGGTGGTGGTCATGGAGGCGATAGCCTTCCGACGGAGGAACGGAGCCGGAGCGGTCGAGGCCGCGGGAAGGGGCGCGCGGGAGGTCGCTTTGCCGATACTCGGGGGCATTCTAACCACCCTGGTCGCCTTCGTACCTCTCATAGCCAGCGAGGGGATACTGAGGCTCTATTACAGGCCCTTCGCCTTCACGATGGCAGCCACGCTGGCCGCCTCCTATGCCGTCTCCCTCACTCTGGTGCCCTCCATCGCGGGTCGCTGGGGGAACGGCGCATGGTTCAGGGAGCGGAGATGGGACGCACCTCTTGCGAATGCCGCCGCACGCCTCCACCACAGACCCTGGATACCCACTTCCATCATCCTCCTCCTGATCGGGGGTTCGGTCTGGGTCTTCCTCGCGAAGATAGAGAAGGGACGCAACTGGGGATTCGACTTCGAGCGGGACGCGATAGTCGTATGGATGGAGTTCCCGCCGGGCACGCCACAGGAGGTGGTGGACGGAGCGGCCAGGGGCTTCGAGGAGATCCTGGCGGGACGGGATGGAATCGAGTCGATGAGAACCTTCGTGACCGGCGAGACCGCCTACCTGAGGGCGACCTGCGAGCCGTCGGCCCTGGAGAGCGGGGCGGCCCTGGGGCTGGAGGCCGAGGTCTTCGCTCATGCGTCCACGATCGGCGGCATACAGGGGATCTATGCCGGCGGCATAAGCCCGGAGGGCTACTGGAGGAGCACGAACTCGGCGGGAATGGTGCAGACTCTGGAACTCAGGGGATACGACTACGAGGGGCTCCGGAACATCGCCCGGAGCATACAGGTACTGCTGGAGAGGCATCCGAGGATCGCCGAGGTGAACATCGACTGGAACAGGATGACCGCCGACAGGTCCCAGCTCGGCGCCGCTTTCGAAAGGCAGGAGCTGGCCGACCTCGGCATCAATCCGGCACAGCTCCTCGCCGCGGTGAGATACAGCCTGCCCGGAGGATTCGGAGGCCAGATCCAGCTCGGTGACAGGCGCCTGGACCTCGGCTTCAGGCTCGACGGACAGAGGAACCCCCTTCTCTCGGACGTGACCGAGGGCAGGATAAGAACCGCCTCGGGTGGAACCGTGAGGCTCGGAGACCTCCTTCGGCTGGACACGCTGTCGGTGCAGGGCTCGATCATGCGTGAGAACGGGGAGTACTCACGGACGATAGCCTACACCTTCATGGGGGCGGAGAGGATGAGCGCCCGATTCAGGCGCACTCTGCTCTCGAGCCTCGTCCTGCCGCCCGGGTTCAGGGTGTACCAGGACACCACCTGGGTGCCGAGATGGCTCCGCGAGGAGGACAGGTCTACCGATCTGAACCTCCTCGTCGCGCTCGCCGTGATGGCCGTGTTCGCCGTGACCGCCATACTCTACGAGTCCTTCACCGCGCCGCTCTGGGTGCTCGCGGTCATCCCGATGGCGATGATCGGAGTCGTGGCCGGCTTCTGGATCTCCGGCCAGGTCTTCACGCCGCAGGCCTATGTCGGCAGCGTCTTCCTGGTAGGGATCGCCGTCAACAACTCGATCCTGCTCGTGGACTGCTTCCTCCGCCACAGGAGATCCGGAACGGCCACGAGAGAGGCTCTGGACATGGCCGTCAGGGAGCGTTTGAGGCCCGTCATGCAGACCAGCCTCACCACCATTGCGGGACTCCTGCCTCTAGTGCTGTGGCCGGTGGCGGGATCGGACGACCTCTGGAGCACGCTCTCCTTCACTGTCATCTCGGGCATGGCCACTTCGACCCTTCTGGTCCTCGTGGCGCTGCCGTCGCTCATACAGCTTACAACAAGGAGAGGACAGGCGGAATGAAGAACATCGTCGCGCTGGTTGTCCTGCCGGCTCTTTTCTCCGGATGCGGAGGGGGTTCGCAGACGCCGGAGGAGGAGGCCCTGGAACCATCCCCCCTCCCCGTGGCGGCGGAGCCGGTAGTGCGGGACACCCTCTTCCGGGTCGTGGAGGCCACCGGAAGGATAGGGTCGGCCCGCACGCAGGACATGGTCGCACAGATACAGGGGGTGGTATCGGCCGCTCCGGCGGGCGAGGGCGTGCCGGTGCGCTCGGGGCAGGCGGTCTTCCGGATCGCCGCCGGCGAGCAGGCGGCGACACTGCAGAACGCCCTCGGCGCCCAGCGCTCCGCGCAGGCGCTCTACGACTTCGAGTGCGCGAACTACGAGGGCACGCTGACCGACGAAGCCTCCGACATGCTGCGCAGGACTACTGGGCTGCTGCAGGCCGAAGCCGACCTGGCCAGGGCAAGACCCCTGTACGGCAACGCCGTCCTCTCCGCGGGCTTCGACGGAGTGGTGGCCGAGGTCCTGGTGCACGAGGGCGTGACGGTCTATCCCGGCACGAGGCTGGGATCGGTCGTTGACATGGAGTCCCTAGAGGCCGAGGTGGATCTGGACGAGAGGGATCTCGCGCTCTGCAGAGTCGGTGCGCGGGCGTTCATAACCGTTCCCTCTCTCGGAGACACTGTGATCACAGGCGCCGTCTCCGCGGTCTCCCCCGTGATAGATCCCTCGACGCGCGCCGGGAGGGTGGCGGTGGATCTGCCTCCCGTTCCGGGCCTCAGGCCCGGCGCTACGGCCCGTCTCGAGATCGTGACCGAGGTGCTCCCCGACCAGCTTCTCGTGCCGGAGGAAGCGGTTCTCACCAGGGACAACAGGCCGATGGTGTTCGTGGTTTCGAACGGACGGGCCGACTGGAGGTACGTCACCACGACCGGCTCGGGCAGGGGGTTCGTGGCGGTGGCCGACGGAGTGTCCGAAGGCGAACAGGTGATCACGGGAGGGCACTACGCCCTGGCGCACGACGCCCCTGTGGCAGTTGTCGAAAGGTAGGAGTCCGCGACGCCCGCGCCGGACGTCGTTGTGGCAGGCGGCGGAGCCTCCGGGCTCATGGCGGCCGTCGTCTCGGCCCGGGCGGGCGCCCGTACCCTGCTCCTTGAGCTGAACGACAGGCCGGGGGTCAAGCTCGCCCTGACGGGCGGGGGCCGCTGCAACGTCCTGCCGCGTTCCGAACCCTCGGGCGAATATGTGACAACATCGTCGGCCAACTCCCTGAAGAGGATACTCGCGGGCTGGAGCGTGCGCGAAGCCGCCCGCTTCTTCAGAGTGGAGGCGGGCATGGAGCCCACTCCCGAACAGGGCACGGGAAACCTTTTCCTGGGCTCCGGCGGCGCGGCGATGCTCGCGAGGCGGTTGGCCGGCATGGCGGCCGAAGCCGGGGCGGAGATCCTCACAGGGGTCCGTGTCGCTTCCATCGAGCCGGGCGGGGCGGTGTGGAGGATCGGGACCGGTGGAGGCGCCGGATTCGAGGCGTGCTCGGTAGTGCTGGCCACCGGCGGCCGGTCCTGGCCCTGGACCGGGAGCTCGGGAAGGGGCTATGCGCTGGCCGAGCGGCTCGGGCACACCGTGCGGCGGACCTTCCCCGCGCTTGTCCCCCTTCTGCGCAGGAGCGGAGTGCTCGGCGGGCTGGACGGCATCGTCGTAGATGCCGCACTGCGGTCGTCGTTCGGCGGAAGAAAAGTCTCTTCACGCGGTTCTCTGCTGTTCACGAAGGACGGCTTCAGCGGCCCCGCTGCGATGAACATCTCGCACTGCGTCTCTCTCCCGTCCGCCTCGGGTTCCGAGCCTCCGGAAGTGAGGGCCTGCTGGCTGCCAGAGGCCGCCGGCGCGGCGATGGCCGAACTGTCCTCGCACGGCGGGACTCTGGGCGGCTTCCTCCGCGCGGCGCTGCCTGCGAGGCTTTCCTCGGCCCTCATCTCAATGGCGGGCCTGGACCCTGGAAAACCGGCCTGCGCCCTTGACCGAGAGGCCCGGGCGGCTATGCAGAAGGTGCTTCTGGATTGTCCGCTGGATATCGGAGGGGATTCCGGCTGGCGGAAGGCCGAGACCACCGGGGGCGGAGTGGCGCTCGAGGAGGTCGAGTCGCACACGCTGGAGAGCAGGCTGCACCCTGGCCTCTACTTCACCGGCGAGATGCTCGACGCCTTCGGTCCGGTCGGGGGCTGGAACCTCTACTGGGCCTGGCTCACTGGGCGGGCTGCGGGACTGGCGGCCGCCGCCCGCCGGCGCAACGCCTAGATCTCCGTCATCCCCAGGAAGAACCGGTTGTAGTACACGGGCCTGCCCTCGGCGTCGGTCAGCTCGAGGGTGCTTATCCTCTCGACACAAGTGGAGGGCAGAGGGAACAGCACGAGTCGCGGACCCTCCCAGTCGCCGCCGGTTACGTATGGCTCCCAGGTGCTCCACATCTCCTCTATCTCCACAGGCTTCAGCAGGGAGCCCGCCCACTCCTCCAGCTTATCGAGGACGGCCTCCCTGGAGAAGAGCCGTCCGGAAGGCAGGGATTCCTCCCGTGGCCGTTCGAGGTCGGTGGAGGTGAGGATCTCGAGCGACACGCCGCCGCGATCATCCCTCGTGAACACCAGCACGTCGCCATTCCAGGAATCCTCAGGCGCGGTTCCGGAACCGGTCTCGAGGGGCAGGGGGGAGGTTCGTCCGGGGAACTCGACCTCATAGTAGAAAAACTTGTCATAGAACCTGTCCGACCACCTGCGGATCACGAGGCAGTCGGGCATTCTCCACAGATAGACCGCCCAGCCGAAGCCGGGGATCGACGAGGCCGGGCTCCAGGGGATCTCCTCGATGGAGTAGGGGCAGATCGTGTCGAATCCGCTCCAGCGCACCGCCGATCCGCCGCCCGCGATGCCTGCGTCGAGGTCGAACTGCTCGTCGGGCTCCGGCCAGGCCGAGACGATCCTGCCAGGGGATCTCACCGTTAGGGTCCCGTCGAACTCCGGACCCCAGATGTGTATGACCGGAGCCTCGGCGCAGTCGTCGGATTGATCGTAGAAAGACGAGTCGTCAGGTACGCCGGCAGCCTCGGCGACTCCGGCCCGGTACGACATCACGCCCCACTCGTGAACGTAGATCTCGTTGTGAACAGGCGCGACTATGGTATCTACGAGCGCGGCCAGGAACATCGCGTTCAATCCACACCTCCGGATTTGCGCCCTACAGCGGGCCTCCCCGTTATACGCGCCGGGGGACAGGCGACTTCCATAGTCACTCCTGGGGAACCGCCGTCCTCTCCGTCGAGGCGAGGGCCTCTCTGAACTTCGCCAGCTGCTCGACGAACCAGGCATTGCCGGGCTCGCGCCTGAGCGCCTCCTCCTCCCAGGTGACGGCCGCCTGGAACTGTCCCGTGGCGTAGCAGGCCTCGGCCAGCGTGTCAACGATGTTCATGTCGTCGGGGGCGAGCGAGTGCGCCTCCATAGCCAGGGCGAGGGCCCTCTCCGGATAGAGCCCGCGCTCGGCCAGCGTCCAGGCGAAGGCGTTCAGAGTCTGGGCATCCCGATCGCCGGAGGCCAGCGCGCGCTCCATGATCCCAAGCGCAAGGGTACGCTCGGGCTCCCTTCCCGCGTCGATGTACGTCTGGAAGAGGAATACGGGCTCCCAGAGGGCGTATATGCGCAGGATCTCTCCAACCGGATCCTCGTGGTCGTCGACCCGGATGTCCACGAGGATGTCCCCGACGCCCTGGTATCCCCCACCGGGCCTCGCAACGAGCACCGCGGCGGACTGCCTGCCCCTGCTGTCCCCGCCAGCCGCGTCACCGGCGGCGAGGGCGAGCACGAGGCGGCGGGAAAGAGGTCCGTCAGCGTCCAGGAAGGCACGCTCCATGGCCTCCACGACCCCGGGGCCTGTTAGGATGTTCCCCTGTATGGCATACCCGGGACCGGTCACTCCGCCCGCCCAGGACATCGCCCCGCCGCCCGTGAAGGTGGCCGATCCGCCCTCCATGTCCACGACACCGAGCTGTCGCTGCTCTATGTCAGGGTCGGAGGCGATCAGGGAGTCCATGACCTCTCCGGCAGTCATGCCCTCCGCAAGCAGATCGAGGCCGGCCTGACCCAGGGAGACGTTTACGAGGGCCTGTGTTGCTACCGCGCCGGCGGACGCGTCCACCCAGGGTACGATGCAGCCGACGGCGAGGACGCGGGACGCAACGGCCACTCCGCATTCTCCCGTCGGCGTGTCCACGGCGGCGATGGAAAAGGTCGAGCAGAGAATGCCCTCATCTGCGCCGTCGGGCACGGCGCCGCACATGGCAGCGGAAAAAAGCAGAAGAAACACCCTTCTCCCTTCGACATGCGCCCGGGATCAGCCCTGCCAGTGGCGCCCCGTATGTGCCCTGATGGCTTCTCCCGAGCGAATCACCGCGGAGTTGTCGCATTGCAGAGAGCTGCAGAAGGCTATCGCCTGGTACGGATTCCTCCTGGGGTAGAGATACGCCAGAACCGACACGGCGCCCGGGGAGCAGTCGCACTCCCCCAGCACGTCCAGGGGCGTGCCGCAGACGGTACAGAAGAGGGTCGGGCTCTCGCCTTCGGTGAGCGTTCCCTCGACCACCTTCCTGGACGGATCCCCCAGAACGGCCGACAGGGCGACGCGCCCCTCGCCGCCGGAGCCGCGGAAACCCAGGAGTATGGCGGGATAGCCGCCGATCTCGTGCTCGAGCGACACCAGATCGTGTCCGGCGGGGCAGTAGACGGCGTTCACGACCACGCTCTCCGCGGCGGGAGACTTCCTCTCCCTTATCGGCTCGGGAATGTCCAGCCTGCCGAGATCATCGAACATCCTGCGAGGCATCCGGTCCTCCCCTCTGCTACCTGAGGACCGTCACGAGAAGGTCCTGCGTGAAGTCCCCGGAGCTGAGCCTGACGATGTACAAGCCGCTCGGAACCCCGTCCGTCGGCACCGTGAGGTGCCCGTCGGCCGAGACGACGGCCGACGAGGAGGAAACGAGCCTGCCGGCCAGGTCGTACACTCCGATCCCCAGAACGGCCGGCCCGCTCCATGCGCCGACGCTCCTGAGCAGGACGTCGCCGCGAGCCGGATTCGACACCGGCATGAACCGGCCGGTCCCGGCGTCCGAGGGCCCCTCCACGCCCAGGCCACCTTCGAGGGACACGTAGATGTCCCAGTTGGCCGTCCCGGCGGTGCCGGCCCAGGCGATGACTCCGTCGGAAAGCGCCGGTGACCAGGCAGGCCCGGCGGGGTTTACAAGCTGTGCCGGTGCGGACCACCCCGAACCCGTCAGGGTGCATGCCCAGATCTGGGCCGAGGCGCCCTTTCCCTGCTGCCATGCCAGAACGGGTGCGCCTGTGGGCGACTCCCCGATGGACGGGGTCACGGCGGTGAGGGAGGAGGAGGTGAAGACGGTCTGCTCGGCCTCCCAGGAGCCGCCTCCCCACCTGCGGACCCTGATGCTGCTCCCCGAGTCGTCCTGCTGCCAGGCGGCGAAGAGCTGGCCGGCCGCCATCCCAAGCACCGGAGCCCTGCAGAAGCCTCCCGAGCTGATCACGACCGGGCTGGAGAATCCCGATGCGTTTCCGCTCGACCAGAGGATCTGGTCGCCCTGGAAGTTGCTTCGAACCCATGCGGCGTGGACCTTGCCGTCGGGGCCGGCGGAGGCGGCGGGCGCGAAATCCTCCGATCCCTGGGCGGAGAGATAGGCCGGGGCGTAGCTGCCGTCGGTGGAGCGGACCATTATGTCGCCCTCGCCCCTGCGCCATGTCTGCCAGACGAGCCAGAGCTTTCCCGAAGCCCATGCGAGGCAGGGATCCACGTCGTAGCCCGACCCCGTCGTCACGGTCTGGATGGTGCCGAAGTTCGCGCCGTGTGCGAGCATGATGTCGTAGCCGTAGGTATTCTCGTCGAAGCTGGACCAGGCCAGCCAGGGCTGGCCCGACCCGTCGATCGCCAGCGAGGGTGAGACGTCCCAGTACTCATCGGAGTCCACGAGCATCACGCCGCTCCAGCTGTCCCCGTCGAAGTTCCTGGCCGCGATGTCCAGCCGGGACGTCGAGCCGGTCATCCAGGCGACCCATACGTTCTCGCCGCTCACGGCGACCGACGGGAAGCAGTCGGAAGTGGTGCTGGTGGAGACCTTCACATAGGCGTCGGATCCCGCGCCGTGCGAGCCCGTTCCGGCCATTGCGCCGCCGCCCTGCGGCTCGATGGTGTGATCGCCGAGCAGAACGCATCCGTAGTGCCACGCGGGGTCGCCGAGCCCCACGGTGTTCATCCATGCCTTGAACGCGGCTCCGGGTATCGAGCCCGAGCCCACGGGCCCGTAGAAGGACTCGAACTCGAGCATCGAACCCGTCTTGGTGGAGCCTATGGCGAGCTGGGTGTAGTCCGTGCCGAAGAGGTACCAGTTGCCGAGGCAGTTCGGCTCGGTCCACCTGCAGTTGGAGCAGGCGAAGAGCTGGACGAACGCCGTATGCGGATTGATCTCGGCTATTTCGGGGGACATCACGGTGCCGGAGTAGCCCGAAGGGCTCTTGAATGTGTGCCCCCACGGGGAGGAGTGAGCCATGAGGTGTATGAACTCGTAGCCGTAGGCCATCCTGTCGCGGTAGTAGGCCGCGGTGGTCTGCGCCGGGTCGTTCACGACGGTGACCGAGGAGTAGATGAGTTCGAGCCCGCTGGATCCGTAGCCGCTCCAGTCGTCGTCGTCGTATGCGAGGGCGCGGGCAGGGACGGCCAGCCCCCCCGTTCGGTAGAGGTGATTTTTGTCGAAGAAGTCGCGGAGCAGGTCCACCTCGTTGCCGAACTCGATCGCATGGGCGTCGATCCTGCCGACCCAGATCTCTGCCTCTCTGTTGCCGGTGTGGCTGTTGAACAGCCCGTCGCCGTCGGAATCGGTCCAGGTGCCGTTCAGGTCCATGAAATAGAGATCGAGGGGGAACTCCTCGTGCGGGCCGCCCCACTCGTCCATCTCGTACCACGCCGCGGGAAGCCATCCGACGAGGATCGCGCCGCCCAGGCCCGCGTGTCCCTGCAAAAGCGACCGGAGGTTCGCGGCAGTGCCACCGCTCATCGCGGTCATCGTGACTTCGTAGCCTTCGGCCTCGAGATCCTGCTGGAAGCGGGCCAGCTCGGCCGAGAGAGGCGTCTGGAGCGCGGCGTTGACCACCACCAGGATCTCCGAGTCGGCCCTGTCGTCCCGGGATTCCCGTATTACCGTGAAGGCCGGAGGGCTCGACTCGAGGGGACAGCGGGGAGTGAGAGCGAAGGGAAGACACGCGGGCCCCTCGGGAACCTGCGCGGTTCCGAGCGAAACTGAGAGCAGGAGCATGAGGATAGACACGGCGACCTCCCGAAAGAGGGTGTTCGCAGAAAATGTGCATGCTGATTATAGAACAATCCGCCGATCCTGCTAGAGCGGAGTTGCTGATGATGGGCATCGAGCGGAGGCGAGACGTTCCGGCGGGACAATAGAACTGGAAGTCGAATGCGTCGTTGTGTGATATGAAAACAGCCTCTACACATTTGGAAGAAATCGGATTGACGCCATATCTGCAGGAGCTTCTGATCTGTTGGGGCCGATGCCGACAATCGAAAACCCTCTTGAGCTATTTACAACTAACATCACCGATACATGAAGGTGATTGCTCAAGGTTTGGCACCATGATTAGGATGGTGCCATGCGTCTGGAAGCCTATGAATCGCTGATCAGCAGTCCTGCAAGTGCTCGAAAGTACCTGCTGGGATTCTGCTGGAAAAACCATCAGCG
>JAAYTY010000054.1 GCA_012523605.1 Candidatus Fermentibacterota bacterium
AGAGGCATAGCGTCGGGCGCGACGAGTTCTACGGGATGTGTGCCGCCGCAGGGCTGAAGGGGCGCGACGCCGGGGCGGCATGGGAGGCTCTGTCGGGAAGCGCCGGCTACGGGTTCTGCCGGGCGCACGCCTACGCATACGCAGCCGTGGCATGCGTCTCCGCGTTCCTCAAGGCGACCCGCCCCGCCGGATTCATGGCGGCCGTGCTGGCGGGAGGCGGTGGCTTCTACGACACCGCGACGTACGTGGAGGAGGCCAGGAGGCTCGGATTGAAGATCCTCCCGCCCGGGGTGAACAGCTCCTCATGGGGCGCCAGGCCTGTGCCCGGCGGCGTGATGCTGGGCATGTCGTGCGTCCGGGGAATGGGCAGGGCGGAGTTCGAGCGTCTCTTGTCGGCAAGGCCGGTGAGGCATCCGGCAGATGTCCTGGAGGCCGGATGCGGGAGGCGGCTCCTCCGGGTCATGGCCAGGGGAGGGTGCTTCGACGAGCTGGGGATGAGGCGCTCCCAGGCTCTGTGGGGGGTGGAGTGCCCGTCGTCCCGACTGTTCCGCGAGACGGGATGGAGCGTCCCCGACCTTCCCGACCACACGCCGGAAGACAGGGCCGTGATGGAGGCGGAGAGCCTCGGCGTGCCGGCCTCGATGTCCCTCCTCTCGACCGTGGAAAGGCCTCAGGGCACCGTGGAGGCCTCGGCGGTCGACGGCCGTTTCCCGGCGTGCGTCTGGGGCCGGGCGGCGACGTGGCGGCGGCTGGACGGGGGCGGCTTCCTCATGCTCCAGGACGGGACCGGAGTGGTGGACGTCTTCGTCCCGGGCGGATTGTTCGGCAGGGCTCTCGTCCTCCTCAGGCGGCCGGGGATGACGCTGGTGGCGAGAGTGGTTCCGGCACGCGGGGGCCGATACAGGGCTACGGAGGTGCGGCCCGGGCCATTGACGCCCTGCGCCGCGTTAGTATGAAAACCGCAGTATCGGCAGGAGGCTGCAGCAGTACGCACCAGGGAGGTCGCGATGAAGCCCCGCCCGCTTCCGCCCGAAGAACTGCGGTGGCGTTGTCCCGGAAACGCCTTCGATTTCGCCACCACGGCTGACGCAATACCCACGGACAAGATCGTCGGACAGGACAGGGCCGTCAGGGCCGTCAGGCTGGGTCTCGAGATCCCGGCCATAGGCTACAACATGTTCGTGACCGGCGTGTCCGGAACGGGCCGCGAGACGACCGTGAAGAGGATCCTCGACTCGCTCGACCTCGAGAACAGGAACCTCCGCGACATCATCTATGTCCACAACTTCGAGGACGCCCAGCGCCCCATAGCCCTCACATTCCCGGCCGACGAGGGACAGCGGTTCATCGCCGATCTCGTGGAGTGCGTCCAACTGCTGAAGAGCAACATCCCGACCGTGACTAACAGCGAGAAGACCTCCCGCGACCGGAGGGCCATTCTGAACAGGCTGAGGGACGGCCAGCAGAAGGTGATGCAGGCCATGGAGGCCCTCGCGCAGGAGGAGGGCTTCGCCGTGGTGAGCATCGCCGTGGCGCCCGACCAGGTGAGGCCGGACATCCTGCCGGTGATCGACGGCCAGCCCGTGACCTTCGAGAAGCTGGAGGAGCTGGAGAAGGAGGGCAAGCTCGACGAGGCCGAACGCTCAAGGCTCATGGGCGTTCACGAGGACCTCTTCATCAAGCTCACCGAGGCGTTCCGCAAGACGAGACAGATGGAGATAGAATCACAGCAGGAGCAGCGCCGCCTGCTCCAGGACATCATGAGGCCGACCATCGAGGGCATACTGGCGAGGCTGAAGGAGGGAGCCGCTCAGAAGGTGGCGGCCTACGTGGACTCCCTGGCCGCGGCGATTCTTGACAACATCGAGGACTACCTGAATCCGGGTGAGGACGAGGATCCCTACTACCTGTTCACGACCAACCTCCTCGTCGACAACAGCAGGAAGGCCGGAAGGCCCGTCGTTATCGAGCACTTCCCCGATCACTCGAGCCTCTTCGGCAGCATCGAGAGGATCATGGTTGAGAACAGGCCCTACTCCGACTTCACCATGATAAGGGCCGGCTCCCTGCTCAGGGCCGACGGCGGCTACCTCATCATGGACGCCATGGACGTCATAAGGCAGCCGGGTCTGTGGCAGATGCTCATGCAGACGCTGAGAAGCCAGACGGTCGTGATCCGTACGAACGATCCGCTCAATCTCTTCCCCACGGATCTCCAGCCGGAGCCGATAGAGATCGACGTGAAGGTCATCCTTCTGGGCTCGGCGTGGCTGTACAACCTTCTCGGGATGAGCGACCCCGAATTCAACCTGCTGTTCAGGATCAGGGCCGACTTCGACGACGAGATGGAGCTCAATACAGGCAACCTGAAGGACTTCGCCGAGGTGATAACCTTCATCGCCCACAGCGAGAAGATACCGCCCTTCACCGCCGGAGCCATGGGTGCGCTGGCCGAGAAGGCCGTGCGGCTGACCGAGAGGCGCGACCGAATCTCCATCGAGTTCAGCCGGCTGGCCGACTATGCCAGGCAGGCGGCCTACTGGGCGAGGCAGGCCGGTTCGTCCGTCGTGGACGCCGTCCACGTAAGGCAGGCCATAGAGGAGAAGCATCACCGCCTTTCCAGGAGCGAGGAGTACGCCCTGGACAGCATCGCGAAGCGCGAAATGATGATCGACACGGAGGGCTCCAGGGTCGGCCAGGTCAACGGGCTGGTCGTCCTCTCCGAGGTGGACTACTCCTTCGGCCTACCCATGAGGGTCACCGCCAGGGTGTCTCCAGGCCGGGAGGGGCTGATCAACATAGAGCGCGAGGCGGAGCTCTCGGGGGCCATTCACACCAAGGGCGTGCTCATCATCAGCGGATTCCTCAGGGGACGCTATGCCCGCGACTTCCCCCTGTCTTTGAGCGCCAGCATAGCCATCGAGCAGAGCTACGGAGGCGTCGAGGGCGACAGCGCCTCTTCGACCGAGCTGTACGCCATACTCAGCGCCATCTCCGGCCTGCCCCTGAGACAGGACATCGCCGTGACGGGCTCGGTGAACCAGCACGGAGAGATACAGCCGATAGGCGGCGTGAACCAGAAGATCGAGGGCTTCTTCAAGGTGTGCAGGCAGAGAGGCCTGACCGGAACGCAGGGCGTTCTCATACCCGTGTCCAACGCCCCGCACCTCCAGCTCGAACTCGAGGTGATCGAGGCCGTCGAGCAGGGGTTCTTCGCCATCTACCCGGTGAGCACCATCGACGAGGGCATAGAGATCCTGACCGGCGTCGAAGCGGGTCTGCCCGACGCACAGGGCCGCTTCCCCGAGGGTACCGTCAACGCCCTGGTCGACGCCAGACTGCGGGAGATGGCCTCGATCATCAGGAGCTTCAACAGGGGGGAATGAGCCGGCCTTGAGCGGGCCGCGGGTGTTTACCAGCAGCTGGGGCCAGCTGGAGGCCGGCGGCTCCAACATCGGCGACCTGGCCATTCTCGTCGCGCAGGCCAGGGCGCTTTCCGGAACGGCCAGGCTGGGTGTCCTGTCCGCCGATCCCGCAGAAACCGAGCGCTCGCTGGGCATCAGAGGCATCTCGGTCAGGGGCGGCAGGCTCCGCGGTCTCGTGTCGGGGGTGCTCTGGTCGTCCGCCGTGGTAGTGGGCGGGGGGGAGCTTGTCCAGGACCGCTCGTCCCTGCTCTACACACCCTTCAACCTCCTGCCTCTCGTGCTCGCCCGGCTGTTCGGCAGGCCGGCCTTCTGCTGGGGAATAGGCCTGGGGCAGGGCCGGGAACTCGCTCCGTGGACCCCCGGCATGATCAGGAGATGCGTCGGGTTTGCCAGGATGTCCGTCGTGCGGGACGGCCCGTCCGGTGACCTCCTGGAGAGGCTGGGGATTCCCGGGCACCGGATACTGAGAGGCTCCGACGCGGCATTCGGGCTCTGTACGGATTGGAGCGCTGGACCGGTGCTTTCCGATGTCCTGGGCGCGGCGCCGCGTGACGTCTCCAACAGGCGCGGCAGGCTTCTGCCCCTGGAGGCCAGGCGCAGGATGGGTCTGGCCGGAGAGCCCCCTGATGATGCCGCGGCCGCCTGGTGGGCCTCGCTCCTCGACGATCACCTCGAGAAGCGCGGCGGGATGATTCGGCTCTTCGCCTTTCATACTGGCACGCTCTCGAACTCGGACGACCGGGTCTGCGAGAGGGTGCGCGAACGCATGCGCTGCCCCGGCGAAGTGGAGATCGTGAGGGCCGGATCGCTGGAGGATTTCATGCGCGCCCTCTCGGAATGCAGGGTCATGCTGACGGCCCCCCTTCACGGCGCCATCCTGTCCGTGGTCTGCGGCCCCCTCCCCGTGATGGTTCCCTACTCCTCGAAGGGCCCCAGGTTCATGAAGGAGGCCGGGCTGGAGGAATTCCTCGCACCCGCCGGGGAAGGGTCGAGGGAGGTGCTCGGCAGAGCCTGGTCGGAGGCCGGCGCCGCCTGGAGAACTCTGGCGGCGAGCCGGGAGAGGTTGAGACGCCTCGCCGGCCTCGCGCCCGGGGCGCTCTTCGAATCCTGCCTCCGCGAGGCTGTTGCCCCCTAGTCACCTTCGGGATATAATCCTGTAGGATCTATTGATTCTGCGGGTCCGTCCACGGCGAAGGGTCGTGGACGCCCTGTTCTGTCTGTAACCCTTCATTCTCACAGCGTTCCGGGAGGTCAAAGTGGAGAAGGGGTTCAACCCGTTCGCCATGGCGCAGGCCCAGTTCGACGCGGTGGCGGCGAAGCTTGGGCTGGAGCCGGGTGTCCGCGAGTTCCTGCGCTGGCCGCAGCGCGAGTATCACTTCACGATTCCCGTCCACATGGACGACGGTTCGGTCCGTGTCTTCAGGGGCTTCAGGGTCCAGCACAGCGACGTTCGGGGGCCCTGCAAGGGCGGAATAAGGTTCCATCCCCAGGAAACGGCCGACACCGTAAGGGCGCTCGCCACCTGGATGACGTGGAAGTGCTCCGTCGTCGACATCCCCCTGGGCGGGGGCAAGGGCGGCGTCATCTGCGATCCCCACGAGATCTCCATGCGCGAGCAGGAGGCGATCTGCCGCGGATGGGTCAGGCAGGTCTGGAGGAACGTCGGCCCCGTGCAGGACGTTCCAGCGCCGGACGTCATGACGAGCGGCCAGCACATGATCTGGATGCTCGACGAGTACGAGCACCTGACCGGCGGCAAGTATCCGGGATTCATCACGGGCAAGCCCCTCGGCGTGGGCGGCTCCCTCGGCAGGACCGAGGCGACCGGCTACGGGGTGGTCTATACGGTGCGCGAGGCTCTCAAGCGCATGGGAATCGACATCAAGTCCACCACCATGGCCATGCAGGGCTTCGGAAACGTGGCGCAGTACGCGGCCGAGCTGTTCACCCGCTACGGCGGCAAGGTTCTCTGCATGTCCTGCTGGGATCAGAAGGACCAGGTTTCCTACACCTACCGCAAAATGGACGGAATCGACCTCGGCTTCATCCGCGGCATCACCGACAGGTTCGGTACAGTTGACGGCAGGAAGGCCGTCGAAGCCGGCTACGAGAAACTGCCCGGCGAGGCATGGATCGAGACCGAGGCCGACATCCTCATGCCCGGCGCGCTCGAGAACCAGGTGAATGCCGAGACCGTGAAGAAGATGAGCAGCAGGGTGAAGATCCTCGCGGAAGGCGCCAACGGTCCGACCACTCCCGAGGCCGACGAGTTCCTGAAGGCGAGGAAGATATTCGTGATCCCCGACTTCCTCTGCAACGCAGGCGGCGTCACCTGCTCCTACTTCGAGCAGGTGCAGAACAACATGAACTACTACTGGGAGAAGGACGAGGTGCTGGCGAAGCTGGACACGAAGATGACCAACGCCTTCCACGCGGTTGCGGACCTCGCGGAGAAGCGGGGCGAATACATGCGCGACGCGGCATACATGATAGCCATCGAGCGCGTGGCCACAGCCGCAAAACTGCGTGGCATAGTCTGATACGATCAGAGGGTCGGAGTTAACTTCGTTAACTTCGGCCTGATTTCAGCGGCCCGGGGGCTTTCAAGGTTCCCGGGCCGTTTCCTCAATCGAGAGACTTCTCTGCGTGTCACACTCCCCGGCGGAGCAGTCAATCCCGCAACAGCCCTGCCCGATGGATTTCTGC
>JAAYTY010000055.1 GCA_012523605.1 Candidatus Fermentibacterota bacterium
GGGTCGTACCACCAGCTGTCGAGATCCTCGAAGTCGAAGAGCATCCTGTCGTGCTCCTCGCAGTAGTCCCTGATCTGCTGGTTTCTCTGCGCCCTGTTCCAGCCTTCGGCCCCCGTAGCCTGGGCGTTGCCGGTGAAGTACACGAAGACGACCTCCGGATACTCGGACTCGAACTGCGTCATCGCGTCCAGGTACTCCTGAACCTCGGCATGGGAGTAGTAGTCGCACTGGGTGCACCAGGCCCACATGGACACGTTCAGATCGGGATTGCCGTCGAGCACTTCGCGGGTGAGGTCCATTCCGTCTTCACCCTGCCAGTAAAGGTCCGGGGTGATGTAGGTTTCGCCGGACTGGCCGTCGAAGATGCACAGCGCTCCGGGTGCGTCCGGCAGTTCGCAGTAGCCGATCTCGACGTCAAGGTAGGGATCGGAGGATTCCAGCCGCTCGAGGCCGACGGTAAGCTGTTCGCCGTGCGATGTGTGTGCGTAGTGGACTTTCAGAAGAGCCTGCGCCGAGTCTATCCACGCCGGAGGTATCTGGCCGATATCCGTGCAAGTGTGGTCGATGGTGAATCCGTCCCCGGGCTCGATGTCCGGCCCGGGGCCGGCTGGACCGCCTCCGCAGGCGGACAGAACCAACAGGAGAAACAGGGAGAGCGCACCCGACGGGAATGCTCCGGTAAGGATTGCGGCCATCGTCATCATCCTCCCCGCGAATGCCTTCGCGCACCCGCATTCGAGCCTCAGTCGAACACAGCCTTGATGCAGCCCCAGGTCCTCGACTCGAGACCTATCCCGAGGTTCATGTCCGGCTTCTTCGCTTCCGGAAGGGACTGGATGGAGGAATAGTCGAACGCATCGGCGTTCGTCGTCGCGAGGTCGAAGCCTCCTATCTGTCCGAAACAGTCGAGGGAAGCCTTGAACACCATCCCGTCAGCATCGCTCACGAAGAATATGTAGTCGCAGTTCCAGGGGCAGTCGAGGCCGATAACCTCTTCCGCATAGTCTGTCGTCACGTCCTGGAGGATTTCCACGGTGATGAACCGCCCCTCGAGGAGAGCCGGGCCGGCAGGAGGAGCCTGCGGAAGGAGCCCGGTTCCGATCAGGACGGCAGCGGCATGCCACGGACTGAGCAGCATGACTCCCCCTCCAGTGTGTACAACAAAGAAGATAGATACCCCGAAGCGATGGGTAAACACCTGGTCCACTGCAGTGCCGGGTCGCGGGTCAGAGGGAACGGCGCGACGCCTCCCTGAGCGCCAGGTATTTCCACCATGCGTACATGGCGGAGCTGACCGAGGCGGCGATTCCGGGAATGCCGTCGAGGAAGCCCATCTGAAGGAACAAGGCGCGGAAGAGCCTCCATTGAGGTCTGATGAGCAGGTCGGCCGGGGAGCAGGTGCGGCCGGCCGCGGCCTCCTGCGAGGCCCACAGCTCCGCATACCTGGCCATCCGGGCGATGTGATCCGGGATGGAATCGTAGGGTTCGTGCTCGATCCACGAATCTCGAACGAGCCGAACGGGGCCGTCGGCTCGAAGCCTCTCGTGGACGACCTCCTCGCCGTAGCGGGCGAAGCCTCTGCGGAAGAGTCTCGGAGGGGCGTCGCCCCTCCAGGGGCCGAACCGGAGGACCCGCCCCATGTACCTCGTTTTTCTCCTGATTCTCCAGGCATCGGCCTTACCCGACCGGATGGCCGAGCGCACGGCTTCGCCGAGACCGGGTCCGGCGGTCTCGTCGGCGTCCAGTACGAGTATCCAGTCGCCGGTCGCCCTGTCTATCGCGAACTGCTTCTGCTTCGAGAAGCCCTCGAACGGATGATCGAAAACCTTCGCACCCCGAGACCTTGCCGCCTCGATGGTTCCGTCGGTGCTGCCCGAGTCCACCACGACGATCTCGTCTGCGAATCCGACCGAGTCCAGACAGCGCGGCAGATCGCGCTCCTCGTTGAAGGCTATCGTGACGAGCGAAAGCTTCAC
>JAAYTY010000004.1 GCA_012523605.1 Candidatus Fermentibacterota bacterium
CATGAGTACAAGGCCGCCGGGCGATGTCCCGCCACCTCCGACGCCGGCCTGGCCCGTCCCCCAGATCTCGACGTCGTCAATGTTCCAGCCGCAGTAGGTCCAGCCTCCATCGGTCGTCCCCATGGTCCATCTTATGTACACTGCGTACTGGTCGTCTGCCACGTCGGAGATGTCCACCGTCTGTTCGACCCATCCCCCGTCGGCTATCTCGTCCGGATTGGCCCAGACCGTCGTCCAGTTCTGGCCGTCGATGCTCGCACGCACGTACGCGTGGTCGTACGAGGGTTGCTCCACCCCGAGCCACCGGCGGAACCTCAACTGCGTGTTGTAGATTCCACAGCAGTTTATGGAACCGGTCGTGAGGTGGGTCTCGGGAAGGTTGTTCGGATAGTCACCTTGGAGGTTGTAGCCGAATACGTTCGACCCAGTGAATCCGGATGTCGGGTCGGGGCAGCCGTGCGAGCCCCCTCCGCCGGTCGGGATCCCGAACGCCCACTGGCCCCCGGTGGTCCATCCCGGATCGGCATCCATCGGCCAGGAATACTGGAGGGTCGGCATGCCGATTATCAGGATTGCGTCACTGGTCGTGTCGCCCTTGTGGTTGGTGGTGTTGGTGAAGCCGATGGTGGTCATGTAGATGCCTTCCGGAAGTGCGGCGGCATCGGGATTCAAAGATGCGGCTACCTCCTCGGCGGGTCCGTATGGATCCAGAGATCCCGTTGTCGGGCCGGTCAAGTCCAGCCAGCCGACCACCGGGTTCATGGTTATCTCGTAATCGATGGCCGACGATCCCTTGTTCTCGAGCTGCCAGACCTGGCTGGAGGGCGTGAAGGGGCCGCCCTGGGGGCCGGACGACTGGAGGCCTTCGGAGGGCGACACGGACAGCCCCTCGAAATCGCCGAGAGCCTTTATGCAGAAATTGCCCGTTCCCGGATACGGATTGCCCGCCCAGTCGTACAGGTCCAGCCAGGCCGAGCCCGACCAGTAATAGCTCTCCCCAGGCGATGCCGAGGACTCCACTATGGTTCTGTAGCTCGCCCCCAGGAGCACCGGCACATCCGAAGTCCTGTCGTAGGGTTGGCCTCCTTCGGACAGATAGAGCCGTATGTAGAAGTCATCGCCTTCGGGGATGGGGATCGGGACAGGGAGATCTGCGGTCATGAATCCCCTGCGTGCGGCAATTCCGCATATGCTTCCGAGAAAACCGCCCGGCTCGCCCGACTGGAAGTCATCGAAGACATCTACCGTATAGACGACTTCATCGGCGGCAGTGAAGAAGCTCACGGCCCTCAGCATGAAATCGGACTCCGCCGTGAAGGCGTTTATGGCCTCCTGACAGTCGGTCTTTGTGTCGCGCCAGCCGTGGTAGTCGTGATAGTAGATGGTATCGTAGTCGATCAGATCCACCGACTGATGCGAAACAGCTCCCATCCAGGGCTCCTGGCAGCAGTACTTGTCGTAGTAGGAGATCCAGAAGTACCCGTCGAATCCCCAGCCGGTGCCCCAGCTGTTCTTGCAGAGCCAGGCTCCAGGAAGGGGCGCCTGGGTCTGGAGAGTATCGTTCCAGCCGACGATAGCGACCGCGTGGTTCGGCAGATCGGGACTCGCGGGCGGCTGGTAGTGGATGAAATTCTGTATATAGGAGCTGGAGTAGCACATGCAGGTTCCCATCACTCCGTTCTCCATGATGATGTACTTGATCATGTCGATGTTCGAGAGGTCGGGCCCCGCCGTGAGCCACTCGATCTCGCGCGGGGCGTACCTGTGGTAGCTGTCCAGGAATCGTTCCGGGGGTGTGGAGTAGGACTGCCCGTCAGCGTCCCGCACCGCTCCTTCCCCTCTGGTGAAATACGCCGAAGCAACCAGATAGTCGCCGCCTTCGTGAACGGTCAGGCCGCCAAAGGGCGGCTCCAGATCGTCATTGTTGAAGCTGTTGAAACCGTTCCACCAGTCCAGGTGGTATTCGGCCAGGTTGGGCTCGCCGGTTTCGCCATGGGCCGCCCAGTTTCCGGTCATGAGCAGATTGCCCTCGAGGGAAGCCATGGCTCCGTGGGTCCAGCATGTTCCTCCCTGCTGGCTCTTCACGGAGGTCACATAGCTGATTCCACCAACATCCCTCAGGTCGAACACGATCGGCGGCTGTGCATGTGCAACGGTGGCTGAAACGAAGAGCATCAGACCGATCACGGAACCTGCGCTGCCGAACGGAATGCGCATCGTCCCCAACCTTCCCGACCGGCGCCTGCCTGGTCCAGAGCCTGCAGTACTGCAAAAGGGTCTTCGGTTACTTCTCTATACTCGGGATGCAGAGGCTGCGCAAGTACGCCGAAACGGATGCGGGATCCGCGTCACCGCGGATCCCGCACGGGACAACCGGTGAAGAGGCTACAGTCTCGTGATCGAGAGGCTCGCCATCGCGCCGGTCGGATCGGTCACCTTCACCATATAGACGCCCGAAGGCAGGCCTGATCCGCTCAGATTGAAGATGTCCTGGAACGGCGCCTCGAGGACCCTGCGGCCGGAGAGGTCGAACATCTCCAGCAAGGCCCCGGAGGAGAAGCCTGAACCGATGAGAGTGGTCATGCCATCGAAAGGATTGTCCGTTACCGAGAGGCCGACCGCCGCGCCCCCCTCGCCCTCCTCGACCCCCAGCCCGTAATCCAGGTCGATCTGGTAGATCGTGTTGTTGTTGGGGTTGCTGACCCACAGATACCTGTGGCCTCCGGAGGTGCTGAAAGCCATGCCCCTCACGGCTGGCACCAGGTCGCACGCATAGGTCAGGGTGCCGACGGAATTATAGGCGCGGATGGGAGAATCGGCCTGATTCGTGGCGACCCAGAGGTCTCCGGTCGAGTTGTTGTTCGTTCCCTCGCGGGCGATGTCATAGGTTACAAGGCCGGTAGGAAGCGTTCCCGTCTGAGTCGGTTCGATCGTCGATGGAAGAGGAAGCGGGGATGCCGTGTAGATCTGGTTTCCTGTGCCGAGGAAGTAGGCTGCCGTCGCGCTGCTGCCTGCACCACCACCCACCGGGTAGTAAGTGCCGCCGCCTCAACCATCGCACCAGAGCACCGTCGTGCCGGAGAGCGATCCCGAGGTCGTGTACTTGTACACTGTCGCGGTTCCCGCAGTCACATAGAGCAGCGTTCCACAGTAGCCTATGCCATCCGGGCTGGCGATGGCCGGAGAGATGAGGAAGGAACTCTGTACCGCTCCTGTTGCCGGATCGAGCTTGTAGATGTAGCGCGAGCTTGTAAGCGCCCAGAGGTAGTTCTCGCCGTAGGCCAGCCCGACCAGTCCGGTAGTGGGAGCAGGGAAGGAGTTGACGATCTGCGGTGCCGCGGATGCAAGCGCAACGACCAGGATCACGAAGAGCAGAGCTTTCTTCAACAGTCACCTCCTTGGAGCGTTATCGAACAACCTTTCATGCCACGGAGCACAAAGAATATCCGTCAACAGCCGTCAACCGTCAAACCCTGCCCGGATTGCAGTTAGAGCAGGCCCGGGGCTGTTCATGGCCCAGCCCTGAAGGCATGGGCCGGCTTCGGCCGGACCAGCTGCGAAGGCGCAGTCGAACGACGAGGGGGCCCGCCCGGCGAGCCCCTTGAAATCACGGTAACCCTGCCTACTCGGGCAGCTTCTTGAGGCAGAGGAACCAGTCGAGGCACTCGTAGTCCGTGCCCGCCTTGCTGACTCTTTCGGCGGCCTGGCCGCAGGATCCCGGAGGCGGGATTATGACCCTGTCTCCGGGGCGCCAGTCTGCCGGAGTGGCCACCTTGTATTTGTCCGATGTCTGCATGGCCAGCAGCAGTCTCTTCAGCTCGTCGAAGTTCCGGCCGTTCGAGAGCGGATAGTAGATGATCGCACGGACCTTCGCCTCCGGATCGATGAAGAAGACCGCCCTGACGGCCTGGGTGTTGCTCGCGCCCGGCTGGACCATCCCGTACCTGTGCGCGACCTCCATCGTGAGGTCGGCGATCACCGGGAACTTCACCTCCATGTTCTTCATGCCGTTCCAGGCGATCTTCTCTTTTATGGTCCTGAGCCATGCGATATGGCTGTAGTGGCTGTCGATGGACAACCCCACCAGCTCGCAGTTCAGGGCCCTGAACTCGTCCTGCATCCTGGCGAAGGTCATGAACTCGGTGGTGCAGACCGGCGTGAAGTCGGCGGGATGGCTGAACAGGATCACCCATTTCCCCTTGTAGTCATCGGGAAAGCTGATCATGCCCTGGGTCGTCATTGCCGTGAACGCCGGGGCCGGCTCGCCGATGAGGGGTATCCTCGGGCTGTCCTCCCTGCAGCAGTTATCTCTGTCTTCGCACATTCCATTCCTCCTCGACTGCGAGAGCCGCTTCGTCGCGGCCCTGTTCACAAGCGGCCTTCACCATGCAGGGCATGCACTCCTCCGGAGGGACTTGCCGGGTGATTGATCGCACCCGCATGGAAGCCAGCGGCAACACTTCCTCGGGCATCCTATGGCAAAGCGGCTCAGACGGCAAGGCTTCAAGAGCAAGGCCCGGCGGCCGGGGCGGGAGGTTCGGTCACTGGTGCCCGGAAAGCAGGACTACATCATCTGAGACGAATCCATCAGGACAGGAGAAGGAGCAGCAGTACACACCGGAGGAGAGCCCTTCCACCGTTTCGACATCCCCCGGTGAGAACACCCTCTCGCCGCTTGTGTACACGAGCCTGCCGGACAGGTCGAAGACGAGTATCTCGCCCTGGACCGGCCGCTCCAGATCGACCATCAGAGTGATCGCTCCGCACGCCGGGTTGGAGCGTGCCCTGAGATACCGGTCACCGGGTCTCTCTCCGGGCTCGGTTCCGGAGGCGCCGTCGTCCAGCCGGACGATTCCCCCCCCATAGGTGCATGCAACGAGCTTTCCCCCGACGACTGCAAGCGGGCTGGATCCGTAGATGTGCGTAGTTCCCAGGTTTCCGGTGATCTCCATCCAGGTCTCCCCCAGATCGGAGGACACCCATGCAGACCCGTGCTGAGCCCAGGCGCTGTCCAGTTCGGCGCCGCTCAGGCCGACGAAGAGCAGGCCGCCGACTGAAAGTACGCCGTCGAGGTTGAGCGGAAGTTCCCACGGCCCTGTCACATCGATCGTGCTCGAAGGAGTGAGACGGTAGAGATGACCCATTTCGCCTCCTGCGAACACATCGCTGCCCGAGAGCCCGATCGTGCGGACGGAAACGCCGGGGAGCCTCCAGAGGCTCCATGTTTCGCCGTCGTCCAGGCTTCGGTACACTCCGCCGGGCGTGCCTGCATAGGCTGTCTGCCCTCCCAGCGCGAATGCGACGCACGCCGCCAGCGTGTCGAGCACCTTTTCGAAGAAG
>JAAYTY010000056.1 GCA_012523605.1 Candidatus Fermentibacterota bacterium
TCTTCCTCTCGATCGCGCCGGGCGCGGGGCTCACCTGCGCCCAGGTCACGGTTCTTACGACGATGATGCTTGTCGCCCATTCCCTCCCGGTGGAGCTGGGCGTCGCCCGACAGGCCGGAGCGCGGGTGAGATTCATGGCGCCCTGGAGGATTCTGGGCGCCCTGGCCCTGGGCGCGGCGCTAAACCTTGTCTATTCGGCCGGAGGGTTCCTGCAGCAGCCCGCGGGGATACTCTGGCAGGCTCCGGCGCCGCAGGCGGGTCTGGGCGCCTGGGCGCTCTCTCAGGCACGCAATCTGGCGATGATTTTCGCGGCCGTCACAATTCTGATGGCCCTGCTGAGGATACTGGACAAAAGCGGGATCACATCGGTACTCAACAGGCTTCTGAGACCCGTGCTCGCTTCGATGGGGATCGGTCCCGCCGCATCCACCATCACGATCCTGGGAATGGTTCTCGGGCTGTCCTACGGGGGAGGGCTCATCATCAGAGGCGCGCGATCGGGCGAGATACCCCCGCGAGACGTCTTCTTCTCGCTTTCATTGATGGGGCTCTCGCACAGCGTCGTCGAGGATTCCCTCCTGATGCTCTCCCTCGGCGCGAGCATCACCGGAGTCCTGGTGGCGCGGGTGGCCTTCACCTGGCTGGTGCTTTCACTTCTTGTCGTCATCGTGAAGAGGGCGGGAGACACGGCTTTCCATCGCTGTCTCTACAGGACGGTATCCTCAGACAGAGCGTGACGACGCTTTCCCGGCCTGATTCCGACGCTTTCCCGAGACCAGCGACCCGCCCTGCCGGAAGGCCTCGTCCATCAGCTCCGGTCTGCCTTCGAGGTCCGACGGCTCACCGATGCCGGCGGCCGGGATGCGCCCCGCGGGATGCAGGCCCAACATGTCGAGCGCCTTCTCCAGCATGTCGAAGGACCCCGTGAACAGACCAGGGTCGGCCGCGCCCTGGGTGTAGATGGTGAGCAGTGGCATTCCCTTTCCCAGGCGGGAGCGGAAGCCCTGGCCTATCAACGCGAACAGCCTGTCGACGAAGGCTTTGGTCTGCGAGGAGGGGCCGTACATGTACACGGGCGTGCCCAGCACGAGGGCCGAGGAGCTTCTCAGGGCTTCGTATATGTCCTGCATTCCGTCCTTCTGTATGCATTTCCCGCTGTTCCGGCAGGCATAACAGGCCAGGCAGCCCTTCACGTCCATGGATCCCAGCCTGAAGAACGCTGTTTCGGCCCCGCGCGAGGCGGCGCCTTCGAGCGCTCTCGAAACAAGCATGCCCGAACTGCTGCACGATCGAGGGCTGCCGCAGATGCCGGTGACCTTCATCTCATCCTCCTGTTCCGCTGAATCTCCTGTCCGATGTGGAACCGCGTCCCCCGCGGAATCAGCCCTCCGCGGCTCTCCTTCCGGAAAGATGCCTGCTCACCAGGAACACCACCGCGATGGATCCCATGCTCAGCGAGACGGCCGTGGCGATCGAGGCTCCGAGCGCTCCGTAGCGGGGAATGAGGATAGCATTCAGCGCGACGTTCACCAGCGCGGTCACGATGACCGACTGCAGGGAGTATCCGGGCCTTCCCACTCCGGCGCCAGTGGCGGAGAAGAGGCTTCCGGGCGGCCTCACGAGGCTGGCGAGGAGCAGGGCCGTCAGAACCGGCCAGCCGTAGTCGTACCTGCCGTCGAAGAGCAGATGGAGAATCGGCTTCGCGAACACGACCGACAGCAGGACGAACGGCAGGAGTACGACCTCTATGATCAGCACCCCCTGCCATGTTCTCCTCAGGATGCCGCCCCTCCCCTGCGAGCTCATTCTCGACGCAAGGGGTATAAGGACGATATTGGCGGCGCTGTTGAGCACCATCGCGAAGGCGGCCATGCTCCTGCAGACGCCGTAGGCCGCCGTCTCCCCCTCGGGGGCCATCTTCCCCAGCATCAGGATGTCGGTCCAGGAATAGACGAAACTCGCGATCGTAGTTCCCAGAGTCACCAGGGAATACGACATGACCTGCCTCACCCGGGCCAGGTTCGTGCCCGCGCCGGCAGCGGCGAACCTTCCCCCCAGAGCCCAGAGGATGACGAGGCACACGAGGCTGGATGCGGCCTGCGCGGCGAAGATCTGGTGCGGGGAGGACAGCCTGCGTTCGAGCGCGAGCCATCCTATCGTACCCGCCCTCACCGCGAAGGATGCGAGATCGCCCCACATAACCGTCCGGGTCCTGTGGGCCGCAAGCAGGGCGTTCTTCGGTATTCCGCAGAGCCCTTCGAGAAGGACAACGAGGGCGAGCACGGGGGGGAGGCTCTCAAGCTCCAGGCCGGCGTAGAAGGACTCGATCAGAGGCCCTCCGGCAAGGATCAGCAGTGCCCCGGCAACGGAAAGCACAGCGGTCATCAGGGAGGCCGCGTTGAGGAGCTCCTTCTCGCGGCTGCCGCTTCCCTCGGCCGCGAATTTCAGAAGGGCCTGGAGGACGAATCCGCCGCCCAAGAGGGCGGCGAAGAACTCGATGCTCCTGGCGACGGAATAGGCCGCGTAGGCCTCCTTCGGGATGATCCTGGCCACGAGGATCACCACGACACCCCATGCAGCCACCGCGGCCTGGCTGACGAGGGCGGGAAGACCTATCGATGCGATCCTGCCCCGAGCCCCCAGGATCTCCCCGAGCAGTTTCGACACCGGGTCTTGCCTAGCCCTGACCGTGTCCTGCGGACCCGGTTCGGCTCCTCCGAGGCATCTGTGTACTGACGCTCTCCCAGACTTCGCGCCAGAACCGCCCGGATACCGGATCCCGCATCAGCCTGCGGAAGTAGGTCACGACCATCATCCAAAGGCATCCGAGCGCGAAGGCGGCGAGCGTCATCTTGATCACGAGAAGCGCCCTCTTCGGAGTGGTCCTGAGCTTGGCGGGCACCGGGGGCTCGATCATCTCCAGCGTCGGGCTGTCCCTCGCCTCTTCGAGACGCAGGGACTCGAGCTGCTGGCGCAGCATCAGCACGACCATCCGCCGCATCTCGACTTCCATGTAGAGACCGTCGTACCGCATCATCAGATCGGGGAGACTGTCGTAGGCGGGCAGGACGGTCAGACTGTCGCTGCCTGCGAGCCTAGCCTCCATCGCTCTTTCGAGAAGTGAGACTCTGGCGGCCGCCTCCCTGTAGGCGGGGCTTCCGGGAGACAGCGAGGCCGCAGCGCCCGACAGCTCGGACCGGGCCACTATCATCTCCGACTCGATGGTCCCGAGAATGGACACCATGCTGTTGCCCTGCTCCTCCGGGAAGAGGAGGCCGGTTTCGTCCCTGAAGTCCCTGAGCCTCGCCTGGGCGGCATGCAGGGAGTCCAGGGCGACCACCAGGAGGTTCTCCGCCTCGATCCTTGCCCTTCTCGCCCTGCTCGTGACCAGCGTGGAGAGATCCTCGTTGGCGAACTCGACGATGTCCCTCGCCATCTCGGCGGCTTCCTCGCGTGTCTCGCCCTGCGCGGTGATCTCGATGAATCCCTGCTGTGTCAGCGTCACTCTGGTGCGCTTCATGAGCTTCCTCAGCGCGTCCTGCATCGTGGGTACCCGGTAGCGCCTCATCAGGTCGTACTCCAGGATGACCCTCTCCATCACCGGCCTGGAGGAAATGACCCTCTGCACCACGTCGATGTCGAAGCCGCCGGGCATGCCGATCTGCCCCCCCAGGCCCGATGCCAGACCGCCGAGGGCGCCCAGGCCCTCGGGCAGGAAACTGCCCGCGAGGGAGGCCAGACCCTCCATCTGGGTGCCGGTGGGAATAATCACGACAGCCGTTGCGGAATACCTGGGCTTCGCGAAGAGCGACCAGACAGCAGTGAAGACGGCCACGGCGAGGCAGAAGAGAACGATCCTCCTGGCGTTGGCCGCGATAGTCCTTATCGTTTCTCCTGCAAGCCCTTCCAGTATCTGCGAAGGCATCGCGATCACCTCGTGAGGCTGCTCACGAGGGCAGCCAGACTGACTATCGCGCTGAACAGGGAGATCGCTTCCGCGTTCCTGTGCAGCCAGGTGTATGGCACTTCGATCACATCGCCCGGCTGGGGCTTCATCCCCCAGGCATCCTCGCCATCGGCGAGAGGGGTCCCCTGCCTGGAGAGGGTCACCCTGTCGATGTCGCCACCTACCGTAAGACCCCCGGCGAGAGCGATGTAGTCGAGCAGTGTGAAGGAAGACCTCCAGGCGATCGACGCCGGGTAGTTCACCGCACCGCCCACATGCACGGAATTCTCGACCCCGGTGAAGAGGAGGGTGTCCCCAGCCTGCACTTCGAGTTCGGCGAGACCGCCGGCCGTCCAGAGCGGGTGCGATTCGCCGCCCCTTCTGAGCTCCGACCGGGACAGGTCTATGTTCCCTCCGGAGCCCCCGGTTGTCTCCAGAAAGTACTCGAGGGGAACGGGGCGGGGAACGTCCCAGGCGTACATCGCGGCAATCGGAGGGAGCGTCCTGTCTGTCGTCTCGGGCGGGCGGACGACGAACACAGGATAGGTGCAAGCATCGAAGACGACCGTGGCGCCTTCCGCGACGAGCGGATCGGCCGCCGGGGCGTGGGTCGCCGGGTCCAGCATGAGATCAACCCTTGCCGAGTCGCCGCCGGAATACATCCACCCGGTGTGCGAGGCGAAGGAGGTGAGCCCCCCGCAGAGGTCCACGAGGTCGGAGACACGCTGAAGGGCATACATGGTGTAAGTGCCTGGGCGTTCGACCATCCCGGCCGCCCTCACCCGCACCAGCCTGGGCTGGAGCAGGGAGAGATGAGCGGGCGATCCCGGGAAGAAGCGCCGGGAAAGGGCTTCCAGTGTCGCAGCCGCCTCGTCTATCGAGAGGCCGGCGACTTCGAGCTGGCCGATTCCGGACACGCTCACGCATCCGTCGCTGCCCACCGTGCAGATGGACTGCGGCATCAGCCCCGCAGTCAGGGAAGACATGCTCGTGCCCCCCTCGATGACGACCACGAGCACGTCGCCGGCGCCGAGGATGTACTCCGACCTGTCGGCCGGTTCCATGGCGATCCCGAGCTGCTCGAGCTCGAGCTGCTGAGGAGACGGCACCTCGGTGCCTGCCAGCAGGCATGCAAGGATCAACAGCATATCTTCTCCCTGAAATACTCGATGGTCCGCCCGAGCCCCTTCTCGAGCGGCACGACGGGCTCCCACCCCAGTTCCCTGCGCGCCATCGTGATGTCCGGGCGCCTTATCTTGGGATCGTCCATCGGAAGGTCGCGGTGCACTATCCCGGCACGGCTTCCGATGATCTCCGAGATCACCTCCGCGAACCGGAGGACGGTCATCTCGTCGGGGTTGCCGATGTTGACGGGGCCCGGGCAGTCGCTCTCCATGAGCCGGACGAGCCCGGCAACGGTGTCGGAGACGTAGCAGAAGCTCCTCGTCTGGCTTCCGTCACCGAAGACGGTAATCGGTTCTCCCCTCAGAGCCTGGTTGATGAAGGTCGGGACGACACGCCCGTCGTCGGCCCTCATCCGCGGCCCGTAGGTGTTGAAGATGCGGGCGACGCGGGTCTTCATGCCGTGGTATCTCATGTAGGCGAAGACCATAGCCTCCGCGACCCTCTTCGCCTCGTCGTACACGCCCCTGGGCCCTACCGGGTTCACGTTGCCCCAGTAGGTTTCGGGCTGGGGATGGACCAGCGGGTCACCGTACACCTCGCTCGTGGAGGCCAGGAGGAATCCGGCCCCCTTCTCCCTGGCCAGACCCAGGGCTTTGTGCGTTCCCAGCGCACCGACCTTCAGGGTCTGTATGGGATATGTCATGTAGTCCACCGGGCTGGCCGGCGAGGCCAGGTGCATGACGAAGTCCACCCTGCCGCCTATGAAGATGTACTCCGTGACGTCATGCCTGATGAATCTGAACCGGGGGTTCCCCGCGAGATGGGCGATGTTGTCCGTGCTGCCAGTGATCAGGTTGTCGAGAGCGATCACCTCGTGCCCGGCCGCCAGAAGCGCGTCGCAGAGGTGGCTCCCGATGAACCCGGCTCCTCCGGTGACGAGTATCCTCATCTTCCCCGCTCCCTGGATTCCCTGAGCCGCTCGGAGTACATCGCCATGTAGTACTCGCGGAATCTCCCGCTCTTTATCTCGCGCCACCACGGCTCGTTCGCCCTGTACCATTCGACTGTAGCGGCAAGGCCCTCCTCGAAGTCCGTGCAGGCCCTCCAACCGAGCTCCGCCTCCGCCCGGGAGACGTCGAGGGCATACCTCCTGTCGTGCCCGGGGCGGTCGGATATGCGGCGCACCAGCGAGCGGTCCGCCCCTGTCAGCTCGAGGATGGCCTCGGTCACCTCGAGGTTCGTCCGCTCCTGGCCGGAGCCGATGTTGTAGATGGAACCTGGCCTTCCTTTCTCGAGCACGCGGGCGATGGCCCTGCAGTGATCCTCCACGTAGAGCCAGTCGCGCCGGTTGAGCCCGTCGCCGTAGACCGGCAGCTCGAGCCCTTCGAAGGCGTTCGTCACGAACAGGGGAATCAGCTTCTCCGGATACTGCCACGGGCCGTAGTTGTTCGATGCCCGGGTGACCACCACGGGCACGCCCCAGGTGTGGAAGAAGCTCATAGCGAGCAGCTCGCCGCCTGCCTTGGATGCGGAGTAGGGACTCCGGGGCCTGAGCGGATCGTCCTCGCGGGAGTATCCGCTCTCGACGCTTCCATAGACCTCGTCGGTGGAGATCTGTACGAACATCCGGCCGCCGATGCGCCTGAACTCTTCGAGGAGGACCCTCACTCCCTCGATGTCTGTTCTCACGAAGTCGGACGGGGCCTGGATCGAACGGTCCACATGGGTCTCGGCGGCGAAGTTGACCACCAGCCCGGCCCCTTCCATCGCCTCGGATACGGCCGCCGGGTCGCATATGTCGCCGTGGATGAACCGCACGGCTCCGGATGCCTCCAGCGCGGAGAGATTCTCCCTCCTCCCGGCATAGGTCAGCTTGTCCAGGACGGTGACGGTCCAGTCCGGTTTCTCCCGGGAGACGAAGTGAACGAAGTTCGTCCCGATGAACCCCGCGCCCCCCGTTACGAGGATCTTCATCCGGCGCCGCCGCTCCGCCGCATCCGGGCAGCCTTTATATTCGTCTCCAGATAGCCGTCGATGCTGGATCCGGCATCGGACCACCATCCCTCCAGGATGTCCGCATACAGCCGGCCCGCCGCCAGATAGGCGTTGTTGAGATCAGTGACCTCCAGCTCCCCCCTGCCCGACGGCTTCAGGGTGTCTATGTACTCGAAGGCCGCCGAGTCATACATGTACAGGCCGATGACGGCCAGGGAACTGCGTGGTTCCGCCGGCTTCTCCTCGATGGAGACGACCTTCCCGTCGCGGACTTCGGCCACTCCATAGTCCCTGGGATTCGGAACCTCCTTCAGCAGGATCCTCGCACCGGACTCCTGGGCGGCGAACGCCTCAACATAAGGCCGGATGCTCCGCTGGATCAGATTGTCGCCGAGCATGACCACGAACCTGTCATGGCCCACGAACGCGCGGGTGAGACCGATGGCCTGGGCGATGCCGCCCTCCTTCACCTGATAGGCGTAGTTGAGGGTTGTCAGCCCGAACTGGGAACCGTCTCCCAGGAGCCTCAGGAAGTCCCCCGCACTGCCGCCCCCGGTGACCAGCATGACGTCCCTTATGCCGGCCTCGGCCAGGGTCTCGATGGGATAGAAGATCATCGGCCTGTCGTAAACCGGCAGCAGGTGCTTGTTGGTGATGTTCGTGAGGGGGCGGAGTCTCGAGCCCAGCCCTCCCGCGAGAATGACACCCTTCATTCCAGAGCCCCCGTTCAGCGGTCTAGCGCACGACAGCCAGCTTGAGCAGGAGGGTCTGGTCGGCAAGCCCGGCCTCTACGATGTAGATTCCGCTGGCGACCGGCTCTCCCCCGGCGTCGAGGCCGTTCCAGGCCAGATCGTCCCGACCCGGCAGGGCCGACTCATAAACAAGCCCGCCCGTAAGGTCAAACACCCGGAATGTGAAGGGCTCGTCGGGAATGCCGGCCAGGCCCAGAACCTCTCCCCGGCCGGGGAGGAAGGGATTGGGATAGAGGAAAGCTCTCGAACCGTCTCCTGCGGTTCCCTGTCCCAGGGAGAGCCGCCAGAGCCCGTTGTCCGACGTTGCTGCATAGACCGCCCCCTCGCCGGGATCGGCCGACAGCCCTGTCACGGAAAGGCTCAGGAGTGGGCTGTTCACGGGAGTGTATGTCTCGATCGTCCCGTTCCAGGCGATTCGGTAAAGGCCGTCGGAGCTCGCGGCCCATACTCCGCCCAGATGGTCCTCGCACAGGGAGGACACTGTGCCTGTCACTCCGGTCACCGGCGCAGGCTGGACTCCCGGGCCCTCTATCACCGCCATTCCGGAGGTGGTCCCGATGTAGAGGCGTCCGCTCCGGGTTCGGAGCAGGGCCCGCACGTCGGCGGAAGGAAGTCCCTCGGATGCGCCATAGACCGCCTGCACTTCCCCGTCACCCGGCCCCAGGAGTGCGAGGCCCGATTCGGTGCCTGCCCAGGCGGTTCCGGCCCCGGCATCCTCCACGGCCCCGACCCGCCCGGACGGCAGACCGTCTCCGGCTGTCCATCCGCTCCAGGATGCGGAGACCTGATCCCCCTCGGTCCATTCCAGCCTGGATACGCCGCTGGGTTCCTCGGGAGTCGCGAAGTAGGGCTCCATCCCGAACCACACCGTCCCGGAGGGAGAGGCGGATATGGACGTCACCTGGTCGTTGAGGAGGCCGCTGTTCCCCTTCGACCAGGAGAATCCCGAGTCGTCGGCCGTGTCGGGCGTCCCCGCCCAGTCCAGCCAGCCGAGACCATAGTGGTAGGGGGCCGCGAAGACGCTCCCGCCATCCAGGCATTCCAGCGCGAAGATCTGGTGGTCGTTCGGCAGACGGCCTTCGAAGGCGGTCCATCCGCCGTCGTGGAGCACGGCGATCCCCCTGTGGTTGGTGCTGACCCAGCAATCGCCGCCCGGGCCCGTGTCAACGGCCCTGAGGTCGTTGGCTTGCAGACCTTCCGGGCTCGATACTCCCCAGTAGCCGTTCCATCCGCAGGCGATTCCGTAACCGAAGTCCCTGGTCGAGGAGAGGTTCGTGTTGAGACCAGCCAGGGCGACGCCTTCGGAGGGCATCACTAGGGCCCGGACCACCATCCCCGGCGGAACGGCCCACGAGGACCACGAGCCGTCCTGCCTGACCTCGACACTGCCATTCTCGCCGGCGGCAAGGATTCCGCCGACGGCCGCAAGGCACAGAGGAGATGAGCCGGTATAGCCCGTGAGCCTCGTCCAGGAACCTCCGGGAGCCAGATAGTCCAGCCCGCTTTCGGTGGCCGCCCACAGGGTGTCACCCGACCTGCACATCCCACGCAGATTTCGGCCGAGCATTTCGGGATAAGTCACCCAGGATTCGAGGTCCCCCGGGTACATCCCGCTCCTCAGAAGAGAGACGCCGGAGGCGGTTCCCACGAAAAGCCCGGAATCGCATGACACGAGCGCGGTCACGTTGTTGCCGGGAAGCCCTCCTCCCGTGTTCTGCTGGGTCCAGACCTGGAAGTATCCGAAATCGCGTATCGCGAGCCCCTGTCTGGTGCCCGCGAAAACGGACGTGTCGGGGAGCACGCAGCCTACCTGCTGGCCGATCGGCAGACCTTCGAGCTGTCCGAAGTGATAATGGTCGCCGTCGGGCTCCCAGGCGTCCAGCCCGCCCCCCCATGTGCCGATCCATAGGGTTCCGACGGTGTCGAACACCGCGGCCCTGACGTCGGAGTGCGGCAGCTCACCCGGATACGTCCAGACGGAGTCCCAGACGATCTGGGTGCCGGAGAGTGTTCCGAATGCGACTCCGCCCGAAGTCCCCGCGACGAGCAGGCTCTCCTTCAATGCGATCGCACCCACGCATCCCAGGTGCGTCCAGTGGGTCCACTGCTCCACCGTCGCAGCCTGAACTACCAGCGCCAGCGCCGCTCCCAGGATCATCTGCTTCTCCTCCACCAGTCGTAGAGCCTCGAGAGGCCCTCGTGGAAGTCCACTACGGGCCTCCATCCCAGTTCCGCGAGCCTGGACGGATCGCCCACCTGGCTGGCGATGTCCGCCTGACGCATGAGCCCCGGATCGGTCTCGATCTCGAGACGGACTCCCGAAATCCCGATGACGGCTTCGAGCACCTCGCCCATGGTCCTGCCACGCCCGCTCGCGACGTTGTAGACCTCGCCGGAGGCGCCTGCCGCGAGGATGGCCGAGTAGGCGGAGGCGACGTCGCTCACATAGGTGTAATCCCTGACGGCCGACAGGTTCCCCCCCTTCACCGATCCTGCTCCCGCTGCCGCCGCCTCGATGACCCTCCTGCAGAAGGAGGGAAGGGCGAAGTGCGGCGCCTGTCCCGGGCCGAAGTGGGGGAAGGGTCTGGCTATCACCGCGTCGAGCCCGGCGGAGCGGTGTGCCTGGAGCACGGCGATCTCGGCCGCGGCCTTGCTTCCGGCGTAGGGGCTCGCGGGGTTCGGCGGGCAGGATTCACGGATGGCACCCTCCACGGATCCGTACACATCGGCCGAACTCACGAAGAGCAGTCTCGCGGCGCTCGACGCTTCAAGGAGGGAGTCGACCAGGCTGACCGTCCCCATGGCGTTCGCATGGTAGTAGTCGAGCGCGGCCCCGTGCGATCTGGCGACGGAGGTCATCGCCGCGAGATGCACGACGAAAGCGACATCCGCGAGATCGACAGGCGGAGGCGATGGAAGGGTCCAGGCTACCCTCGTGACTCCGTCGGGAACCGTGAAGTCCGTAGTCATGTCCGTGGCGATGTCGCCGGGCCCCATCCTCAGCTCCTCCATGAGGAACCTCGCCACGAATCCGGCGGCTCCGGTGACGAGCACAGGGCCGTCGGCCAGTTCGAATCCCGATGCCGTGACTCTCGGCACTCAGCGAGCCCCCTCCCTGGCGCAGAGATCCCTGCCGCCCATGTAGACGATCTCTTCGACGAGGGTCGTGCCCGAGGCCGCCTCGACCCTTTCCCGGATGATCTCTATGAGGCGAACGATGTCGGCCGAAGCGGCTTCCCCGGTGTTCACGATGAAGTTCGCATGCTTCCGGGAGACCATGGCTCCGCCGCAGGACAGCCCCTTCAGACCGGCCTCCTCGATGAGGCGTCCCGGCGGCTTGTCATCCGGAGGCCGTTTGAAGACGCTTCCCGCGTTGGGCATGTCCAGGGGCAGAGTCTCCCTGCGCCTGCGGAGGTGATCGGCAGCCTCCGCCCTCAGAAGGGCCGGATCGGCGGCCGGAAGCGAGAGCCTCACTCCGGACACCACCCAGCCCCCCGCCTGGAAGGAGCTCGATCTGTAGCCGAAGCGGCATTCGCAGGCGGGGAATATCCTGACCGTCCCGCCGGGGCCAACGGCCTCCACGGATTCCACCAGTCCGGACAGCGAAGACCCGTAGGCTCCCGCGTTCATGCATGCGGCGCCGCCGACGGTTCCGGGAATGCCGGCGGCGAAGGCAAGCCCTCCGGCGCCCTTCATGCAGGCCGCACCTGCAAGAGGCGGCAGAGGGGCGGCGGCTCCGGCGTCCACCGCGAAGCCGGAATCGGATCTTTGCCAGGCCACTCCCGCCAGGACGCCCGAGAGGATTATGACGACTCCGTCGTAGCCGGAATCCGGAGCCAGCACGTTCGAGCCTCTCCCGAGAACGAACCAGGGCACGCCTTCGTCCCCCAGCACGCCCAGCGCGTCTGCGAGCTCCCCCCTGGAGCCCGGGCGGAGGGCGACGGCGGGACCGCCCACCCTCCAGGTCGTGCAGTCGCAGAGCGCCAGGTCGGAGGCCATGCCGGGGAAGCGCTCGAAGGCGAGGCGCCTTGCGCTCATACTCCCCTCCCCGAGAGACCCCTCAGCACAGCACCCACGGACAGATACGTGAACAGGAATCTTGGCCTGCCGGCCTTCTCCATCCAGGCGAGCACGAACCGGTACAGGGGGCGAAGGAGGGCGAGGCGCACGGCGAGCCTTACGGGCGCCATCGCAACGGGCTCGGCAAGGACAGGCTCCATCCATCGGCTGCCCAGAAGCCCTCCGGCTTCGGGGTGCGCCTCGAGGAACTTCCTGAGTCCTCCCGCTCCGTACTCCGCCATCTTCTCCGAATGCCTCCTCACGGTAACCTCGTCGAGATGATATGCCCGCACCGCCGGATCTCTGTAGAACGAGGCGCCCATGCGGAAGAGCCGGTAGCCGAGTTCGGTGTCCTCGCCCCCGTAGGTCACGATGGAGGGATCCATCCCTCCGGACTCCACGAGCAGTTTCGTCCTGATGCTCACGTTGCCCGTGACGAGGTGCCTCCACGGCATGGGCCCCGCGGGGGCCAGGTTGCCGGCCCTGGTGTCGAACCATTTCTGCCACGGGGTCGCCCTGGGCGACCAGGCGTTGATCCTCGCGCCCCGGAAGACATCCGCCCTGCCCGCCCTGTGAGCGTCAGCGTGAGCCTTCAGGACATCGGGCGCGAATTTCAGGTCGGCGTCGGCGAGCAGTGAGACGGGGCCCTCCGAAGCCTCCAGCGCGGCGTTCCTGGCCGCCGGCCTGTTTCCCTCGCCCTCCAGCCTGACCACTCTGACCCGGCCTGCGCCGCAGGTCTCCAGGTCGAACCTGCCGGACACGGGAGGATCGCTTCCGTCGTCCGCGAGAACCAGCTCCCATTCGAAGTCCAGTCCCGCCTGACCGGCGAGGGATCCAAGGAAAAGCGACATCCCGGCTCCGGGATTCCTCACCGGCACCTGGACGGACAGCAGTGGACGCAACATCAGCCCGCCCTCCTCAGAGCGGAGACAAGCGAGAGCGCCGCCGCCGTCCCCGCGGCGGCGATTCCCGCGCGGAAGCCAAGAGGAAGCTGCGACACAGGGCCGAGCAGGGCGGCGAGGAGCATGAGCACGGAGATGACCGGGAAGCTGACGGGAAACGCCCGGCGGCCCGTCCAGAAGAGGCTCCCCGCCATGAATACATTGGTGCCGAGCGTGGCGAGAGCCGCACCCTGAGCCCCGTACAGTGGAATCAGCCTGGCGTTGAACAGGATGTTCGCCCCGGCGCCGAGGATGGTGACGAGGGCGATCCAGTCGGTCCTTCCGCTCAGCAGGGGGCCTGTCTGCGCTACGACGAAAAGGGCGTACAGGGCGTTCGCTCCGGCCAGAAGTGGGATGACGCGGCCCGCGGGCGCGAAGGCCTCCCCTCCGAGAGCGGATGCCAGCTCGGGGGCGGCGAGGGAGAGGATGGCGGCGGCGAGCAGGGCCAGCACCACGAACTGAAGGGCGCTCCTTCCCATCCTCCCGGGATCATTCCTCGATTCGCGGTCGCGGAAGATGTGGCGGAGCCATGCCATGCCGAATCCCTGGGTCAGCGGCGCGAGTATCATGCATGCGCTGGTAGCCCACTCGTAGTAGCCGCTCTGACCCAGGTCGCCTCCGATGGACCTGAGCATGGTCATGTCCGCGGACTGCAGGACCAGCAGGGCCAGCCCCGAGGGAACGAAGGGCAGGCTGAAGCGAAGGAGCCCGGATGGCGGTTTTCCTTCCCGCTTCGCCAGGGGGACGGCCATCACGAGCAGAGCGAGCGATGCCACAAGGGCCGGCGCCCACCTGGATGCGAGGAACGGCGTCACACCCGGGCCGCCTCTCCCGAGCAGGATCACGAGAAGGACGACGGAAGCGGCCGTCCGGACGGACTGGACCGCGAGGTAGGATCCGGCCCTCCCTTCCGCCCTCAGGGGCGACGCGAGAACCTGAACCATGGCGGCCCCTGCTCCCAGCAGGAAGCCGTGCAGGAGCAGCGAGGGCGTTTCCAGCCTCAGGAGATTGCACACCGCATCCCTGAAGAGGAGGAGCAGCCCGCCCAGAACGGCGGCCGCCGCGAAGGGCAGGATCACAGCAAGCCGGAGCAGATGCCTCCTGCTGGTCGCCCCGTCCTGCCAATAGCGCATCATCCCGGTTGGGAAACCCAGCACGGCTATGCCCGCAACGACGTCCGCCAGGGTTCTCAGAGAGCCCACTGCTCCGGCCTCCTCTGCGGAGAGACTCGCGGACATGAACGGCAGGAAGGCCAGCATCGCGAGCCCCCCGACCGTAGTCGCGGCGGCGTACAGGACAGTCTCACGCTTCAGGGCCGTCATCACCTCTCCCAGCCCAGTTCGCGGTAGAGTTCGTGGTACTGCCCGGCGACGGTGAGCCAGTGGTGCCTCCTCCGTATCCACCGGGGACCAGCGGAAGCGTGTTTTTCGCGCAGATCGCCGTCGAGAACGAGCTCACGAAGGACCCCGCGCAGTGTTTCAGGGGTGGCGAGCACGAACGGATGATCCGGGATGAAGGCGCGATAGGCTTCTGACAGGTTGGTGACAGTGGCAATTCCCATGGAAAGCGATTCCAGGGAGTTCACCCCGTAGCCCATGTCTCCGTCGGCTATCTGGTCTATGGCGATGGCGCACGAGGCCTTGACGCGCAGGGCCTCGGCATGCGGCATGTTCTCGATCAGCACGAGCTCGACCGAAATCTCCCGCGAGAGGTCCTCCACGACTGAGACTATCCTGTCGGTCCCCTTCACGGATCTTATCCTGGGGGCATGGCAGACCCTCACGGGACCGGGAAGGGGCGAGGCGGAGGGCACGGATTCGGGATCGAAGGGGAGGAACATGTATCTGATTTCCGGGAATCTCGAGTACAGGTCGAACTCGCAGGTGGTGTGGATCTCGGTAGCCTCCCACACGGGTCTGATCGCGCCCCTCATCCTCAGATCCAGCCCGTGGTAGTTCGACAGGATGTGCTTCCCGGCGGCCCTCAGCCTCTTCACGTCCCTTCCGTCCCTGAAGAAGCTCATTCCGCCCTCGAGGTGGTAGATGTCGAAATCCATGAGAGAGTAGCGTCTCGAGGCCACCATCAGCCTGGGAAGCCATACCAGCTCCCTGAACGAGAGGAGAATCCGCTCCAGCAGTCCCGGAGTCCACCAGATGCGTTCCTTCGAACCCGTGAACGGCACTCTCAGACTCGCGACCCTGAGCGCCCTCTTCACTTTCCACAGCCACTCCGCAGGACCCACGAAAGGGAGGTCGAGGCAGATGTCCTCCTCGTACCGGCTCTTCGCCCTGTAGAATGTCACGAGCCTGCTCTCGTGCCCCAGCGCCCGGTGCCCCTTCGCGAACAGGGTCAGTACGCCGGTGTAGTTCTGGGGGGACACGTGGAGAATCCTCACGACAGGATCCTCCGGGAACGCGACAGGGCTGCGGCGGCGAAGACGGCCGCAGCGGCAGCCTGCACGGCTCCGGCAGCCGCTCCGGCGGCGGGGGATACCTCCGCGGCGGTGAACGGGAAGAGGTCGGGAGCGCCGCGTCCGATCCTCGCAAGAGAAACCGCCAGCGGCGAGCGCGACGGCTTCCAGATCACCGCCTGCCGGGAGGGATCGTCGAAGGCGTCGGCTCCGAGGCTCTGCTCGACCGCGGCGGGGTCGCTCCACACGGCGGCGGAGCTGCATGCGACGGCCCAAGCGCCGGCCGCGAGCAGCAGAGGCCCTGCCCGCCCCGGAGCGGCCAGCGGCGCAAGCAGGGGGGGAAGGGCCGTGAACAGGAATCTCGGGCCCCAGCCGGTTCCGCCCGTCCAGTCGCGGATCTGCGAATGCAGGACGAGTGAGATGACGAAAGGCGCGACCAGCCGCCAGTCCCTGGCTCTCCCGAGTGCGATGAAAGCCGCGGGGGCATACCAGAGCAGGCCCTTGCCGGGGCTGAACAGCAGTCCTGCCAGCCCTGCCAGACCAGGCGAGAAAGCCATGGCGGGATCCATGGAGTGACCGTCCTCGAGGGGCGAGCCGAATCGGAAGAGGTTGTATGCACCGAGGAGGGCCAGTGCCGCCGCAATGCCGGGGGCTAGGCCGGCCAGGCTGCGCCTTCCCCTGACCAGGGAAGGCAGGAACACCACGCTGTCCAGCCGCACCAGCATCGCCGCTCCCAGAGCCGCGCCGGCGTTTGAATGCCTTCCGTCCATGGACTCGTTCATCGCCGCAACACAGAAGAAAGCCGCGGCGGTGACGTCGAACGGCATTCTGCCGTACACCAGGGCCATTCCGCAGAGGGCGAGCAGTATCATCCTGGCAGCGCCGGGGGGAGAGCCGTTGCATCTCCCGCACAGCCCCGACCATGCCGCCACGAGCGCGGCGCTGGTCAGTGCGCAGATGGCCGCGGCGACCGGTTTTGCCGCCAGGTCCGTGAGGAGTCCCGCCGCCGCGGCCGGAAGGAGGATGAGCGAGTATCCCGGTGCGTGGGGCACGTAGCCGTTCCCGCCGAGACCTTCCACTACCCATCCGTTCGCCGCGGTGAAGAGGGGGCGCTGTCCCAGGATCGAACCCGCGACCTCCAGCTGGGCCGCCACATCGGTGGAGTAGAGGCGGCCGCCGAAGACGACTGCAAGAAGAGCGCACCAGAACAGAGTCGCCCGGCCTCCCGGCATCCGGTCCGTCGGCGGGAGGGCCGGCTTCGAGCCCGTGCCGGTCCGGTTCAGACCCCGCTCCCGGCCAGCCCGAGGGCGAGCGTGTCCCGGAAGTGCCCCCTCGCGCTGAACGACTCCTTGAACCGGCAGAGGCCCCTGTTCACCTCCATGTCGAGCGTGAAGGTGCCCAGATCGAGGAACCTGTAGCCGCTGTCGCGGGCCCAGGCGATAACCTCGCGGTAGAGGAGGTTGACAGGCCTCTGGGACTGGAAGCGCGCGTCGTGCGAGATGTAGAATGCGAGCGAGACGCGGGGGTTGCAGTGGAACATCACCATTCCGGCGAGGACTCCGTCGGGGCCCTTCGCGAGGAACTGCCGGATACGGTCGCGGCCCACGAGAGACCTCAGTCTCTCCAGCTCCTCCAGAGTATGCGTCGGTCGAACGCCGTGCCTGTCCTTGAGATTGGTCTCGAGAACGGGGTAGAAGAGGGAGAAGTCGGGATCCTCCACCACTGCGAGGCCCAGTCTCCTGGCTCTGGCCACCCCCCTGCCGGCCGCGTCGCTGAAGGCCAGCTCGATGTCGTCACCCATCCTCGAGAGATCTATCACTGCCGTCAGTTCGCGCTTCCGATATGTGAAGCCCCTGCGGAGGAGGGCGAAGTCGAGATTGTTGCCGGGACGCCTGAAGTATGCCTGGGGCGGGAGCGTCATCTCGATGCCGGCGAAGCCGCGGGCCCTGCAGTATTCCACTATGGCATCTACGATGTCCTCGACGTCGTCGAGCCCGTCTCCGTCGTCCAGGAGCGGCCCTCCCCAGGATGCCCCGGGATAGGATCTGAGCCAGACTCCGCCGTCGCGCTCCGAGAGGGCGCCTGTCATCAGGCTGCGCAGCCTTCCGGAGGATTCGAGCACAAGGTGGTGATTGCGGAATCGGCCGGCCGGATGGTAGTCGAGGAACTCCGGTGTGTGGAAGATGGTCCCGTTGCTCGAGTGCTTTACCAGCTCGGACCAGGCCGAACGGTCGGAATCCGACGCTTCGCGGACCTCGATCATCTCACAACCGCCAGACGGGCTCTGCGGATCCCGCCGGGGGTATCCACGACGACCAGGTAGATGCCGGTAGCCGCGGGAGAGCCGTCGAAATCACCCGACCACTCCCAGTTCTCGGGATCGTCGGATCCGACGGTGCCGAGGAACCTCCCGTCCAGGGAGTAGAAATCAGCGGACACAGGGCCGTCCTCGAGTCCCGTCATCCGCAAAGGCTCTCCTGCGGCGGGGAGGAAGGGCTGGGGGTAGAAGCCGATCCCCTGCCCGGCAGACCCCCCGCCGCCCTGGACCTCTAAACTCCACATGCCCACCGGCGAGGAGAAGAGCACCCTGCCCTGCGAGGGAATCCATGCGGAGTACTCGCTCTCGACGCGCGAGGAGGGGTAGTAGGGGGAGTTGCCGTCGTCGAAGGAGGTCACGAGGTTGCCTTCGACGCAGTATATGGCGGTCGTCCCCAGGCACCAGATGCGCTGCAGCCCGTCTATCACCAGGGCTTTCACGGCGTCCGACGGCCCGGCGATCGCCTTTATGCCGGCGGCCCGTGTCCACCTGCAGAGGCCGTCGCCGGTTCCGATCAGAACGCTGCCAGACGGCTCGAGAGCGAAGCAGTAGACCTGGTTCACGGGAAGGCCGCTTGCGGTAGTGAAGGCCTCTCCGGGGCCGGGAAGCCATGTATCGTCGGCCTTGTCGGTGGGGGTGCCGTTGTAGTCGAGCATCTGGCATCCCTGTTCGCTTCCGAATGCGATCCACACCATGTCCTGACCGAGGGCCTGCACGGTCCTGATGTTCTTGACGGCCAGGCCGTCGGAGAAATCCCAGGTCTGCCAGTCAAGGTCGCCCGTTCGAGGGCTGCCGGTCACGGCGACAAGGCCGCTGGGTTCGTCCGGCGACGACCAGAAGGCTTCCTGTCCGATCCAGACGCATCCGGCCTGCGAAGATACTGACACTACCTGGTTGTTGAAGAGAGGGGCGAGCACCTGTGGGAAGCCCGGCGGCACGCCAGGCAGGCTTTCCGCGACGAAAGTCACCGTCGAGTCGTCGTCGAGCAGCCACGTGCCGCTGTCGTCATACCAGGTGAGCCCGTAGTGATACGAGGCTGTCCACATTCCGCCTGATTCGCAGGGGACTGCGGAATAGGTCCTGAGGATGTTCGGCATGCCCTGAGGCTGCTCGTAGCTCCGCCATCCCTCCTCATAACCGGCCAGGAGGCCGCGGTTGTGGCTCCCGAGGTACATGATTCCGTCGTTCATCGAGATCTGGTAGCAGCTCCGCGAGGGCTGGCCCGGTATGTCGCGCACCTGCCATGAACCTTCCTGGAGCACCGCGAGGCCTCTGCCGAAATCGTCGGGCAGATTGTCGCAGGAACCCACTCCGGCCCAAACGCGGGTTCCGTCCCACCCCAACGCGGTGGCCCATGTCTGGGATGGGAAGCCCGTCCCGAGAGGCTCCCACTGCCTGCCGGAGACCCTGCGACGGACTCCCCGGGCCGCGGCGACCAACCCTTCCGGTGTGTCGATGAGATCGAAGACCAGGCTGTCGGGTGAGAAGTAGTCCAGTATGGTGGTCCAGCGGTTGTCCTGCCGCTTGAAAACGCCGTTCTCTCCGTAGCCGAAGAGGCTGTCGCCGCTTGTCACGAGATCGGTCATGCCGAGTTCATGCGTCGCATCGGACCAGGACCTCCACGAGGAGGAGTCGTAGGGGCTTGCCGAGAGGTCGAGAGAGAAGACCCCGTCCTCGGTTGCCAGCCACAGTGTATCCGACAGCTCGGCCATTCCTGTGACCTCGCCTGCGTCGAACCCCCCGCCCGTGGTGGATTCGTCGAGGGGCACGAAGTCCGTTCCACCGCTCCATCTGGCAAGGCCTCCGTCACTGGCCGCGAACACCCATTCACCGACGGCCTCGACGTCCCAGACAGATTCGCCGGGAATCCCCTCGAATGCCGTATAGACGGTCCACTCACCGTTCTCTCTGCAGGCAAGGCCGTCGGCGGTGGCCGCCCAGAGGCGTCCGCCCGGGTCCACCATCACGTCGTTCACCTTGAAGTGGGGCAGTTCGTCGGGAAAGGTGATCGTCTCTCCGAAATCACCGTCGGCGTCGCACAGGATCATGCCCCCCGAAGTGGCGCACCACATCCCCTCCGCCGAGTGGTAGATCGAGTTCACGTAGGTCATCGAGGTCTGAAGGTCCCATTCCAGCACCTGGGCGCATAGGGCTGCCAGAGCCAGGAATGCAGCGTTCATCTCAGAACAGCCAGGGGAAGCGCAGCCGCCATACCATCCATACGGCCTCCCATACGATGCTGCGGGTCATCTTCGAGGTGCCGGCATGTCTGTCCACGAAGATGATCGGTATTTCCGCCACCCTGCACCCGGCTTTCAGCAGCTTGTAGGTGACCTCTATCTGGAAGGAGTATCCGTCGGAATGGATCCTGTTCAGATCGAGGCGGGCGAGGGCCTCCCGTCTGAAGGCCTTGAATCCCCCGGTGGCGTCCATCACGGGCATTCCGGTCACGAGCCTGGTGTAGCGGTTTGCGAACCAGGAGAGCAGCAGTCTCGACAGGGGCCAGTTCACCACGTTCACGCCGCTGCAGTAACGGGAGCCCAGCACGAAGTCGCAGTTCTCCAGCGCGGCTATCAGCTCGGGGATCTTCGCCGGGTCGTGAGAGAAGTCGGCATCCATCTGGATGATCGGATCGAACTCCCGTTCCAGCGCCCAGCGGAATCCGGCCACATAGGCCTGGCCCAGCCCGGCCTTGCCGGGCCGCGAAAGCAGATGCACCCTCCCGGTCGGCATCATCTCCTCGACCGCACCGGCAGTGCCGTCAGGGCTGTTGTCGTCGACAATCAGCACGTCGATGCCTCCCGGCAGGGCGAGCAGGGCGGGCAGCAGTCTCCTTATGTTGTCGATTTCGTTGTAGGTGGGAACTACCGCGAGGGGGCTCTTCAATCGATCTCCTCCCGTGCCCTGGCTCATCGGCGCCATCCCGGCGGATTCGACCGGGAGATGGCTCATGCAGAAGGATTTATATATTGAGAACCACTCGGAGGTTGCAAATGCGAATCCTTCACGTTTCCCTTCTCCTGTCCTCGGCCGCGGCGGCCGAGCTTGGCGTCCTTCCCATGATCAGCTACTCGTCCTCTTCCGGGTTCCTGTACGGCCTCAGAGCTGATGCGGTCCTTGAATCCGGGCGGGGCGGCATGCTGACCGCAATGGCATACTGGACAACCAGGGGCGGCCAGTACCAGTCTTTCGGCGCGGTGCTCCCCCGAGGCAGAGGCGCGTGGAGGCTTTCGCTGTCGCACGATCAGCTCCGCGGGACGGACTTCTACGGCTGGGGAAACGGAGGCGACCCCGATTCGAGCCTGGAATACGACAGAGAGGTGGACAAGGCATATTTCGGCCGGCTTCAGGAGATCGCGGGGAGGCTCACTGTGGAGGCAGGCGCCGAGGTCCGGCATTCGAGCGCCTTCGATCTCGAAGACGGTCCCCTGTGGGAAGGCCTGCCCTCCCTCGAGACGGCTTCCCTGTGGACCGCCGGCCCCAGGCTGGGGATCGCCCTGGACTGCCCGGGCATTCCGGGTTCTCTGGAGGCGGTGTTCAACCATCAGGCGGGTTCCGGGATGAGCTATTCCTCGGTTTCGCTCTCGCGGACCGCATTCTTCGGTCTCCCCGCCGACGTGGACCTCTGCCTGCGCTACTGCCTCGGGTACCACTCCGGGATCGAGGAGACGCCATTCCCCTTCCTGCCTGCGCTCGGACCCGACGAACTGCTGCGAGGGTACGACACGAACAGGTTCTATGGACCGTGGACGGCGGTCGCGAACGCGGAGCTAAGGAAGGTCATCCTGTCTGCGGGATGCTCCGGCGACGGGGGTGCCGGAGGCGGGCCGGCTCTCACGGCGGGCGCGGCGCTCTATGCCGATGCGGGCCAGGTAGCAGGCGGGTTCGGAGGATTAAGGCAGGACAGGTACCACACCGATGCCGGCATCGGAGCGCGCATCGGCATAGGCCCGACCCTTGTGAGGATCGATTGCACGGTGCTTTCGCCGGAGGGGCTCAAGCTCGAGCTGGCCTTCGGCCAGCCGTTCTGACTGTCAATAGGGGTCGGAGTTAACTTCGTTAACTTCGATCTCTATCGCCGTCCCTGACAGCATTCACGCACGCCCGCCGCTTCCAGGGTGATACATGACCCTCCAGGCGTCACCCCGGAGCGGCCGGCGCCGAAGTTAACGAAGTTAACTCCGACCCTTTAGCGCCATGTGCTATTCCACCAAGATTATGGTTGAGATGTACATGGTCGTGCCCATGCGGCCGGCCACCTCCACTGCTTCAGCCAGACCGCCTAGCGGGCCGACCGGCAGTGACAGGGAGCCGATCAGGCCCGGCTGGGGATACACGGCCACCGCCGGCTCGTCGCCCGGGTCCATGCCGGCCATCCTCCATGCGCACTCCACTGCGTCCGTCACTCCGCCCAGCCTGTCCACAAGTCCGCGCTCGACGGCATCCGCACCCGCCCATACCCTTCCTTGGGCGACGGCGTGTACCTCGTCGAAGGACATTCGCCTGCCCTCGGCCACGCGGTTCACAAACAAGTCGTAGCTGTTCTGCATCAGTGCCTGCATCCTGTCGCGCTGCTCGGGGGTGTAAGGCGAGAACAGGCTTCCCATGTCGGCCATCGGCCACGACGTGATCGTCTCGACTTTCACTCCGAGCCTGTCCAGGAGTCCTGCGATAGCGAACTTGCCAGTTATCACGCCTATCGAGCCCGTCACGGTGAGAGCGTCGGCGAAGATGCTGTCCGCACCGCACGCGATGTAGTAGCCTCCCGACGCGGCCACTGCGCCCATCGACACCACCACGGGGATCCTCTCCGAAACCCTGTCCAGAGCGTGGAGGATCTCCTCGCTGGCGAAGGCGTCGCCCCCGGGCGAATCCACCCTCAGCACCAGGGCCTTCACTCCGGGGGCCGACGCGGCGCGCTCTATCAGAGAGCACATCGTCTCGCTGCCCATGGTGCGTCCCAGCGGGAAGGAGTTCCCGCTTTCCCCGCGAGTTATCATCCCGGTTGCCACCACCACGGCTACGTGCGGCTCGGGGCCCCAGTAGTCCTCGACTGGAACGGACGATCGGTACTGGTCCAGCGAGCTGATGGACACACCTCGGCCCAGATCGGCCTCCATCCGCTCCTCCAGCTCGTCCGGGAACAGGAGACCGTCGGCGAGGCCGAGGTTCGGCGCATCGGCGCCGGCGCAGGGCCCCCTCTCAAGAAGAGCGCGGATCTGCGGGCCCTCGAGGCCGAGACCCTCGGTGATGCCCCGGAACATCTCCCTCTCGAAGGCCTCCAGCATGGCGGTCTCGGCTTCGACCTGCGCCTCCGAGATATCCGATCTCGTGAACATCTCGCTCGCGCTCTTGTAGTCGCCGATGTGGAGGAGGTCGGGATATACGCCCAGGCCGTCCAGCATGTCCCTCAGGAAGATGCTGTGCGCAGATAGACCGATCAGTCCGACCTCGCCCGCCGGATGCAGGAAGACGTCCGTGCCGACCGACGCCAGATAGATATCGAAGTTGCCCCCCCCGGTCATGTAGATGTACACCGGCTTGCCGGCGGCCCGCACACGTTCCAGCAGCTCTCGCATCTCCTCCACCTGGGCGGGGTTGCCGATGTCGCCGTCGATCTCCACTACAACGCCTTCCACGCCGGCGTCCCCGGCCATGCGGCTGATGAGCAGGGCATCCTCGGCAAAGGATGGACGAACAGGCCCGAGGAAGCCCCTGGTCCTCTCCTCGCTCGAGTTCCCGGGCTCGATCCTCACGAAACGTCCGGGAGGAGGAAGGAGGCTGCCCCGGGGGCTCGAGGAGAGACGCACCTGGCCTCTCGTTCCGGTATAGCCGTCGTCATCGTCGAAGGCGGCTGAGCCGCCGAGCCCGAGGTTGCCGAAGTCGGTGGAGATGCCCGCCCGGAAGCCCTCGGTGCCTCCGTCGAACCGGAGAGCGAGCCCTTCCGCCGGCCTGACCTCCACTCCGCCCGAGTACTCGATGTCCTCGAACCGGTCACCTGCGGTCAGCCCTGCGAGGAGCGTCGCCATGCGTCCGGCGGGACGCACGGCCAGCCCGGCCTTCCAGAGGCGCTCCTGCACGAAGTTGCCCGAGGTGAAGCCACCCCGGCTCACGACCCCCAGGCCCAGCCATCGCAACGGCCTCGCCGAGAGGCCGCACGTCCAGAACCCCTCTCCATCGTACTCCGATTCCCTGGTGGGATCGAACCAGGTGTAGGAGCAGCCCGCCGCCAGCATATCTCCCAGGAACCTGCTTCCCGAACCTATCGTGAAACTCCTCATGCCCTCGGCGTCGTTCCAGTATCCTCTGGCCCCGAAACCGGGCGCGGCCAGAGCCAGGCCGTCGAAGCGCTCGAAGGAGCTGTCGCTGGCCTGGAAGCCTATCGACAGCATCAGGTCCGGATGCCATGCGAGGCAGGCCGGGTTCACGATGTCCGCCTCTCCCGGAACCGGGGCGGCCGTCCAGTCGAACTGCGGCTCGAGTCCCGCTAGGATTCCGAGCAGGAGTATCGTCATTCCATCCCTCCTAAGGACGTATCACGGCGGATTTCGAGGACTGCGGCACAGAGGGTGCGCCCGGAAGCGGTCAGCCGACTGCCTTCGAGAGCGGCGGGGCTCCGCCCGGGTCGATCGTCCTTCTATCTGTCTCCCCCGCCGAGCTTCGCGAGCAGGGAAGACACGGGAATCCACACTATCAGGGCGCCGATCAGGAACGGCCACGCCCTGACTATGCCGATCGAGTCGTGATTCAATGCTGCGATGCCCGCGGCCCCCCAGCCCAGCAGGAGGAATCCGAGGAAGACGTTCTCGCGGTGCCTGAGGCCGCGTATCAGCGAGGCGATGCCTATCGCGCAGAATACGGAGGGCCACCACCTGCCCAGGTCGACACCGAAGCCCCAGAGTATGAAAAGAAGACCGACGGTGCCGAGCACCACGGCCATGATGACCCATCCCCTGCCAACACCGGCCATCGCCGCCCCCTCCTATTCCTCCGGGGGTGGAACGAGCCCGGCGATGTCGACGGCCCATCCCGCCGGAGTCAGGCGTACCGGGATTTCCTGCGGCCCCCGGGAAGTCCTCACCACAACGATCGCGAATGCCGAATCGACGTATTCGACGGATCTTATGCTCGTGCTCATGCGGCGCGCGGCCTCCGAGGCGGAGGTCATGCGGACGAACAGCTCCTGCCCCGTCAGACCGGCGAACTCCTCCTCGGTCATCCCTCCCGCCAGGCGCTCGAGCGCAGGACCCGCCTCCACATACCCGAAATGACGAAGGATCAGGACTGTCGAATCATACCAGGCCTGCGATTCCGGAGTGAGCAGGGACCAGGCCGTGACGTAGTCGGAGTCGGCCAGTGCTTCCGCCAGACCAGTCACCGCCGAGGCAGGCCCCTCTCCGTTTCCGCAGGCGCAGGCCGCGAGCATTGCGACAGTCACTGCGGCATGGCGGAGTGCGGTTTTCACAGCAGGTGTATCACCAGCCCGCTGCGGAGCTTGGGCTCGAACCATGTGGACTTGGGCGGCATTACATTCCCGCTCTCGGCGACTCTCAGAAGCTGGTCCATCGTGGTGGGGTACAGAGAGAAGGCAACGGCGTACCTGCCTGTGTCAACGAGGGTGGACAGCTCGCCCGTGCCCCTGATGCCGCCGACGAACCCGATCCTCTTGTCGGTTCTAGGATCCTCTATGCCGAGGACGGGGCCCAGCAGATTGTTCTGCAGAATGCTGGAGTCGAGACTCATGACGGGGTCGTCGTGCGGATAGGTGCCGTCCTTCGCTCTGAGGCCTATCCAGGAGCCGTTCATGTACATCGAGAACTCGTGCACTCTCCCTGGGCTGGCGGGCGCGGACTGGACGATCTCGAAGTTCTTCGAGACAAGATCCATGAAAGCGGCCGGAGAGTGCCCGTTGAGGTCCTTCACCACCCTGTTGTACGGAAGGATCCTCATGTGGCTCTTGGGGAAGATAACGGCCAGGAACCCGTTGTACTCCTCGTTTCCGGTGTGTCCAGGATCGGCCTCCCGGCGCCGCCGGGCCAGTATCGCGGCCGCGGCGCTCCTGTGATGGCCGTCCGCAACGTAGAGAGCCGGCACATCGGCGAAGAGCTGTTCTATCTTCCTCACCACCGCCTCGCCCGACGCGAGCCACAGGGTGTGCCTGACGCCGTCCGGGGCCGTGAAGTCGTACTCGGGCTCTCCCCGCCCCACCTCCGCCTGGATGGCGCTGAGCTCGGCCACGTCCGGGTAAGTGAGGAAGACGGGGCCCACCTGGGCGTTCAGAGCGTCGATGTGGCGAAGGCGGTCCTCCTCCTTGTCCTTCCTCGTAAACTCGTGCTTTCTTATCACGTTGCGGTCGTAGTCCTCGACCGAGGCGCACCCCACGAGGCCCACCTGGGCATGGTCGCCCATTATCTGCCGGTAGAAGTAGAAGCAGGGCTCGGGATCCTGAACGAGGACCCCGTCGGCGATCATCTTCCTGAAGTTCTCGGCGCCGCGGGCGTAGACCCGCGGATCGTAGAGGTCAATCGACGGATCGAGATCGATCTCGGGCTTCGTCACGTGGAGTATGCTGTAGGGATTCCCGGCGGCCATCTCTCTGGCCTCGTCGGAGTCGAGCACGTCATAGGGAGGTGCGGCCACCCTGCTGGCGTACTCCTTCAGCGGCCTCAAGCCCTTGAACGGTCTTATTCTTGCCATCGCTAGCCTCCGGGACTCCTGGATGTGGCGTTCCGGGCCCCTGCCAGCTCAGCCGGCTCCGGGACCGATTCGAACTAGTTTACAAGAGAAACGCCTCTCGGTCCAGAACCCCGCGACTTGAAGAGTGCCTGTACTGCCTTCCTCTCGACCTCGAACCTCGGATCCAGAACAGCCGAGCGCGACAGCTCCGCCCCCAGCTTGCGCCACGCCTCCAGCGGCCGTCCGAGGTCTCTGGAGAGCATCAAGCCCTCCGCGAACACCCGCCATCTCCATTCGGGTTCTGACCTGTCCCATTCCTCGACCAGCCCGGGCAGGAAGCGCGTGTCGCCGTCCCTGAAGGCCGTTTCGAGGGCCAGCAGCCTGGACGAGAGGCCGTTCTCCTCTCCGAGGAACGGAAGCTCGACCCGTGCGCCCCCCCTCCTCCAGGCCCGAGCTCTGAGCACCAGAGCGAGCGGCTCGGAGCCCCTTGCCAGCTCGATGCAGCCCGCGTGGTTGCCGGCGGCCTCTGTGAGTCTGTAAACAGGCCCCAGCTCGAGCCTGCGGGCCGAGCGCTCCTCGCCACTGCCGCGCAGGAGTTCGACGGCGCGTTTGAACGCGCCCAGCGCCTCCTCCCATTTCCCAAGGCGGGAGAATCCGTCGGCGGCCGCGGTCTGCACCGCCGGAAGGCCGGACTGCTCGGCAAGGGCTTCCGCGATGTATTCTTCCGCAGCCCCGCGGTTGCCCTGGTCGAGCACCAGGCGTATCCTGCGCTTCCAGAGGGCGGCTCTCACGTCCGGCGACTTCTCAGTCGCCAGAAGCGCAGCGATGCCTGGCAGTTGACGCCCGGACGATGCCGGCCCTTTATTCCGATTCATGAGATCGGCTCCGGTCAGAGGGTTTACGATGTCGCGCGCCTCCGGTGGTCCTACTCGCAACCGGAGCGTTGGTTCCCCGTTCCGGCCGGTTCCGGGCTCGAACCCCCGCAGCGACCTCCGGAGAATACCCTGAAAGTCTTCCAGGGTCACTACCGTGCGCTCGAGAACGCTCTCGTCGTGGAGATGGAGAGGCTCCGAAGCCGTGGCAGGGTGGCCGTCGTCACCGCGGGCCGCGTCCAGCTCGAGCGACTCGAGAGGGTTCTGCTCGATCGCTGCGGCATGCTCGCGAACGTGGAGTTCCTGCCCACGTTCCCGAAACTGGCGCGAAGGGTGCTTCCCGGGGCGGTTCTGGATGACGAGGCTCCAGGCGAGCTGGACAGGATCCTCATGGGACTCGCGGCCATGGAAGCCGTTCCGCCGGACCTCCCCTACGGGAACCTTCGCGGCAGCGCGCGTGCGGGGAGTTCTCTCGCGGCCTTCCTCGAATCCCTCCTGGTAAGAGGGATCTCCGACGAAGAGTATTCCGCGGCCCTGGACTCCAGGGCTTCTTCGAGACCCGCGACCCCCACGGAGGAATCGATCAGAATCGCATTCCCGGCTTATGCCGCCGAGCGCAGACGATGCGCGCCGCGATCGGCGGAGTCTCTCATCGAGGAGGCCGTGAAGGAGGGAGACTGGGCAAGGTTCGGAGCCATCGCGTTCTACGGGTATTACGACATGAACCCTCTTCAGAGGAGGCTCCTGAGGGCCGCCGCCAGATCGGGGATGGTAGAGGTGTGCTGTTTCAGCCCCCTGCCCGCTGGACTCCCGGAATGGGGCCGTCTGGGGACAAAGACCTCCGAACTCCTCTCGAGCATGGGCTCCGCTCCGGCGAGGCCGGATGCGAGGATCGCCATGGGGGCCTTCGGCAATCTGGCCGACGACTTGCTCGGCAGGAGGTCCGTGATGGAAGTGCCATCCGGTTTCGAGCTGGTGGACGCCCCCGGAACGAGCGCCGCGGCTCGCACAGCGGTCGACTTCGTCCGGACAGCCATGGCCGCTGGAACCTCCGCAGGGGAGATAGCCGTCTCGGGGCGCGATCCTGCGCTCAGGGCTTCGCTGCTCCTCGCCCTGGGCGAGGGCATTCCGGCAAGAGACTCCCTGGAGGCTCCCGCAGTCTCGCTGCCAGAAGGCGCCCTAGTCTCAGGCCTCCTCGAGGCACGCGAGGCGGACTACCATTTCCTGTATCTCGACAGGCTGGTCTCCACGGGCGCTCTGGACCCGCGCTTCGGGATCGACAGGAGCCTCATCGCCGGGCTGGTTTCGTCCACCGGCTGCAGATCCGGTCTGGAGGGCTGGATCGCGGCGGCATCCTCCCGGGCTTCCACCGATGGATTCCGGGAGTTCGTCGAAATCCTTGCCGGAATGGAGGCTGGGCTGTCGAACGCGCGCTCGGCCGGCGACTTCTCGCGGGCCCTCTTCGATTCGGCGGCGGGGCTCGCCTTCGAGGGTTTGAAGAACCGCGTTTCCGGGCTGGGAAGGGATCTCCACCCGCGGTTCGACACCTCAATCGCCTCGGATCGGATGTCGGAGGCGATCAGGCTCGCTCTGTCGTCCTTCATGGTCAGTCTTGGAGGCTCGGAATCGGGGGTGCGCTTCCTGCCGCTCGAGGATCTCAGAGGCGCCCTTTTCGATGCAGTATGCATCGTCGGCGTCGACGAGGGCATCATGCCCGGCATCCCGAGGGAGGATGCCAGGCTCCCCGCCGAGCTGGCCGAAAGGCTCGAACTGACCTCGAGGAAGGACCGGGAGAGGGAGGAGGCCTTTCTTCTCAGGCAGGCCATGGAGGCGGCCTCGAAGAGGCTGACCCTGGTCTGGAGAAGCAGGAGTCCGGACGGAGCGGTGCTGGAGCCCTCTCTGCTGCTCGACCCACTGCTCGCGTCCACGAGGGCCGTCGGTGATGCGGGCGGCGCCGGGACGCCGCGCTGGATGCGCAAGGCGTCCTCCAGCCCCGCTGAGGCGCTGTTCGGCGGAGTAAGACCCGGGCAGTCGGCTGTGCGGCTTCGCGACGGGGCTGATGTCCGGCTTCCGCCGTTCTTCGCGAGAGCCGAGGCTGCGGAGCGTTCCCGGGGCGTCACGTCCGGCTTCTCGGCGTGGGACGGCGATCTGGCCTCCGGCGGCGAGCGCCCGCCGATTCCCGGAAGGGTGCGCATAAGCAGTATCAGGGATCTCGCGGTCTGCCCGTTCCTGTTCATGCTGAGGAACATCTGGAAGCTGGAGGAGGAGCCCGCATTGGAGCTGAGCGTCAAACCCGACGCCTTGACTTTCGGCAGTCTCGTCCACGACGCTCTCAGGATCGTCTTCGCCGCATCCATCGAGGGACGGCCGGAGCCGGACACCGCCGACGCGGTAAGGAGGAGCGCGGAATCCCTCGGCTTCACCCGCACCGTGCCGGGAGGCATCGGGACCGTCGCGCTCGAAGGTGTCGCGAGGGCGGTGGACGAGTTCCGGGGCCTTCTGATCTCGTCCGGATGGCGTCCGAGGGAGGTCGAGAAACCGGTCCGCCACAGGTTCTGCGGTTTCGATCTCACCGGCAGGATAGATCTCGTCGCGACCGACGGGGACGGCAGGGAAATCCTGATAGACTTCAAAACTGGCAGGCCCAGGAAGCGTGCGGAGTTCCTCGAGGATCTTACCGGGGGGAACGAGTTTCAGGTTCCCCTCTACTCGATCATCAGAGAGAGCGAGGGCAGGGCTCCAGGGGCCATGGGATACCTTCATCTCGGGGTGAGCCCCGGGGAACAGCCGGTCATCTCCGCATCCGAGTTCGACTCCTTCAGGGAATCCGTTCTGGAGAGGCTTGAAGTTCTTCTCGGCATGCTCGAGACCGGCCTTCTGCCGCCCAAACCGGGGAGCGCTTGCCGGACGTGCAGCTTCCCGTCGGTATGCAGGATATGGTCACGCGACAGGATAATGGGATTCAAGTGGCTGAACGACGAACGCACCCGCTCCGAGCCTCTCGAAACGCCGGAACAGGAAGGACCCTGACTTGACGGGAGCGGATCTGGAGACACTCGGAGACGGCGTCTCGCGTCGCGCCATCGTCGCCGAGAGGTCGCGCAACGTGGCGGTGGAGGCGAGCGCCGGCACCGGCAAGACCCATCTTCTCACGAGCAGGGTGACAGGCATGCTGGAGGCGGGGGTTCCGGTGGACAGGCTGGTGGTCGTCACGTTCACCACTGCGGCGGCCGCCCAGCTCAGGTCGAGGATCAGGCGGGCCATAGCCGCGAGCTCGAACCTCCCGCCGGACCGGAAGATCGAGCAGATGTCCCTGATCCCGTGCGCCTCGATAGACACCATACACGGATATGCATCGTCGATCCTGAAGCGGTTCGCCCATATCGCGGGCATAGACCCGGGTTTCAGCGTGTCGAAGGACGCCTTCACCAGGCGTGAGATTTCGCGCGTTCTCGACGGATACCTCCAGTCGGTGGACAGCGAGCTTCTCGCGGAATGCAGCTCCGTACTGGTCCTGCTCGGCGGCAGGCTGCCGGGGATCATAGCCTCCCTCGCATCCCTCCCGGACTGGTTCGATGCCCCCGCCGCGAAGCTCTTCGGCCATGACGAACGGGAACTCCGGATCCATTACTGGCTGGACCGCATGGACGAGTTGGTCTCGCTCTCATCCGGTGTGAATCACGAGGACGCTCTCAGAACCGCGATAGAGGCTTCGGCGTCAGGCGTGCGGGAGTCTCTGGGGACTCCGGACCTGGCGATCCGCCTGAGACAGATACTGAAGCCGATCCGGAGGAACCTGGGAAGCAGGCGGCACTGGGGAGACGCGGAGAGGCTCGAAACGGCGCGGGAGCTGGCCGACAGGGTGAAGAGGAACATGCCGTCGGCCCTGCTCGCAGGGCAGTTCATCAGGCTCGTGATGCCACTCGTGGAAGATCTCAGGAGAACGCGGCGCGACCGGCGATCGGGGCTCACCTACGACGACCTGCTCTGGTACTGCAGGAGAACCCTTGAAGAAAGCGCCGAGCTGAGACGCATCCTGCTGTCGGAGACCGACCACGTATTCATCGACGAGTTCCAGGACACCAGCGCCGTCCAGGCCGAGATCTTCAGGCTCCTGCTGGGGTCTCCTGACGGAACCATCTCCGGCGGCAGGCTCACGATCGTCGGAGATCGCAAGCAGTCGATCTACGGATGGAGGGCGGCGGACCTGCCGTCGTACAGGCGCATGCAGAGCGAGCTGGAGCGGCAGGGGGCGCTGGTCTCGCCCATCTCGGTGAGCTTCCGGAGCACCAGGAATATTATAGACTTCGCGAACGCCTTCGGAAGGAACCTGTTCCCCTGCGAGCCCCTGCCGGAGGACTCCCAGGAATGCTCCTACTCCGATCTCCAGGCTCTCCGCGATGCTCCCGAGGGTTCTCCGGTGGAAATTTTCGAGACCCCGGAGGCCGCGAGCGCATCAGAGCGCAGGGACATCGAATCGGCCTGGCTGGCTGACTTCCTGGCCCGCGAGAGACAGGCGGGGAACGGGAGCGGCTGGGCCGTGCTGATGCGCACAAGGACCGACCTCGAGACATATGTCTCCCGGCTGGCCGCGAAGGGCGTCCCATTCGTGATCGATTCGAGCAGGGATTTCAAGAGAAGGCTCGAGACGGGGGACATCAGGAATCTCCTCAGGTGCATGGCCTCGCCTTCGGACAGGTCGAGCCTGGCGGCCGTCCTCAGATCTCCGTTCTTCGGGATCCGCGACGCGGAGATCTCGGCCGCATTCGAATCCGGCCTACGATCCTTCGAGGAGCCTGCTCCTGGCGTTCCTTCCGCGGTCGGAGATGCCTGCAGGATGCTTTCCGTTCTCCGCTCCTGCTCACTGGGAACGACAGCCTCGGAGTTCATGCGGATCCTCCTGAGCGAGACCGCTCTGCCGGGGGTCATAAGCGCCTCGGGCTATGACGTTCCGCGGAGGCTGGCCAACCTGCAGTACCTCTTCGAGTGGTCGGTCGAGAACCGGGAGCTGTCCCTGGCCGACATCGCGGATCTTCTCGACGAGGATGGAGAGGGGGTGCAGTCGGAGATCGCTGAGCCACCGGCGGCTCCGGAAGACCCGGAATGCGTGCTCATCTCCACGATCCACAGGGCGAAGGGGCTCGATTTCGACAAGGTGATCTTTCTGGCAACGCAGGGAAGGATCTATGGGGCGCAGGACAGAGACGTGCTCGGATCGGACACTCTCGGAATGGCCGGCCTGAGGTTCGACGCCGAACTCAGATCCGCCGGCTACGAGAGGCTCGAGAAGAGGGAGCGCGAGCTGAGCATGGCCGAGAGCAGAAGGCTGATCTACGTGGCGATCACGAGGGCCAGGGCCAGGCTGATCGTTGTCACGGACCCCTCAGCGAAGAGCGGGACCATCGCCGGGATGTTCAGCAGTGTTCTAAGGAAGACTCTGGAGTCGAGCCCCGGCGTCGCGCGGGTCACCCGGATCGAGGAATCGGGTCCTTTCGCGAACGAGCCCGCGGAAGGACCTCCGCTGTCCGACGACGTCGTGACCGTCCCCGGGCTTACGCCGGTCCCGGTCATCGCGGGTGCGGAGATCCCGGCCGCCATGCTCCTGGGCTCGTGCGTGCATGCGGTCATGGAGAAGATAGATTTCGGCGATCCCCGCGGCTGGCTCGAGGAGCGTCTGCCGGCGATGAACCTGCCCCCGGAAGTGGACAGGGAGGAGGTGCGGAGGCTGGCCGAAGCGTTCTTCGAGACGCCCGACCTGCCGTTCGAGCCTGGCGCCTGCTCCATCTTGGGAAGGGAGTTCCCGATCGTGTTCATGGAAGGCGGCAGGCCCCGGGAGCAGTACGTCGATCTCCTGGTCGAGCACGGGGGCACCCTCCACGCTATAGACTACAAGACGGACTCGGTCGACGAGGACGGCATACGGGCGGCCATCGATGGACACGCCGCCAAGCAGACTTCCTACGGCACGCATCTCGCGGGGGCGCTGGGAAGGACGGTCGAGGTCCGTATTTCCTTCCTGAAACCGCGCACCGCGAGGCTGGTGGGGCGGTTCCAACCGGGCGGCGACTTCCCGGATTCCGGCCTCGCCTGAAAGGGGCCCGCAACGAAGAGCGGGAGGGCCTGAGGCCCTCCCGCAGGCGTCTTCTCCTATTCGCGCTACCTGATGACGGTCATCCTGGCGGAAGCAGAACTGTCGCCGGAAACGACCCTGGCGAAGTACACTCCCGAGGCCAGTCCGCCGGTATCGATGCCGACCGACATCGTGCCGTCCATCTCTCCCTGGAACGGCCGAGCGACGATCCTTCCAGAGAGGTCGAACACCTCGACCGAAACAGCACCGCTGCCGGTGACGGTCAACGCTCCGCCGGAGGTCATCGGATTGGGACAGGAGATCGAGAGCGGAACGGGCCCGCCCGGGCCCTCACCGGTGCCCGTGCCGTTGACCGTGATGGTTCCGAGATAGGGCTTCCAGTCGTGGCGGCGCACCGTCACGAGCATAGTTCCCGTCGTCTCGGGCTCAACGTAGAAGGTGGCGCTCCCGCCGGAGGTCCAGCCCCGCTCGTACACCTCGTCACCCTTCCAGAGGCAGACGATAGCGTCGTCCAAGGCGCCCGCCACGGTGACCGTCACCGGGCCGGAGCCGCTGATGGAAGAGGGATGGGTGACGTTCATGGTCATGGGGATGCCGCCGGCCGGAATCCAGGTCCACATCTCCGCCGAGGGGTCGCCCATGAGGTTGTAGCCCTCGAAGTAGTACTTCACGCTGCCGCCGCCCGAGTAGTAGGCGTAAAGGGCCAGCTTCCCTCCGTTGAGGAACCCCATCGACCAGAAGATGTCCTGCCCGAGGAAATAGTCGTACTCCCCGCGCTGCTGGATATCGTCCTCGTCCCAGTAGGTCGAGGGGACGGAGCCCCAGAACCACAGCCCGCCCCTGCCGGGCGTCCTCGTCCATGTCTCTGCCCAGCAGGTGCCCGTGGCGTACTCGCCCGTCAGGCAGGCGTGGGAGATGACGCCGGGGAACATGTCCTCGTTGTCGGGCTGGTTGAAGTCGCTCGAGCCGAAGGCCATGTCGCCCCAGCTCGTCTGCGAGCCGTGGCCGGAGAACGTGAGCATCGACTCGCCCTCGTTGACGGCTGCCACGACGTCTTCTGCCGAGGCCCCGTATGTCACCGGATACAGCTTGTCGGCCGTGTAGCCCAGCGGCGTGCAGTATGTGTCTATGCAGTAGTTGTGCGTGCCCTCGGAGATGCCCGAGTTGTCGTTGCTGGCTATCCAGCCGGTGCTCTGCAGCCATGCGCCGGATCCGGAATAGCCCCACTGCTCGTATTCCACCAGCCTCTGAGCCATCAGCACGGCCTGTCCGGCGTTCTGCACCGAGAACCTGCCGATGAAGGCATCCGGCATCCAGCCGCCGTCGGGCAGGCAGACATAGTAGAGGTCGGTGACACCGGAGTATGCAGTCGCGGTGTTGCCTGGGATGAATCCCGTGTCGCCGACGAGGAGGACGTACTGCGGGGGCTCGGGCCAGTTCTGGAGGGCATTGATGATATAGGCCTCGATCTGCTCGGCGGTGCCGCCGGTCTCGGCGGTGGACACCATGGTCACCGGCCATCCGGATCTGGTCTTCCAGGTCACGAACTCGGACATGGCGGTGGCGTAGAAGTCCGGGTGGACTATCACGAGATACGCCCCCATGGGGGAATCGGTGCCGTCGAACGATTCGAAGGTCCCGTAGTTCTCGACAGTGGACGAGAGCAGCCGCTCGAAGCCGTCGGCCGCCATGCGGTCGGCTTCCGAAAACGTGCGCGCGAGGTCTCCGCCCTCGAAGTCCAGCCTTATTTCGGCGCCGGACAGCACGTCGACCGTCCGGGTGGAGGGGTTCCAGCGAACGGGCAGGACCTCCACGAGCGCGAGATGCCGTCCGCGCATCATGCCGGCGTCGACGACCCTGACCCATTCGCAGGGCCAGGCCTGACCCTCGATGTACACAGAGGGGTCGAATTCGAGGATGCAGGAGCCCCTGGGCTCGCTCTTGGGAACGGAGGGGAGGCCGGGTTCGACGGGCGAGCCGCCCGGGACGTCGAACGTCCCGGTACGGGCGATAGTCACCGACGTCCGCACTTCGGCGCCTATCGGAACCTCTATCCACATGCGGTACACGGGAAGCCTGGGCAGACCCGTCTGAGCGAGGTTCTCGGCCCCCTCGACCGCTATCGTAGCATAGAAGCCGCCCGAGAGCTGCGTAAGTCCGAAGACGGGAGCCGGGGTCTCCAGCGACAGCGTCATGCCATCTGGCCCCGACTCCAGGACGTCGATGCCCGCGGCCATGACGGACCCGGCCAGCAGAGCCGCCATCAAGAGAAGAGCCTTCACCGTTTCTCCTTCCGCTCGTGCGAAGTGAAATGGAACATGAGGAATGGCCTATCTTTCAAATACAGAATAGCCTCCGGGTCTGCGGCAGTCAAGAAACCGCCGGCGGCAATAATATCGGCTTCATGAAGATAACCCTTCTGACCGGAAGCCCGTTCCCGGCGCTTTTCCCGGAGCTCGACGGTCTTGCTGCGCGAAGGTCGGACAGCGGCGGAAACGGGAAAATCCGCAGGCGGGGAACGGACGGACCCGTGTCTATGAAGACTCGAACTGCCGCGCGAGGTGCTCCACCGTGAGGCGCAGGCCTTCGTCGAAGCCGACTAAGGGCTCGAAGCCCAGCCTCTCGCGGGCCAGGGAGATGTCGGCGAGGCTGTCGCGGATGTCGCCCGTCCGCTCCGGGCCGTGAACGGGCGCGAGATCCGTTCTTCCCAAGAGTTCCAGGATTCCGCGGGCCATCCTGTTCACCGAGATACTGCCTCCGCAGGCGATGTTGAACACCATGCCCGCCACTCCCGGCGTCTCTGCGGCGAGCAGGTTCCCCCTGACCACGTTGTCTATGAAAGTGAAGTCGCGCGACTGTTCTCCGTCTCCGTATATCCGCGGAGGGCTGCCCGAGAGGACCAGTCTCGTGAAGAGGGGGATCACCGCAGCATACCGGCTCTCCGGATCCTGCCTCGGCCCGAACACGTTGAAGTACCGGAGGCAGACCGTTTCCAACCCGTACACCGCGTGGAACACCTGGCAGTACTTCTCCGCGGCCAGCTTGCCCACCGCGTAGGGCGACATCGGACGCGGCGGCAGGCTCTCGCTCTTGAGCTTTTCCGGAGCGTCGCCGTAGATGGATGAAGAAGAGGCGAACAGCACGCGCCTGACGCCTTCCGCACGAGCCGCCTGAAGGACGTTCAATGTCCCGCCCACGTTCACATCGTTCGAGGCGACGGGATCGGAGATCGAGCGGGGAACGCTCGGCAGGGCGCCCTGGTGGAACACCACCTCCACGCCCTTCATGGCCCGCGCCACCGCCTCCGCATCCCTTAGGTCGGCCTCGTGGACCTCCAGCCTGCCCTCGAGCCCGGCCAGGTTCACGCGTCTTCCAGTGGAGAAGTTGTCGAGAATCCGGACCTTCCTGCCCGACCGAACCAGCTCGTGCGCGATGCTCGAGCCTATGAACCCTGCGCCTCCGGTCACGAGATCCAACCCGCTACCTCCTGTGTCCGCGGAGAATCCGCAGCAGGGCCGCCGCGGCTCCGAGCCCGTTGTCGATGTTCACTACCGTCACGCCCGGAACACAGGAGTTGAGCATCGCGAGCAGGGCGGAGAGCCCCTCGAAGGCCGATCCGTATCCAGTCGAGGTGGGAACGGCGACGAGGGGGATACCGACCAGACCGCCGAGCACGCTGGGCAGAGCCGCATCCATTCCCGCCACAGCTATGCAGGCCCCGCAGCCCTCTATGCCGGGCAGGGCTTCGCCCAGCCTGTGGATGCCCGCCACCCCGACATCGTAGAACCGCCTCACTACCGCCCTCATCTCCTCCAGAACGAACGCGGCCTCCTCGGCGCTCCGGAGGTCGGCGGTGCCGGCCGAAACGATCGCGACCGCAGGCTCCCCGCGTGGCCGGGGCCTGCTTGAACGGCCTACCGCGAAGGCCATCGCCCTCTCGCACAGCCTTCCTTCGGGAAAGGCCTCACGGAGGGCCGATACAGCCTCCCCGTCCAGCCTTGTGGCGATCGCATGCCCGGAATGCTCCATCAGGACTCGCGCTATCTCCACGATGTCGGAGGGGGTCTTCCCCTTTCCCAGTATCACCTCCGGCAGAGGCTGCCGAGTCCCGCGAAGCACATCCACGCGGGCGAAGCCCAGCCCTTTCACCGAGGAGCCGGAGAAAGCCGCCTCAGGGCGCCCGCTTCCGTGACTCCCGCGGGCCATCAGCCCCCCCTCGCGGCGATCCATGGGTGCGACGGCTCCGAATCGCCGAAGTCGAGCACATGGAGCATCACCGGCACCGGGGCGACCGTGACGCCCCGCCCGGCCTTCGAAAGCGACGCGACCTCCGAGAAGCCCGCCCGCTTCGAATGCAGGAACCTCAAAGCCATGATGGATCCCACCGGCGGCGCCTCATCCTCCGGCGCGCACGGAAAGGATCCTGCGGATGTAGTGGAGCGGATCCCCGGGCTCGCCCGGCATGAGTTTCCTCCCGATGGCCGAGCACCGCGCGGTCATGGCGGCCATCACTCTCCCCGGATCGTCCGGAACAGCGGTCCTGCCGTCGAACAGGCGGTAGTTGAGCCTGTACTTCGAGGGCGTGAGGCCGGGCATCAGTACGTTCGCTCCGTGGAGGAGCCCCTTCTCCGGCCCGTCGGGATCGAGCATCTGCAGGGCAGTGGTCGCGTAGATGTCGATATCGGGCATCATGAGCCTGAGAAGTGCCGTCATGCGAAGTGTCAGCCGGACCCGCGCCTCCCTTTCAGGAGCGAGATCCCGGTATTCGGCCAGGGGCGAATCGGAATGCTCGATCCACGGGTGGAAGCCGCACATGTCGATGTCCCTGTCCCTGAGGAAGAGGAGGTCGGACGCGAGGCTCTCGACGGTCTGCCACGGCACCCCGACGAGCACTCCGCTGCCGACCTGCCAGCCGGTTTCTCCGAGGTCGGCCAGGCACTGGAGGCGTGCGCCGAATCTGTGAAGTCCGTCCTTCGGGTGGATGCGGTTGTAGAGCTCCTGCTCGCTCGTCTCGATCCTCAGCAGGTAGCGATGAGCCCCCGCCTTCCCGAGCTCCTCGAGTGTCCGACGGGGAAGTTCTCCGATAGAGAGGACCATCCCCGCCTCGTCCCCCCATCTCCCGGCGACCCGCCGCAGGACTTCCACCACGCTCCCTGCATGGGCTTCTCCCAGCAGTTCGCCGGACTGCAGGAGGAAGGAGCGGATTCCATGCCTCCAGCCGTTCTCGATGGCCGAGACAATCTCCTCGACGGTCATGTGATACCTCGGCAGGGTGGAGTTCCCCCTCCGCAGACCGCAGTAGAGGCAGTTCTTCTGACAGGAGTTCGATATCTCGATGATGCCCGTCGGACAGACGCCCGGCCCCAGAGTCCGGAGGAGGACAGTGTGGGCCGCTCTTGCCAGCAGCCCGTCGATCGAGGGCCCCATGGAAAGAGCATCGGTCAGATCCCGCTTCGTCAGGGTCTCGGTTCCACCCTGGACGAGCTTCTCCAGCTTCTCCTCGACGAGCAGACTCACGGCTCCCCCGCCAGTCCCGGTGGCACATACTCGCCGGGCTCCGCCCTGAACGGCCGGTCGGAAAGCGTCCTGCTCGCCACACCCTCGACCATGATGTCAGAGATGAGCCCTTCGAGGTCCGCATCCCTCCACTCGGAACCGTACCTGGCGACGACTCTGGCATGGGTGTCGAGAACGACGAGCTGAGGCGTTTCCCCGACCCCGAAATGGGTCATCACCATTCCATCGTGATCGACGATCACGGGAAAGCCGATCCCCCAGGCGGCAATCGTCGTCCGCCATGAATCCGGGCCGGCTTCGGGGCGGACGAACACGGTCACCACCGCAACAGGACTTGAAGCAAGATCCTCGTGGAGCCGCTGAAGCCTCTCCAGCCCCGCGGCGTCAGAGAGCCTCGTGAAATCGCAGAACAGGAGCAGGACGACGTGCCCCGACAGCTCGTGATAGAGGCTGAGGGGGGCCTGCGTATTGAACCAGGCATGTCCCTCCGGAAAGTCTCCGACCGCGGCGAAGCGCTCGGTGTTCGGGGGCTCCTTCTTCAGGCTGAACAGGTAGCCCAGCCCGAAGGCGGACAGCAGGACGGCCAGCCCGAAGATCACGGCCGACCTGATCCGCTGCCTGTGGAAATCGGTGAGGGGCAGCCCTCCGTCGTCCTTTTCCAGCGGGGGGAAAGGGAACATGCGCGGGCCTAGGCGTCCTGCGCGTCCATGAGGGACAGCGCCGAGGAGCGCGCGGCATCGAGAACCTTCCGGGGAGGCACGCCGGCCTTCTCCGCTATCTCGAGGCAGTCGTCCATCTCGGGCGCTGCGTTCACCGCCCGCCCGCCGAGAAGAGCCACCTTCACCCTCACGGAACCCCACGGCGTGGGGGTTTCGACGATGCGCCTCGGCAGGACTGCCCGCGCGGTGGTTCCCACCCTTGCGCCCAGCGTGGTGGAGCCCTCGAACAGCGTCTACAGAACGCGCTGCTCGGCTTCGGGAGGGCAAAGCACCGTCAGCTCAAGAGCCGGCCGCCCCTTTCTGCCGGTTCCGGAAAGGGTGTAGCAGTCCATTGCTCCCGCAGCCAGCAGGGCCTTCTGAAGCGGCGGCCAGAGCCTCGGATCCATGTCGTCAACCAGGCTCACTATTTCTACGCACTCGTCGCGGGACCACCCGGCGGCGGGCCTGGTTTCCCCGAGAATCATTCTCAGGAGATTGGGGGCTTCTTCGAGCTCCATGGAGCCGGCCCCCATTCCGACTCCCGTCACCGAGCATTCGGGATGCGGAGAAGACCAGTCCCGGACGAGGGTAGTAAGAATCGCGGCCCCTGTCGGCGTCGCCAGCTCGGCCCTGGAACGCCCGCGCCTGATCACTGCCCCTTCGAGCAGCACGGCCGTGGCGGGCGCCGGAACGGGAAGCTCCCCGTGGGCGCAGGTCACGGTGCCCCAGCCGGTCGCGACCGGGGAGGACCAGGCCTCCTCCACGCCCAGCAGATGCATTCCGGCGAACGAGCCTACGATATCCAGGATGGCGTCCATCGCCCCCGTCTCGTGGAAGTGGACCTCCTCGACGGCGCAGGAATGCACGCGTGCCTCGGCTCCGGCCAGCGCCTCGAAGGCCGCGATGGAGAGGTCCTCGACGCGACGGGGCAGTCCGGCGGACCGTATCATCCCTCTGATCTCGCCGAGATGCCTGTGGGTCCTCTCCCGGGGTACGAGCACTTCGACAAGCGTGCCGGACAATCCTCCGCGCTTCACGCGGCTCACCTCGAGCGACCATCCCTTGAGCGGCAGTCTGCGGAGCAGGGCCTCCAGGTCCCCCACCGGCAGCCTGGCGTCCAGGATGGCGCCCAGCACCATGTTTCCGCTTATTCCACTCCAGGGGTCGAAGAGGGCTATCCGCAACCGGTCACTTCCCCGTCTCGCGAGGTTTGCCGAGCATTTCCATCTCGGCATCCACCATTTCGGTCACCAGCTCGTCGAAGCCCACCCGGGGCTTCCAGCCCAGGACACGCCTGGCCTTCGAGGCGTCTCCGCGCAGGGCGTCGACCTCGGTCGGCCGAAAATACTTCTCGTCGGTCACGACGTGCTCCCGCCAGTCCAGTCCTGCGTGCGAGAACGCCTTCTCGGCGAACTCCCTTATGCTGTGGGTCTCTCCGGTCGCGATCACGTAGTCGTCGCCCTCGGGCTGCTGGAGCATGAGATACATCGCCTCGACGAAGTCTCTGGCGTGTCCCCAGTCCCTCCTGGCGTCCAGATTGCCCAGTGCAACCTTCTTCTGAAGGCCCATGCTGATCCTCGCGACCGCCATGGCGATCTTGCGCGTGACGAAGTTCTCCCCCCTCCGGGGAGACTCGTGGTTGAACAGTATTCCGCTCGAAGCGTGGAGGCCGTAGCCCGCCCTGAAGTTCACGACCATCCAGTGGGCGTACAGCTTCGCGGCGCCGTAAGGGCTCCTGGGGCGGAAGGGGGTGTCCTCGTTCTGGGGAGGAGGCGAGGCGCCGAACATCTCGCTGGTGGATGCCTGGTAGAAGCGGCATTCCCTGGTGAGACCCACCTCGCGGATGGCGTCCAGAAGCCTTGCCACTCCGAGCGCATCGACGTCGCCTGTGTACTCGGGGAGATCGAAGGAGATCTTTACATGACTCTGCGCGGCGAGGTTGTACACTTCGTCGGGGCCCGTATGCTCGAGTATCCTGTTCAGGGCACTGGAGTCGGTCATGTCGCCGTAATGGAGAAAGAGCCTGTCGCCATAGGTGCCCGTGTCCTGTATCAGGTGCTCTATCCTGCCCCTGTTGAAGCTGCTCGACCTTCGAACTATCCCGTGTACCTCGTAGCCCTTCCGGAGAAGGAGCTCACAGAGGTAGGAGCCGTCCTGGCCTGTGATGCCCGTGATGAGCGCCTTCTTCATCCGATGCTCCAATCCGCCGGAAAGCCTTCAATCCTTCACTCTGACGAACATGACCGTGAAGTCGTCGGCGAAGTCGCCGCTCCCGGTGTGCGCCCTGACCCCGGCCTCCAGACGGTCAATGAGATCCTGGAGGGGAAGGTTCCTCCCGGCGGTCACGAGAGCCTCGATCCTGTCCTCCCCGAACTCCTCTCCGGAGGGGCTCATGGCCTCGCTTACGCCGTCGGTGTAGAGAACCAGGAGGTCGCCGGGGTACAGGATCGTCGTGCCGCTCCTGTATGCGGCATCGCGCATCACCCCGAGGAGCAGACCGCCCTGTTCGAGCTTCTCCACCGCTCCGGAAGCCCGGAGGAGAATGGGGGGGTTGTGGCCGGCGTTCACCCATTCCAGCTTCCTGGAATCGGGCTCGAAGAGCGCCGTGAAGAACGTTACGAAGAACTCGTCGGGCGTGTTCTCGAACATGAGCCTGTTGACCCTGGAGACCACCGCCGGAAGCGTCAGCCCAACCTCGGTTATCGCCCTCAGCGAGGCCTGGAGGTTCGCCGTGAGGAGCGCGGGGCCCATCCCCTTGCCGGTGACGTCGCCCAGCGAGAACATTGTCCGGCCGCCTTCGAGAGTCACCATGTCATAGAAATCGCCGGCCACTTCCAGGCAGAACGTGATGCTCGCGGCGGCTTCGAGCCCCGGAGTCTCCGGCAGCTCGAGGGGAAGGAGGCTCTTCTGTATCCCCCTGGCTATCTGGAGCTGCTCCTCCAGCTTCTCCTTCTCGACCTTCTCCCTCAGCAGCTCGAGGTTTTCGGCCGCCACGCCGATTTGTGCAGCCAGCGAGGACAGGATCTCCATCTCGGCGTGCGTGTAGTCCTCGCCGGTGGTCTTCCCTCCGGTAGCGACGAATCCCAGCAGGCCGCCGTGCCCGATGAGAGGGAGAAGCAAAGCCGTTTCACGGGCATGGAACCACCTGATCTGTTCCATGTCCAGCCCCAGCCTGCCGCTTGCGATTATCTCGTCAACCAGCATGGGGCGGGCGTACTGGGCGAGGCGCCGGGACAGTCTCGAGCCACGGCTGAACGGCGCGGGCTCTCCCCGGCAGATCTCCACGGCGTTCTCGCTCCTGGCATCGAAGATGACCGGCATGACCGACTCGGTCTCGAGGCCCTGGGAGAGCTTCTCCTCCAGGGTCAGCCAGAACTCGTCTCTGTCGCCTATGTCCCTCGTGAGCCCTATGAAGTCGCGCAGGAGGGTGCGGAGGCGCTCCCGTTCCGGATAGAACCGGTCCTCCAGCCAGTTCCTGATCTTCCGCTGGGCCGGGGCGAACCCCACTGCAACGCCGATGGAAACCACCAGCAGAGGGGCCGGGCCCCGCGATCCGGCAACTGTGATCAGCCAGCCGCCCGCCTTGTACACCATGACGAGCAGGAGGGCGAGCAGGGAGGCGTTGACCAGCACGAAGAGAGTTCCCCTGCGAACGCGGCCCTCGACCTCCAACAGCCTGTACTTCCCGAAGGCGAACGCAAAAGAAACCGGTATCAGGAGGAGCACCAGGAATAGCCCGTCGAACACGAACAGCCTCGCGACGTACGGTACGCTGCTCCACCAGTCGCGGAAGACAGTGCCCGCCAGCATGATGAGGAAAAGTAACAAAAGGCCTGGAACCGAGCCCCACAGAACGAGGCGGACCATCCTGTGCTCGACCTTGTCGGCGGCCGCCCCGAGGGATCTGAACATCAGGATCGTGCCCAGGGTGAAGTAGGCGGTGATCACGACCTGGAGCACGGGCAACCCGTCTGAGAGCTTCGGCAGCCAGGGCAGCAGGCGGTGCGCGGCCGAGGCCGCCATGAGCATGACGAGGAGCGGGGGCGCGTAGCACAGCAGGTCGAACAGCGGGCGCCTCCGGAGATACCAGGACTTCTCGCGGGGGAAGACGAACTGGAGGTTCAGCCATAACGGGGCTGCGAGCCACGAGAGGAGGCCGACGATCTGATAGACCTCCTCCTCGAAGGGGATGTGGAACCTGGCGTAGGCGGGGGCCACGCTCAGGAACAGGAAGGTCATCATCAAGGCCAGCGAGTAGCAGAACAGCGCGAGCACCCGCACGGCGCGCGAGTCGGGCCTCTTCGCGAAGGCCCAGAGGCCGACCGTCACGAGCGATACCGCAATGAGGAACCTGAGGATGAACCCGGGCACAACGACGATGTGGAGAAGCAGAGGGATGCTGCGGGTCTCCACCCTTGTGGCGTAGAGGCTGTCGCCGTGCTTGAACTCCAGCGGGACGACGACACCCGGCGGTGTCTCAGTGGTGAAGACGGTGAAGTAGTTGTCGAGGGTTCCCGGAAGGCCCTGCAACGAGACCAGCGTGTCGCCGGGCTCGGGGTATGGAGGCTGGATGAAGTCGTCCCTGTCGACCTCGGAGAAGACCCCGAGACTGTCCTCGTAGAGTGCGATCATGCTCCAGATGTCGCCCATGCTAACGAGCGTGTCGGCCCTGGTGTAGTCCTGAACCAGAGCCACCCCCACAAGGAGCATCACGATGATCGTGACAAGGGTCATTCCCGCGCGGACGACGGTCTTCCTCATGAATCCTCCGCGAAATGCACACCCTCTGCGAATCTATGAAAACGCGGTCGGGAAGGCTAGAAATCCCGTCGGCTCGCAGTGCCGGAGGCTATCCCCGCAGGGCTTTCCCGTACACCTCCAGATACTCTTTCACCACCCGGTCGGGATCGTGGAGAGCCGCGACCCTCCTCCTCGCGGGCTCGTTCAACGCCGGACCGGCTCTGACCGCCTCGCCGAGAGCCAGGGCGAGGCTCTCCGGCGACTCCTGCTCGAAGGGCATGCCGAGGCCGTCGGCGATCTCCCTGTTGCCGGGAATGTCACTGTAAACTACGGTCAGTTCGCACGACAGCATGTCGAGGAGGCTCATGCTCTGGGCCTCGAGCTTCGAGGGAACCACTCCGAACCGCGCTCCGCGCAGGAGATCGCCGAGATCGGGAGCCTCCAGAAGACCGGTCGTGACCACACCCGCCTCTTTCGTCAGGGCGGCGATGCGCCTCCCGTAGCTGCCGGAGAGGAGTGGGCAGGCCACCGCCAGACGCAGGGGGATGCCGGCCAACAGCCATGCCTCGAGAAGGGTGTGCAGGCCCTTCGAAGGCACGAGCCTCCCGGCGGCGAACACCGCATAGCTTCCCGGCTGGAGCCCGTTGTCGGCCAGCACGCGGTTTCCGCGTGTTCCCGGGTTTCTGAGGCAGTTCGGCACCAGGACGACTTTCCCGGGCGCCGATTTTTCGTAGTAGGAGACGAGATGCGCGGCAACCGCGGTCGCCCGGGCGTTCGAATGCAGGAAGCGTCTCTCGGCGAGTCTGGACATCGCCCGTCTCGCAAGGCCGGCCTCGCGGGCCAGATACGCCCTGCCGTGCGAGGTGACGACCAGCGGCAGATCCTCCTCCAGCCTGCCGGCGAACATCAGGGGATCCACGCTGTGGATGTGAACCAAATCGAAATCACCGCTTCTGCGGACTATTCTCGAGAAAGAGCGCATGGCGTGCAGGGGCATGGCGAGCGGGCCGGAACAGGGTCCGGGCGTGCACTCGACCCTGCAGCCGCGATGGAGCGGGGCGCCGGTGGAGTAGCCCTCCCAGGCGAAGACCGTCACCTCGTGGCCCAGGGCCGCCAGGCGCGCGCCCAGCTCCTCCACCACCACTTCCACGCCGTGCCTGCCCGGCACGCCCTTCGATCCCGCCAGCGCGATCCTCATGAAAGGGCTGGCTTCATTTCGGTGCATGTCATCGAGCCCATCCCGGGCCACCCTTCACGACGAGCTGTTGTCACACCCGAACGCTCTGACCCTCCTCTGCAATCCTCGAACTGCCAGGGCAGTCCGGCGGTGCGGTGTCGTATCCACGCAATTGAGATTATTATCAAGCGGATTTCGAGTGTCTTCAAGGGAAAGCCATGCTGAAATTTTATTATTTCTTGAGACCCTCTCTTCCGAGAAGCCTCATCCTCTTCATCCGCAGGGTCAGGGCCCGGTTCATATACTGGCGCATTCGAGGAGTCATGGTCTCGGGTGATTCAAAGAGAACTGCTGTTCTGCCATCACCTGGCAGTGCCGGTGTTTCCACTATTCTGATGACCCACGATGTCGAGAGCTCGCAAGGACTGTCACGAATCGAAGGCCTCCGCAGAATCGAGAGACAGTTCGACATTCGATCCACATGGTGTTTCGTCGTCGACAAATACGGGGATGTAGCCGATCGTGTGAAGGATCTCGTCGAGGAGGGGTGCGAGTGTGCTGCCCACGGCCTCCATCATGACGGCAGGCTTTTCTCCGATCCCAGGCTGTTCGAAGAGAGAATGGTCATCATCCATTCCTGGGCCGCCCGAATGGGCATCGTCGGTTTCAGATCGCCCTCCATGCTGAGGGACGAAGTTCTCATGCGGAGGCTTCCCTTTCTCTGGGATTCTTCCTTCCCGGCCTGGGATCCCTTCCAGCCCCAGCCTGGCGGTTGTGGCAGGTACGAGCCGTTCCTGCTGTCTCCCGGACTCGTAGAGCTGCCGGTGACGGTATGGCAGGACTACACGATCTTCGAAGAACTCGGCTCAAGGGACATATCTCTCTGGAAATCACAGATAAGCCAGATCCACCGGGCTGGCGGGCTCATCAACATGATCGTCCACCCGGACTACATGTCGGGAGGCAGGCGTCTGGGCCTTTTCAACGAACTGCTCGAATACCTCTCGGAACTCCCGGGAGCGGAGTTCAGACTTCCCAGGGAGCTGGCGCAGGAATTCCTGGCTCGTTCGGAAAAGGCATCAGCCGACGATGGCCATCAGGTGACCCAACACCGAGTCCCTTGATTCCGGGCCGATCACGGGAGGGACTCTCTTCTCCGGTTTTATCACCAGCTTGTCGAGGTCTGCAGGCTCACGGATGCCGACCAGCCTGCCCGCTGATTCCAGCGACCTGTCCACAGCACCCCATCGGCCCGAGAAGAAGCTGTATGATCGCACCCCCAGTGCGGCAGCCTCCCGGGTCATCGTTCCGCCCCCACCTATGACGAGATCCGATGACCAGACGAGATCAGGACCAGGTATGATCTGCTCGAGAACAGAGCAGGAAAGACCCGCCGATTCCATTCTTTGCTTCAGTTCCATCGACTGCCGTGCGCTTCGGGGGACCAGCCGTACATGCACATCGCCGGAAGAGGCCAGGAAGTCAATCGTACCACTCAGCAGTCTGGTGCTCTTCTCGGAATAATAGTGCGCTGTTGTTCCTTCAGGTCTCAAGAGGATGATCGCCTGCCGGGCCGGAAGGTGATCGGGCAGTTTCCATCCATGCAGATAGATATTCTCCTTGATGCCGGGATAGTGCAGAACCTTGCTGGAGTGCCTCCCCCAGGTTATGGCAGGTATCGCCTGCGGGACTATGAGCGCATTCATGAGCGGCACGAGAGACTGATCCGAGTATTCGTAGTCGTCCAGGCAGACACAGGTGACACCCATGAGTCTGGCGGCTATCACCTGGCTTCTTGATCCGTGACTCAGCGCAAGCGCGGGGCGAGATCCCGAAAAATGCCTGACAAGAGCTGCAGCCCTGCTGAAAGATGCAAGCGATTTTCGCAACTTGCTCCGTGTTGCGGGTGAACCCCCGATTTCCACAACAGGCAATCCGAGCATTCTGCAAACCTGGATGGTGATGGAGAACCTGCGAGCTGTGAAGACGATCTCGAATCCCTTGACGACCAGTGAATCGGCGAGCGGTTTCATGACCCATGCCTGAGGGGCATTCTCGATGTCGATCCAAACGGTCCTTCTGATGCGTGATCCTCCTGCAGTCAGTGCCTATTTCTGGAAACATCGCTGGATCGGTGTCATAAGTCGAATATGCCTGTATATTCAAGTTCTGGAGAGAGAACCGGGAGGGCCGGTTGGTCCGTTTCAACCATTCCAGAGGAGTGCTGGTTCTAGGCATCGAGAGCCAGGGGCTTGCAATCCTCAGATCTCTCGGAAGGGCCGGGATCAGCACGGTTCTCCTCGACCAAGACTCATGGGGGGTAGCCCGCTTCTCCAGATACGGTTCACCATTCTTCAGAACCCCCCGATACAGCGATCATCGGGCATTTGCCGATTTCCTCCTCGAGGTTGCCGACAGACTGGGCCTCGAGCACGGCGGTTGGACCCTGTTCCCCACTGATGACGACCAGGTCGAGGCGATTTCCAGGTTCGGCGAAAAGCTGAGCGAGGTATTCAAGATACGGGTCCCGTGCTGGGAGGTAGTATCGAGAGTGCTGAGGAAAAACCTCTTCTACACCACTGCCGACGAGCTGGGGATCCCACACCCCAGGAGCTGGTTCCCCATAGGGGAATTGAACCCGTCGGACCTCGAATACCCGGTGATCATCAAGCCTGTGACGAAGACAAGGTTCGGCCCGGAGTTCAGGGTGAAGGCGATCAAGATTTCAGGACCCGAAGATCTGGAAAGGACTATCGACCACCTTGCGAGCAGGGTCCCTATCGATGACATGCTCGTCCAGGAATTCGTTCCCGGCCGGGGTGACTGCCAGATGTCCTTCGCATCCATTCGCACGCTGGACGGGCGGACAGCGGGCTTCACTGCGGTGAGGAAAAGACAGCATCCTCCTGAATTCGGCAAGGCGAGCACATACGTGAAGGCAGAAGCGATCCCGGAGATCATCGAGTACTCTCAGCGCCTCCTCTCTCACCTGGACTATCATGGCGTGTCCGAAATCGAGTTCAAGAGAGATTCCGGAACCGGGGTCGTCAAGATGCTCGAGATGAACGCCAGATTCTGGGGATGGCACTCCATCGGCTCCAGGTGCGGGCTTGATCTCCCCCGGCTCTTGTTCGATGATATCTTCGGAAGTTCGGATGTCATGCCGGGGATGAGGGATTGTTCTGCTCAATGGGTGAAGATCCCTACGGATCTTCCGATTGCGCTGGGTGAAATCGTTGCAGGCAGAACCTCTTTCATCGATACTTTGAGGTTGTACCTGGGGATCGGCAACGTCGAGAATGCGACATTCAGTCCTGAAGACCCTTTTCCCTTCTTCGCGGAGATAGCTCTGATCCCGTACCTGATGGCCAGGAGAGGTTATTAAATGTTCGATGGATTGCTTTTTGAACTCATTCTATCGGTCGTTGCAGCACATCTCGTGATGGTGCCACTGGGTATCAAGTGGCAGTTCAGGCCCCTCCAGATCGTCGCGAGGGCTCTTTTCATGTCGATGATCTGCCTCGTTGCATTGATGCTGCTACCGGACGAATGGGGCCTTTGGATCAGATTCGCAGCGGGGGTCTGCCTGGCGATTCTGCAGATTCCCCTTGTTATCCTGCCTTTCCTCTATGCCGATCCGGAAAGGGCCGTGAAGATCGCCGAGGATATCGTGCTATCCCCGGCTGACGGCAGGATCATATACGTGAAGAAGTCCACGAAGGGCGTTCTACCTCTGGGTGAAAAGCGGGGAGAAACCTTCGAGCTCAGAGAGCTTCTCGGCATCTCTGGATTTGACGATGACTGCATACTCGTCGGGATCACCATGAACTTCCTCGATGTCCATGTGAACAGGGCGCCGGTTACGGGGGTTCTCACCAGAATCACTGATGCAGGCGACAGCTATCTTTCCCTCAGGAAGCCTCTCGCCGTCATCCGGAATTCCAGGAGGACATCGATCTTCGAATCAGGCAATTGCTCCGTGGCTGTTGTCCAGATCGCGTCCAGGATGGTCAGGCGAATAGTTGGGTTCCACAAGGAGGGAACACGTATCGGCCAGGGCGATAGATTCGGAATGATCAGGCTGGGCTCTCAAGTTGATGTCGCAGTTCCCGGCAGTCAGGTCGAGGATGTCCTGGTGAGCAAGGGGGATCTGGTTGTGGCCGGCGTCACCCCGTTGATGAGGCTTGCAGGAATCCACCGGAATGACCGAGGGACTGAATGACTTCTCAAGCACTGCCTCCCCGCTTGTTCGCCAGCACTTCCGAGTAGGTTTCCAGCAGCCTGGATACGGTGGTTCTGAGAGACCACTTCTCGAGAGCCATTTCCCTTCCATTGCTTCGGTTCCGACCCCGCAGGATATCTGCAGCTGCTTCTGCGAGGATATCCGGATCAGGAGGGAAAACGCCACCCGGGCTTATACCATCGAGCTGATCCTCTACATCTCCTACAGGTGTGCTCACGACAGGCAAGTTGCAGAAGTTCGCTTCTTTCACGATGGTCGGTGACGCTTCTGTCCGCGAGGTCAGGATGACAAGGTCAACCGCGTTCAGCAGAACCGGGACTTCTTCATGCCTGTAACCGCGGAAGATCACCTCTTCGACATCTACACCGAGAGCTCCCAGCCTGTCCAGGATGCTCCTGAACAGGGGATACCCCTTTTCGAGCCTTTCGGTGCTCTCCCCGGCGAAAAGAACCTTGAGGGAGTCCTTCCCCCAACCGAGCTCCGAGCAGGCCGCCGCCCTGTCCAACGGGACGAACAATCCCTCATCAGGACCGATAGGGATGCACTTCCTGACCCTGCCTCGCACGTGCCGCAGATCGTGCGGATTCACGACTATCGTCGCGTCTGCCAGCCTCGAAGCTATCCTCGCCAGAAGCGAGTCCTTGAAGTACAGGAGCCTTTCTCCGAGCCCCCGGGGCACCCTGGGCTCGTAGTCCCGGTACCCGAACTCCCCGTGGATATGGAGAACCAGCGGCAGCCTCGCGGCCAGCGCACATACGATTCCGGCGTGCGCATACTGCGCATGAACCAGGTCGTACTTCCGGCTCGACAACAACCTGGTCAGCCGTGTCACAGCCGTCAGATAGGATGTGCGCCTCCCGGCTCCACCTTCCGGTCTGATCAGGAAGACATCGTGCCGGCCGCGGGCTTTTCCCAGACCCCTTACCATTGCCTGCACGAAGGCGCCGCTCGCTGGCCTGTCTGCAGTCGGCCACATGGCCGTCACATGAAGAACCCGCGGAGTATCCCCGGTAGCGGTATCGATGCTCACTTCGTCAGTCCCTGCATCGCAATGCATCAGCACGTCCGCATTCCGGTGGAAGATCTCCCGTCAGCCCGGTCAGCGGATGTCAATTGCCCCGGCCTCCGTGGAGGGGCTGTCTGTCAGTCGGTTCCTGATGACTCTCGCCGGCACCCCTCCGACCACGCAGAAGTCGGGGACATCCCTGTTGACCAGCGAAAGCGCTCCCACTATCGCCCCCTCGCCGATCCGCAACCCCGGCATGATGACAGCCCGCAACCCTATCCAGGCGCCGTTCGCCACCACAGTGGCGGGATGATCCTGCTCTCCCTGGAGTGCAACTGGAGTGTGCGGGTCCGAACAGCGGTGGGTTCTCGCGATGAAGTAGACTTCGGGCGCGATGAGAACGTTCTCGCCTATCTCGACGTTCGCAAGATGCGCTCCTTCGTTGATGTGCGAGTTCGATCCGATCCTGACGTTCTCTCCACGCCCGATATAGACTCCCTGATTGAACCTGACGTTGCTTCCCATCGCGGGAAGAATCCGTGAGATAACGAAGCATCTCAGCCGGTTGAACAGCTTTCCTCCGGGGAAGAAATACCCGGGGAGCCTGCATGCAAAGATGTAGTAGACGATCAGCCAGAAGGACCTTATCATCCGGGACTCTCCCTTCCCGAAGCAGTCAATGATTCCCTGGGCTTCATGAGCAGTATGGCCTCCTGTCACGGGATCAGATCTATGCGGATCATAGCACTCTGTTCTGCATTGCGATGAGCCGGGAGAGGCTTGTCTCGATCGCGGAGTCAATCGGGATCCTTCCACCGAGCAGGGCTTCGACGGAGCGTCTTTCCGAGTATTCGATGACTTCATGCTCCCGGAGAAGGCTCAGGAGAGCTTCCCCGATCCTGTTCACTGCGGGGCCGTCGGACCTGCCGAGGTACTTGCGCCTCATGCCCCGTGCAGCTGTGAACATCCATGCGGCGGGGCCGGGATCGAGCCTGGGGCTGTAACCTCTGTCCGTTGCGAAATCCAGCAGGTCCGGGCACAGTCTGGACAGGATGTTCCGATAGAGCCTCCGACTCAGCATGGTATTCTGCAGATTGTTCTTCAGCCCTCTCCTGTCGCTCAGCCGGAACCTGCTGCAAAGGCATGCCTCGACGAAATCCCCGGCAAGAAACGGAAGCTTCACGAAACCCGGGCGGCAGATGCTTGAGGCGAGGTTGCAGAACAAGCCGGGATAAGCGAACAGCGCCAGCCAGGAAACCCCCTTCTGTTCACCTGAGGTTCCCGGCAACCCCGAGAGAGCTGTCTCCAGGCTGGCCAGGTAGCCGTCGTCGAAGACTGCAGGATCGAAGAGACATGGAACCTCGATGGGCACGCGTGGGCGCAGACCCAGGACTCCTGCCACATACTGCGGCATCGCTTCGGACGGAAGGGAGGGTGGCCTGATGATCTCTCCCTCTCCCCAGAACAGGATGTCCGCTTCTTCGGCGGTTCTTGCCAGCGAAGCAACGATGTGGCTCTTTTCGAGCCTTGGAATCCTGTCGCCGGATGCAAGCATCTCTCTCATTGTCTGCAATATCTCGACACTGGTCAACGAAGCCGGGTCTATGATGCGATGTCGAAGACCGAAGTGCCTCGCCATGGCGGCTACCAGCTGCTCCTCGCGGGTTGGATTGGGGATGGTCCACGTGAAGAGAACCGGGCGCAGCCCCTGTTCGAGAAGTGCTGCAAGAAGAAGCCTGGAATCGTAGCCGGCCGACATCAGAAGACCCACTCGAGAAGCACGTTCTGTCAGCGTGCAGACGGTCTTCCCCAGCACATCCGCAATGTGGGACTCATCCGGCCACGGGCGAGTTCCGAAGGCCGATTCCAGGCCGGGCCTGGCTGACAGAGCCAGTGGAAGCACCGGCTCGTGGGAGCAGTCAGCACCATCGAACGCTCCACCGCGGGGCAGAAACCCGAGATGCGCTAACCAGGCCGGCCGGTATTGCACGAATCAGTCCCCTGTTCCCGACAGAGAGGGGAATCCCGCGCCCGGCTTCCCTGTTCCGGAATCGGTCAGGGCTTCGTAGAGCTTGAACATGGTTTCAGACCAGCGCTCGATCGAGAAGGAATCGAGAATCCGGTTGCGGCCTGCCCCGCGCGCCCTCGCCCTCCACTCGGGCAGGCTGCCGAGCATCGATTCGATGGCCTCCGAATACGCTTCCGGGGTGGGATCGACGGCACAGACCCCGTGCTCCGGGCCGAACAGCCTGGACAGCGCTCCCGTGTTGGCACCGACAAGGGGGACGCCCATGGCGAGGCTCTCGTAAACCGAGTTGTTGACGGATTCGCCGCACCACGGTTCCCAGGAAACGAGCGTGAGGTCCGCCGTAGCAAAAAGGCGCTCGATGTCCAGCCTGGTTCCGAGGAAGATCGTCCTGCAGTTTCCGATTCCACTCGCCAGGTTTTCGATTCTCCCCCTTTCTTCGCCTTCGCCGATGTAGATGAAGCAGATGTGCCTTTCAGTCCTCTCTGCAACGAGCCTCTGCGCATTCACAATCAGATCGAAATCGACAGCCTTGCGGAAATTCCTGGGGTGGATGATCACGATATCATCCGGTCGTAGCGAGAGCTCTTCCCTCATGCCGGCGACGACCTCCGGCTCGAACTGTTTCGTGTCTATCCCGTTATGGATGCAGAGCAGGCGATCCTTCCCTGCTATTCCGAGCTCTGCCAGTTTATCCCTGATCAGTATGGAGTTGGCTACATGGGCTGATACTGCTTGCCTGTCCAGGAACCTGTACCAGGCCCCTCCCAGAATGGCCTTGAGGGCGTTAGGCCTGGCTGGACCGCCCCTCCAGTGGGCGACGATCGAGATATCCGGGTACCTGAGAATCTTGAGAATCGAGGCCATCCAGAGGTGCGAAGCCCCGAAGTGAGTATGGACCAGATTTATCCGATGCTTCGCCATCACCCTGTCGATCCGGCGTATCTCCCTCAGTCCGAAGGGATAGCCCTCTGAGGGAACGATCTCCACCCGGCATCCTTCGTCTTCGAAGACCTTGGCCCACCATTTCCTCTCGGGCAGAACGAGTGTCATTTCGTTTCCTGATCCGACCAGCCTGCTTCCCAGGGATAGCAGACTGGAACCGAAACTCCCGAGGTGCTCCGGCGAGAACTCGGCCATCTCGAGAGCTCTGATTCCAGCTTCTTTCACAGGACCACTCTTATCGAATAAGTCAGGCCGGACCTCACCGGAATCCCTGGATTCATCCCTGGCATTTTCCATCCCGGCAGTCGTTGCACAAAAGACCCATATAGAGATCGCTCAGCTTCGCGGTCATCACTTCGGGCGAGTATTCCGCTGCTCTAGACAAGGCCTTGACTGACATCTCGTGACGGAAGCCTCGATCCATCAGGCGTCTCAGACAACCTGCCGCGGATTCCGGCGAACCGGGATCGAAGAGCAGGCCATATTGCCCGTTTCCGATAAGTTCCCTGAGTGCGGGAATGTCCGAGAGGACGACAGGCAGTCCGACAGCCATCGCTTCGGCTGCAGCAATGCCGAAGGTTTCCGAGAGACTTGCCAGCGCGAAGGCATCGTAGTTCTTCAGCAGCCCAGGAACATCGTCTATCGTGCCCAGGATTCTCACCCTGTCTTCCAGGCGGGTCTCGTTGATGATCTTGACCAATGAATCCCTGAAACGCGGGTGGCCGTCTCCAACCAGATCGAGAGTCACATCCAGTCCCTCGCTCACAAGTATTCCCACGGCCCTCACCAGTGTTTTCTGGTCCTTCAGCATGTCGAGCCGGCCCACGCACACCAAAGCAAGTCTCCCGGTGTTCCCGAGACCCGGCATGCTGTACGGCTCCGGTCTCTCGAAGGAGGCATCGTAGCTGTTCGGAACCGATACCATCCTGCGGGCCGGGTAACCCGATCTCTCGAGATCCATGCGATGTGATTCGGAAACCGCTACTATCCTGTCGAATCTGGCGAGGACCCACTTGTGCACCGCAAGATGCCACCCCGTCTCATGCCCGTGGACGGTGGCCACCAGCTTCACTCCCGTCGCTTTGGAAGCCAGGTAGGCGTGAAATGCATCTACCACTCCATTGCAGTGAACTATTTCGATCTTCTTATCCTCTATGTAACGGTGCAGCCTCTTCACCGCCGGCATCGAGAACGAGGCTTTTCTGCCCAGTAGAATGCTATCCGATGCAAGGGCGGCAGCCCTGTCTGCCAACCTGCCTGGTTTCCCGAGAATGCAGAGACAGGCATCAACACGGGATCCTTTGAACTGGCCGAGCAATGTGACCAGGAGCCGCTCCTTGCCGCCGACATCGAGTGAGTCATCCATGAAAAGCACTCTCATCGCGATATGTGCTCCAGGCTGATTCCTGCAACCGAGAGACTCTTCAGGAGAGTCGCGAACCTGCTTCCCCATTCCGCGCCGGCAACCGACAGGCTGAGCGCTCTGCTTTCTTCTGAGGTGAACTCGATGGCGTGTTCGAGCGCCTGCTCGAGTGTGAATTCCGGAGCGTAGAGGACGGCTGCGGCAAGGGGATCCTGCCGGAGACTGTCGAGCCCCGTCGCATAGACAGGCCTCCCGCATGCAAGATACTCGTACACCTTCAACGGGCTGACGCTCGCGGAAACCTTGCTGGAAACGAACGGAGCGAGGCAAAGTGAGAAACGCTTCATGTACGCAGGAAGGGCCGCATGGGGACGATGACCGAGCTGACGACCTCCGCGGGCGACAACACTTTCCACCCGGCTCGTGCAATCCGGGTCGGTTTTTCCGATAAGCAGAAGCTCGCCGTTTCTTTCTCTGGCCAGCTCGGCAGCCCGGGCTAGGAGCTCGAAATCGACGTGCTTGAAAAGTGTCCCCGCGAAACCTATTACAGGACCTGTGACGAAGGGCCAATCCGCAGGAGGTGAAGCGTCATCGGTATTGAAAAGGAGGGAGTCGAAACCATTCGGAATCACGGAATGGCATCTGGTTCGGGCTCCGTACTTGCCCTCCAGCACCGGTGAAGTGAATACACAGAGGTCTGCATTGCCGAGCAGCCATTCGGTTCCTGGTCGAAGCCTGCGACCGCCGTACTCCGGCAGTATGTAATCGTCCACCATGTCGAACACGATGTTATCGGGCTCGAGAAAACGAACAGCATCGGAGTACCGGGGATCGTAGATCCATAGAGTCCCCACTGTCAGGCCCAGATCATCCAGTGCATGTCTTATCTGGCGCGACCATGACGAATGGTCGATCAGGCTGGGCAGTCTGCCGTGCCTGAACGGGAGCGCCATCGTGGGCGTTAGAACGGTAAGCCCCGGCTTGACTCTCCTTGTTCGAGGCTTGAAGACAGGGCTGAGTCGATCGGATGAAAGCAGCTTGTTCCACGATTGCGACGGTTCTACGAAAAGCACGGGTACGCCCCTGTCGGCGAAGCGGGTCATGAAGTGCTGCCTTCTGGACGAGAATCCGTCCCAGAACCCGCCTATGCAGACGATTGCCTTCTGCATCTTCAAGACCTGCAATCATTCGAGCGGCATGGGGCAATGCTGAACGACAGCAGTTTGCAGTCATCGGAATGCAGGATTATGAGATGAGCCTCTTCCAGGGAATCGTATTCGGGTGATCGCACGGTACGACCTGTTTCAACAGGCACGCTTGCGGAGAAAACCAGACGGTTCTGATCCCACCGAAGCCTCAGCTCGCGGGGTGATTCCTGTTCCAGCTGCCACTGCGATGGTATCACCAGACGCACAGAAAAACCAGCAGCTGCCGAGTCGTTCGACTCCATACGGTCCGTCACCTCGAGTGCGCCATCCACGAGTCTGAGAGAGCGGCCCAGCTCGAAGTCATTGTACTTCACGGAGACACCTGCAGTGAACCCCCGCGGATCCTCGGAAGCTGTAAAGTGCCTCTGCACAGGCAACCACGATTCGAGATCGAAGGGTCCACTCGGATGGAAGCTGAAATAGTGCAGACCGGCATCGGGTACGGGACCGTTGTGAGCATGCATCGAGCGCAAGCGGTTCCTCATGCCGAGGTCACGATTGTAGGATCCCGTTCCGGGATCCACGATCAGCTGTCTACCCGAGTATGAGCAGCAGAGTTGGAGCAGGTCCTCATGATTGTGACCTCCCAGGCCCTGTTGACCTACGGGCTGCGCTGCCAGCACTGCCTCCAGGTCACCGAGTCTCAAGGTCACAATTCCGGATTCGGGCCTCGATCTGAAAGGGGGCCTTCTGTCAGGCTCCTCTCCGAAGATGCTTTCGTAGAGCGTGGCCATCATCGAAGGCATCTCGGGGCCGCGGGGCGTCACCCAGACTCCCGAATCGTCATCACCCAGCTGAGGCAGATTCCCACCGGCGTCGACGACGTCGAAAATCACCGAGAACATCATCCGAAGCCGCTCGAGGTAGCTTTCTTCCATTGCGAGGCCGGTCTTCTTCAGCATCAGTGCTGCGTGGGCAAACATGTCCAGGACCTGGAAATGGTAGGGAAGCGAGCCTTCGAAGGTCATGCCATCCGCCATGACCTGCTGTTCCATGCAGAGCTCTATGCCCTCGATGGCCGAGCGGAGCCAGCGGGGGGAATCAGGATGCCCGGGCAGGGCGATCGCAAGGGCCAGCAAACCGCAGTAGTTGGCGGTGGTATGGTTCGTCGTCAGGCCGCTGCCCTTGATCTCCGGATTGCGGCAGACGTACTCCGCATGGATGGCGAGGAACCTCCCGAGGAACATGACGGATGCGGGGTTTCCCTGCACATAGTCACTCCATGAAGCGACTGCCAGGACGACATTGAATGCCCTCCTGGCGCACTCCATAGGGGACAGCCAGTTGATCCCCATCCCTGGCGGATTCATTACCGCCCATCGTCGCACATCACGCTCCCAGATGCCGAACAAGCCGTCGTCATCCCTGCATGAAGCCGCCATAGATACAGCTTCCCGGAAGGAGGATCTCTGCCAGACAGCCTTGGGGTCGTAGCCCGAACCATATCTCAGCCTCAGGAGCGGGTAAGGAATAGCCGGGAATCGATATCCGGATACTGGATCAGTGTGCCAATCGAGTTCAGCACCCGAAGCCGGAAGGCCGGTTTTTTGATTGTGTCCATGTTCAGCAAGCTGTTCGAGATACCTTTCGGGGAGATAATCGATCTTTTCGACGGGTGGCGAAGGCCTGGTTGAAATCCTGGAGCAGTATCTCCTGAAGGAGATCCACTCGGCGATGCGGCCGGCCAACCCAAGGAAACCGGAAGGAGTCATCTCCCCGTCTCCCGGCTGTATTCATGGTAGGCACTCGTGGAGAGCCAGGCAGGTTCATCATCGGTGCAGGAGCATTCAGCCTGTATCGCCGGTGCGTGCAAGGACCTCGTGGCGATCATGAACCCGGCCCCTCTGCACCGTGAGACGAGGATGCCGGGAGAACCGTCCCGGGGGCCGGGGCCTGGCGTCTATCGGCAAGCTCCTTCGAGCTCAACGCTGAAACACACGCCACAAGCACGACCAGCGCCGACTGTGCGTATCCGCTGCCGCCTGCTATCATGAGAATGCACTCCAGAACGAGAAGCATGGACAGGAAGAGCCAGGCTGCTTCCGAGCTCCTGGCAGAGCTCGTTCGTCCCGCGCCTACAAGCATTCTGACGCAGGTTGAGAGCGGTGCGAGTATGAACAGGATGATGAAACCCAGGCCGAACAATCCGAACAGACCCAGCAGGGAAATGTAGGCACCATGCCCACCGACGGTCTCGATAGCCCCGGTCTCCTCGCTGCTCAGAGCCGCGATACCGGAGCCGATCAGCGGGTTCTCTCTCCAGTGCTCGAACAGGCTTTTGTAGCCTCCTACCTGGCTCTCCTCGGTATCGAATTGTCTCGTACCCTGCAGGAGCTGTGCTATCCTGGCGAACTGCCTGGAGGCCACCGGCTGACTATCCCCGGCGGATATCCTGGTCAGGAGTATGTATGCGATCGCAATGGGGATAAGGGTTCTGAA
>JAAYTY010000057.1 GCA_012523605.1 Candidatus Fermentibacterota bacterium
AGTTGTATGTCTGCTGGCCGGCCGGGCCGGCCTCGGGAAGTATCGCGGCGGCCGACTGGATGAGATCCAGGGCCTCGACCTGGCTGCCCGAGTCCGCAAGCAGAACCGCCGCCCACGAGAACAGGCCGACCACGCTCTCCGGCCTCCCCGGTACCGGCCTGCCGGCGAGGAATGACCTGACCCTCCCCGCGAGGGCCTCGAGGGACGTCCGGGATGTCACGGCCCTCGCTGCCGCTGAAAGTATCTCGGGAGCCCTGTCGCATCCGCCGCCCGAGAAGCAGAGTTCCACGGCGTCGGAAATCAGTCTGTCCGCAGAGTCGAATCTGCGCTCCAGGAACTCGACCTCCCCGAGCCTGGCCATGGCGAGGGCTTTGTCGTTCGGGTCTCCGAACCTGCGGGCCCACTTCTCGAGGAACGGTCTCAGCGACGCCGTGTCGATGCGGGGGAGACGGCCGGGTTCGACGATCTCCATGAAGTTCCTGACCTGGGACTCTGAGAGCGCCTCTTCAGGGAGACCCGCCAGCTCGTGCGCCAGCCTGGTGATGAGATCGACCTCCCCCTGCTCCTTCGCCAGGAGGAGCGCGGCATAGGCGATGTTCGAAAGGGCGGCGGGCTCCTCGCGGCAGAAGCGCAGGGCGGCGAGCAGCTCGGAAAGCATGGCGCCTGGGCTTCCGAGCACGTATCCGACGAACTGGTTGATCCAGCCGGCGATCTCGTCGTATCTCGTCACCAGCTCCTCGGGTATCTCCCGCTGGTTGCGCCAGCCGAGGTGTCCGTACTCCCAGGTCTTCTCGACCAGTCCCGCCGCCTCCAGTCTGTCGAGCGACGAATGCACCACCGACTGATCCTCCTGGAGGGATGCCGCAAGAGCCGGGATGCCGACCGTGGCGTCGAGACTCAGAAGGAGAGCCGTGATTCTGCGCTCGAGGTCGCCCAGCTTCATCACCGCACCCAGTGGTGCTGACCCGGTCTTGGAAAGACTCACGACGCGTTCCCTGCTCAGACTGAAGGACCACTCCCCGCCCGGCCGCGAGAGAACCTGGCGCGATACGAAGAACCTGAGGAGCGAGAGCACTTCGGCGGGCCCCTCTGCCTCGTGGCGCTCGAGGGCCGTCTGGAGGCCCTGAGGTATCGTCTCCGCCCCGAGGAGGACGCGGAGTGTCTCCTGACGGCCGGGCGGCGGATACCCGTCCAGATCGACGTGCATGCACCGACCCGCATTCCCGGGAAGCGCCGGCTCGGGTCCGGGATCGGTCCTGAGCAGTAGCGCGATCCTTCCGCCGAATCCCTCCAGTCTGTCGAGGAGGCGGCCCGCCTCGTCCATCCTCTGACGGCGGATGCGCAGGCAGAGCATGAGGGGCGACTCGGAGGCCATGAGCTCGAGAGACCTTCCGAAATCGAGGCGTTCGTCGCCTCCGTTCGCCTGGCCAAGCCGCTCCGAGAGAGCGGTGAAGATGTCCACTCCGACGGGGGTGTGAACCTCGACAGTGCGCATTCCGCCGACTTCCGCGGCCGAGAGCATCTCCTGGATCAGCATCCCGGCCGGGGCCGGGGCGCCTCCCCGCACAGTGACCACCGGCATCCCCCCCGAGGAGTATGCGTCCGAGACGAAGGCGAAAACCCTTTCCGGCAGTGCATCGAGGCCGTAGAGCGACAGCGGAAGGGGCGAGGGACGTCTGACCAGCGGCGCGCATGCCTGCCTGTCGCCTTTCAGGGAGGGCCAGGGCGCCATGTCACCGGCGGTCTCCGCCGGGAGGTCGAGAAGGCTGACCTCCCCATCCCCGGAGAGCAGTGTGCCGAGAGGATCGAATCCCGCCAGTGCGTAACCCTGCCTCTCCAGGTAGAGCCGCGTCTCGCACAGATCCGATTCGACCTGGGCGGGCAGACGCTGGCGAACCTCGCCGATCGGCTGTCCCGGAAGGAAGGGCCTGGTGAGGAATGCTCCCGAAGCTCCCTGTGAGCCCCATGACCTCTGCAGGCTGTACGGCTTGACGATGGACGGGCAGAAGAGGCGCCTGAGCATGGAGTAGGACTCCGATGCGGCGCTCATACCGGATTCGCCGTCGAAGAGAACTATGACTGCGGGCCTGTTCTCCTCGAGGAGATCCACTGCGAGGAACTCCTCGCGTCCGGACCAGGTCCGGAGCCTCTTCGTCGTTTCGTAGCGCCCGTTCAGTCTCATGATGCTCCAGCCGGCCCTCGAGCGGCGGCGACGGTCCGGTCTTGGTCGGTTCTTCGCACGTGGATTATCTTAAGGCTTCGATCGGCATCCCGCCAACATCCGGATCACCGCAAGGAAGGAACAGACCCGTGGTACAGGCCAGGCGCTACGATCCGACACAGGCCGAGCCCCGCTGGCAGAAGTTCTGGCAGGAGCGGGGCATCTTCAGGTTCGACCCTGCATCGGGCAGGCCGCTCTACACCATCGACACGCCTCCTCCGACGGTCTCCGGGATGATCCACATGGGGCACGTCTTCAGCTATGTCCAGGCCGAGGTGCTGGCGCGATACCACCGCATGAGGGGCGAGGAGGTGTTCTATCCCTTCTGCTTCGACGACAACGGGCTTCCCAGCTAGCGCTTTACCGAGAAGACCCTCGGGATCAGAGCGGTCGACATGCCCCGCAGCGAGTTCGTGAAGAAGTGCCTCGAGGTGACGAAGCAGGCCGAGGCCGGCTTCCGCGATCTATGGACGAGACTGGGTTTCTCCTGCGACTGGGACGAGATGTACACGACCATAGACCCTTGGGTGCGGAGGATCAGCCAGCGCTCGTTTCTCGACCTGCATCGCAGGGGGAGGGTCTACAGGCGTGAGATGCCCACACTGTGGTGTCCCGAATGCGTCACTGCTGTCGCCCAGGCCGAGACCGAGGACAGGGACCTGCCCTCCACGTTCCACGACATCGAGTTCCCCCTCCCCGGAGGAGGAGTGATCCCGATCGCCACCACGAGGCCCGAACTGCTCCCCGCGTGCGTTGCGGTGTTCAGGAATCCCTCGGACGGGAGATGGATGCATCTGGAAGGCCGTACCGCCCGCGTGCCCCTTTTCGACAGGGAGGTGCGGATAATCGCCGACGGCCGCGTGGCCTCGGACAAGGGGAGCGGCCTGGTGATGTGCTGCACCTTCGGCGACACCACCGACATCGCCTGGCAGGAGGAGTACGGGCTCGATCTCAGGATCGTCCTGGAGAAGAGCGGCAGGATGGGGCCTCTGGCCGGCTTCCTCGAGGGCATGACCGCGGCGGAGGCGCGGGCCGAGGTCGTATCCAGGCTCGGAGCTTCCGGCCTGCTTCGCGGCGGCAGGCCCATCACACATGCCGTGAACGTGCACGAACGCTGCGGCACGCCTCTCGAATACCTGGTCTACCCGCAGTGGTTCATCCGCATTCTCGACATGAAGGCGGATCTGCTGGAACGCGGCGCGCAGGTGAGATGGCATCCCCCGATGTTCAAGGTGAGGTTCGATCACTGGGTGGAGAACCTGAAGTGGGACTGGTGCATAAGCCGTCAGCGCTACTACGGCGTTCCGTTCCCGTTGTGGTACTGCGCCGCCTGCGGAGAGCCGATTCTCGCCGGCGAGGACTCCCTCCCGGTGGATCCCCTCGAAAGCCCTCCGCCGACGCCCTGCGGCGCCTGCGGCTCGTCGGAGTCCGTTCCTGAATCCGATGTGATGGACACCTGGGCGACCAGCTCCCTCACGCCCCAGATCAACGCCAGGTGGGGCGAGAGGGACGAGAGGCAGGGCTTCCTGCCGATGGGTCTCAGACCGCAGGCCCACGACATCATCCGCACATGGGCGTTCTACACGATCGTCAAGGCGCATCTGCATGGTGGAGACATCCCCTGGCGCGACATGATGATAAGCGGCCATGCCCTGAATCCGAGCCGCGAGAAGATGTCGAAGAGCAGGGGGAACGTGGCTGGCGATCCCCTGGCGGCTCTGGAGCGGTATTCGGCCGACGAGCTCCGGTACTGGGCCTGCAGCAGTCGTCTCGGGACGGATGTCGTGTTCAGCGAGGAGGTTCTCGGACTCGGGCGCAGGCTGGTGACCAAGCTCTGGAATGCCGTGAGATTCGCCGCTGCGCACCTCGAGGACTACGATCCCTCGACCCCCGCCGAACCCCGGCCGTTCGACCGGTGGATAGTCGCGAGGGCGGCTGCCGTTGCGAGAGCGGCTACGGCCGGCATGGATGAGTACGAGTACTCGGTCTGCATGCGCGAAGCCGAGACCTTCTTCTGGAGCGCTCTCTGCGACAACTACCTCGAGATCGCCAAGGCCAGGCTCTACTCCGGACCGGGTCCTCGACGCGCCGCGGCCCAGTCGGCGCTCTACTCCGCCCTCTACACCGTGCTGAGGCTGTTCGCGCCGGTTCTCGTGCATATCACCGAGGAGCTGTACCAGGAGGTCTTCCGGCGCTTCGAGGGGCACGAGAGCATCCATCTCGCTCCGTGGCCGTCCCCGCAGGAGCCTGATGCAGACGCCCTCTCCGCCGGTGACGCGGCGCTGGTCGTGGTCGAGGCGGCGCGCCGCTACAAGAGCGAGAAGGGTCTCAGCATGGCCTCGACGATATCCGCCATCCGGGTCAGCGGGCCGGCCGCCCTTCTCGGGGCGGTCAGACCCTTCGGGGAGGATCTCGCAGGCGTGGCGAGGGCGGGCAGGATCGAGTGGACGGAATCCGGGGACGGGGAGGGCATCCGCGCGGAGGTGTCGGAATGACGAGGCCCTGCTGGGACGAATACTTTCTCAAGCTGGCGATGCTCGCTTCCGAAAGGGCTACCTGTCCGCGGATGCACTGCGGCTGCGTCCTCGTGAAGGACCGCTACGTGCTGAGCACGGGATACAACGGGTCGCTCCCGGGGGCCCCCCACTGCGACGACGCGGGCTGTCTGGTGGTGGACGGCCACTGCGTGCGCACGAACCATGCCGAGATGAACGCCATCGCGCAGGCCGCCCGGCACGGAGTATCTCTAGACGGGGCTACCGCCTATGTGACCAACATGCCCTGCACCACATGCGCGAAGGCCCTTGTCGCGGCGGGCATCCGAAGGGTTGTCGTCTTCTCCGACTATCACGACACCCTCGCCGAGAAGTTCTTCGCCGAGTCCTGCGTGACTCTCGACAGGAGGAGGATGCCGCCGCGCGAGATAAGCTACGACCTCGGCTCCTATGCTTCGGCCAGGCTCTTCGAAGAGGACTGCGAAGGGAAGGGCCCGGAAGGCTAGCGGCCCGGCTGGTTTCCCCAGCGCGCCCTCAGCGCGCGCTCCATGACGGAGAAAACCAGCTTGTCCGTCAGGAGGCCCGTCAGCATTATCACCGATATCACTCCAACGACCTGGTTCATGTCGTTGAGTTCCCGCCCCATCATCAGCAGATATCCCAGCCCGGGCACCGCATAGATCAGCTCGCCTGCCATCAGCGAACGCCATGCGAAGGACCAGCCCAGCTTCATCCCGGTGACGAACGACGGCAGGGCCGACGGGAGGATCACGGTACGGTAGAGGCGGGGGCCGCCTGCCCCGAGGTTCCGCGCCGCCTGCACGAACACCCCGGGTGTGTTCCGTATGCCGTCTTCCGCGGCCAGGGCGATGGAGAGGAACGCTCCCATCACCACCACGAAGACGATCGCCTTCTCCGAGAGGCCGAACCACAGGATCGCGAGCGGCAGCCAGCAGATGCTCGGAAGTGTCTGCAAGCCCAAGACGAGCAGGCCGAACGTGTTCTTGAACCACCTGGCATGCGCCATGAGGACTCCGATGACGGTTCCCGAGACGAGCGCGATGGCGTAGCCGACCCAGAGACGCCGCAGGCTTCCCCAGACGGCAAGGGCCAGCATGCCCCTGGAGGCGGTGCCGGCCAGGGCTGAAGCTACGCCCTGCGGCGTGGGGAAGACGTAGGGCGGCCATGCCTCCACCAGACCCAGGACGGTCCACAGCGCAAGAATGCATCCGAAGAAGACGGCGCGCTGGAGTGTCGCCCTCCTCGTTCCGCCCGGCTCGCGCCGCCTGTCAGTCGTCGCGGTCCTCCTCCAGGTCCTGCATGACCAGTCTGGCGAGGGGCATTATGCCGGGATCCTCCATCTGGCGGGGCCTGGGGATCTCGACCCGGTGCTCGGACACGATCCGCCCCGGGGAGCGAGACATGACGACTATCCTGTCGGCCAGCACCGCGGCCTCCCTGACGTTGTGCGTGACGAAGAGCACCGTCTTGGTCGATCTCATCCACAGCTCCTGGAGTTCCTGGTGGAGCCTGTCGCGCGTGATCGCGTCCAGGGCTCCGAACGGTTCGTCGAGGAGCAGCACGGCTGGATCCACCGCCAGCGCACGGGCCAGGGCGACCCTCTGCTTCATTCCTCCCGAAAGCTCGTGCACCCAGGAATGGCTGAAGCGCGAGAGGTGGACCATTTCCAGCAGGTCGTCCACTCTCGAGTCGCGCTCCCTCTTCGGCATATCCAGCATCCTCAGCCCGAATTCCACGTTGGCCCTGACGGACAGCCAGGGGAAAAGGGCCGCATCCTGGAAGATCAGAACCCGGCCCGGATCGGGGCGCGTTATCGGCCGCCCGTCTGCGAGGACTTCTCCCGAGGTCGGTCTGTCCAGTCCCGCCAGGAGGTGGAGGATGGTTGTCTTTCCGCAGCCGGAGGGCCCCACGAGACAGACGAACTCGCCTCTGCGGATGCTCATGTCTATGCCGGCGATGGCTTCCACGATCCTCCCCGGCCTGCTGAACACCCGGCTCGCGTTGCGGAGCTCAAGGTTCAACTGACTGCTCCAGAGGCTGAAGCCCCTTCTCCTCCAGAACCTCTTCGAGTAGCGAGAGATCGCAGATTCCCGACAAATCGGGCTCGGTGTCGAGGAAGCCGCACCTCCAGGCGGCTTCCGCCGAGGCGCGGAGCGACGACTGAACCGGATCCCAGGTCGGAGTCATGCGGTCCAGTGCCATTGAGATTACAGCCTCCGGCATGGCCTTGCCGGTGAGCCGCTCGATCTCGGAATTGAGCAAAGCCGATGCTTCTCCGGGATTCTCCCTCTCCCAGAGCGTCACCTCGACGTGAGCCCCGAGCCACGCTTTGACGATTTCCGGATGCCTCTCGAGGAACGGTGTCGAGACGATCACGCAGGCCGTGACGAAATCGCCGCCCGGCCACATGTCGCGCTCGTCCACGAACAGCTCCCCGCCCCCTTCGAGGATCAGCCTGCTCGCCCAGGGCTCCGGCACCCATGCGCCGTCTATCTCGCCCTGCTTGAAAAGGTCGAGGATCTGGGGGTTCTCGGTGGGCACCACCTCGACGTCTCCCCCGTTCTCGACGGGTTCCAGCCCGGCGGCCGCGAGGTACTGCCTGAGAGCCACGTCCTGCGTGTTTCCAAGCTGGGGCGTGGCTATGCGCCTTCCCGCGAGGTCCGCGGCAGAGCGCAGGCCCAGCCCGGGCCTTACAACCAGGGCGGCACCGCCGCTGGTCGCGCCGGAAACGATTCTAAGCGCCTCGCCGCCCGACCTCACATAGCCCGTGATGGCCGGGTTGGGGCCTATGTATGCGATGTCCAGCTCGCCTGCGAAGATCGCCTCGATGACCGACGGCCCCGCATTGAACTGGACAGCCTCGATGCGGACTCCGTCGCCCAGGGCCTCCTGGAAATCCCCCCTCGCCAGCCCTATGAGGGCCTGGCTGTGAGTGATGTTGGGGAAGAAGCCCACCCTGACGACTCCCTCCCGGCCGCCGCTCGGACCTCCGCAGGCGGCGGCCAGGAGGAATGCGGCGGCAGCGAGCCGGAAGCGTATCATGCCCGGGATTCCCTCTTCTGAGACGGCGGTTCCGACTGCTTCCTGGCCTTCGTCACCACCACCGTGCCGTCACGGAGCAGGGCCCACCGGAGCCTGTCGGTATTCAGAAGACCAAGCCTGTCGACGATATCCTTGGGAACCGTGGTCCGCCTCCTGCTCTGCCGGATCGTCACGGACGTCTCTGTGACGAACTCCACGTCATCCAGCTCAATGTGCATGTTGCACCTCCAATACTTACCAATATGGCACCAATACATATTGGAGTCAACAGATCAGGTTGAAGAAACTCGAGAAACAATCCGAGCCGTCGGCTCGGAATCCAGGCAAACTGTTGTTTTCCTTGGTTCTGGAAACAGACTCCACCTGGAATTGTCCGACTCTGACCTGGAGTCTCGCGAAGGACTTCCTCGGCGGACCCTTCGCATCAACGGCCTGTCGAACACGCCCCCCCGCATTCCATTGCCGGTTTCTCGAGTATCTTCAACGTGAGACAAGAACCGCCTTGTGTCAGGCGTGGAGAACGGCTAGACTCGGGATATGGGAATGAAGGGAATAGCGGCAGCAGTATCGATGGTCTGTCTCGCAGGCGTCTCCGACGCCGCCTTCGAGCCTGTACAGCAGTCGCCCTGGGCTCAGGGCGGCTGTGCATCCACCCTTTTCCCCAGGTCCGCCCTCGACGTCATCTACAATCCCGCTCTGGCCGGCGCATTCGACGGCTTCCACGCCGCCGCCTCGTACGGCAGGCCCTTCGGACTTTCCAGACTCGACAGGGGGGCGGTCGCAGGCGTCCTCCCGATGCGCAGCATCGCCCCCGCGGCATTCATCTCCGCTTCCGGCGACGAGAGCTACAGCGAGCTGCAATTCGCGGCCTCGGCAGCATGGCGCTGCGCGCCCGGATTCGTACTCGGGCTGGGCGCCTGCCTCCAGCACCTTTCCATAGAAGACTACGGAGCCTCGTCCGGCTTCTCCCTCGACGCCGGGCTGGTGTTCACGCCATTGCGCGGTGTTCAGGCCGCCTCGTCGGTGCGCGGAGCCCTGAGGTCCGAGCTCGGTGAGTCGGGCGATCCGTCCGTTCCCCGCAGTTTCGACCTCGCCGCAGGCGTGCGCCCTGTGGAGAGGCTCCTCGTCTCCGCCGGGCTCTCCAGGCAGGAGGGGTTCGACCCCGAATACTGCTTCGCCGTTTCCTTCTCCCCCCCGGGGCCGGCCACCATCGGAATCGGCTGCCTCACAGATCCGGGGAGGTTCGGGGTCTCCGTTTCCATCGGCCTGGGCGGGATGCAGTTCCTGTACGGCCTGGCCACTCATCCCTCGCTCGACCCCACGCACTCGGCCGGGATCTCGTGGGGCTCTCCGTTCACCCCGCCTCCAGCAGACGGAGGCGCCGGGGAACCCACGCCCGGGCCGGGAAGCCCCCCCTTCGACCCGAACACCGCGACTCTCGAACAGCTCTGCACGATTCCCGGAATAGGC
>JAAYTY010000058.1 GCA_012523605.1 Candidatus Fermentibacterota bacterium
CCCGACAGCGCTCCGTCTTCGATTCGGGCGAAGACCCTGTCTATGACGGACTCGGCGCCGGCGGAGGAGGCAGCCAGTGCCAGGGCTGCAATCCAGATCGTCCTCTTCATCGTTCCTCCGGAGGAATGCGCGGGAGGCTCTGCCGCCCGCGCGCCGATTTCGCTACGGGTGCTCAACGACTATCCTCTGAGTCGAACCTCCTCCCGGAGCGGAAAGCCTCAGGAAATAGGCTCCGGAGCCCAGGTAGGATGCGTCCCAGGACATGCTGTGCAGGCCCTGATCCAGGTTTCCGGTGAAGATCGTCTCCACCAGACGGCCTGAGAGGTCGTACAGGCTTATCGTCGTGAAGCCGCCTTCGGGGATGTCCAGGAGGATCTCGCCTGAGGAGAAGGGATTGCTGGAAGTCGCTATCGAAGGTGCGGTGAACTCGGGCTGACCTCCCCCCTCGACGCCGGTCTGGTACGTGACCGAGAGGTCGTAGAGCTGGTCGAGCGAGGTGTCGGTTATGGACTGCACGAAGAAGACCGCGTATTCCCAGCCGGTCGTGTTGACGCCGATGGTGAGGGTCGCGGACGGATCTGTGACCGTGTAGTATCCGAACTGGTCGTTTCCGTCCGCCGCGGTGAGGATGACCCCGAAGTGGAAGTCCATGTTGTCGCGCCCGTCGAAAGCAGCGGTTATCCAGCCCTGATAGCTGGTGACGTTCACCCTGATCCAGTGGTTTCCGTAGGTGTCGGGAGGATAAACGCCCTCGTCGCCGCTCCAGGGCAGGGTGTTCACGTTGTGATAGGAGAAGATGTACGCGCCGGGCGTCCAGAGCGACGACTCCTCGTAGAGGTAGTGCTCGTTGTCGGCCCTGTTGCCTGTGAACCAGCGCCAGCACGTGTACTCGGCCAGCCACTCCAGGAAGGTCATTCCGTGATTCTCGGCGGTTGTCTCGATGGCATCGAGCATGTTGGCGCCGACGACGGCCGCGCAGTTCTCCCACACTTCGCGGACGACCTCCTGTCCCCCGCAGCGGACTTCCATGTACATGGGCCAGGGCGATGCGCCGTAATGGTACATCGCGCCGGATCGTATGTCGAACCAGGGTCTGTAGAGGCAGTTCTCTCCCGTGTGGAGATAGTCCGCATAGTGATTGGTAGTCCAGACCTCGTTCTGCATCCAGACCGCGCAGTTTTCCTTGAACCACGACGGCTCGGCCGCCTCGTAGCCGGCCTGGATAGCATGCTGGAACTCGTGCGAACACGTCTCCAGCATCTGGTCGGAACCGTAGGATTCGTTGTTGCTCATAGCTATGTGGCTGGCGTAGTCGGCTTCGGGAGTCGAGGGGTCGGGCGGCTCGCCGCCGCTGGAGCAGTAGCCCATGGTGCCCGGATCGAGAGCCATGATGTACACGTCGTACTTGTTGTCGCCCCCGAGGCCGAGATCGGATGGAGGCGCATCCCAGTCCATCTCGTCGACCTCGGTTGCCCATGACTCGTCCATGCCGTCGGAGATGTGGTAGACCCAGGCCGTATTCGTAGCATCTTCGCCTGAGGTTGTGTAGTGGATCTTGAAGTGCCCCCCCGGAGTGTCGTAGGTGAGCTCGGGACCGCTGAGAGTGGGTCTTGCGAGAAGGGGCGTCACGTCGGCGAGTTCCGATTCCGAGAGGAGTGGCAGAAGGGCGAAGGCAGCATCGAACGCGGGAGTTCCGCAGGGATCCGCCTCGGTTCCGGCGGTCAGCTCCTCCGGGAGTCTGCCTGGCTCGGTGACGCTCCAGATGTAGAATGCGACAGCCTCGGGCGTGGAAATCGTCCCGGAGGCCAGCGCCTGCTCGATCCGTTCGGTCGTGGTTTCGGCCCATGACATCGCAGCGAGAGAGACTAAAACTGCAAGCATGGAAAATCTCTTCATGTTCGGTTCCTCCCGTCTCTCGATCGAATACGCAAAAGCTGCTCAGACATTATAAAAATCTATCTCCTTCCGCATGCAATGTCCATTGAACAGGCCCGGTTCCGAATGGAGGGGGGAGTTGTCTCGGATGCCCCCCGGGCAGCAGGTTATGGTATACCCCGCCCGGCAGGCCTTCGCGAGGAGCGGGACGGGAG
>JAAYTY010000059.1 GCA_012523605.1 Candidatus Fermentibacterota bacterium
AAAACGATCCTGCTGAGGGACTCGACGGGGGGTCTCGCAGCCGCGAGCCGCAGCCTCCTCGCCGGTCCCGCCGGCGTCCCGGCGAAGTACTTCGAGCCTTCCGAGCGCGACGTGGAGGCCCTGCTGGAATACTGGTCGAGGCCCGGAAGGTATCGCGCGCCTGTCGTGTCGATAGATGAAGCGAGGCTGCAACTGGAGGGACTGGGCTATCTGTGACCGCGATCGATTGCCGGGTGGAAAGCCGGGCATTCTATGACCGTGTGCATCCCACGCCGGAGGGGTCCGCGAGGTTCGCCGGGATAGTAGCCGATTCCCTGGCACCCCATATCGCGGGATACGGCGACCCGGATCGATCGGATCAGGTACCCTGATCAGCCCTTGTTCGCCAGCAGGGCTATCGTCGCGATCACGGCGATAATCGCAAGCACGAACAGCGTAATCTTCACCCAGCTCCAGGGCCGCTCGCCCTGCACTTCGCCGGTACATCCGTTGATCAGGAATCTGTAGGTCTTGTTGTTGAAGCGGTATGCGCTGATCCAGATCGGAAGGAGGATGTGCTTGAAGGTGATGTTCCTGTAGATGGTTCTCAGCATCTCGATGATCTGGCGGTCGCCTCCGATGTCGCGGCGGACCGCCTTCTCGATGCCCATGTCCATGACTTGCTTCGCCAGAGCGAAGCCCTCTCTGAGATCTATCTGATAGCTCTCGGTCCTGAAGCCGCTGAGATAGCTCTCGTCGAAGGGAACCAGCTTCTCCAAATTCCAGGGTTCCAGGTTCTTCAGATGCCTCTCGGGCAGTGATCTGCTGGCCGCCACGAGCACGTCGTTGAAGGTGCAGTCCACATGGCCGGACTTCCTGGTCCACCGCGTCTTCGTGACGGTTCGCGTTCTGGTTACGGTCCTGCCGTTCTCCACCGCCGTGTAGTTCTGGCGCTCCTGGTAGTCGTCCCCGCGCTGCCCCCGGTAATCGGTGGCGGTATTCGCGTCGTATGTCCAGTAGGGGATGTAGAGCCCGGTGAAGCTGTCCTGCCGGGCGCTGTCCTTGAGCTTGTTCGGGGCGAACCACAGCTTCTTCAGCCAGTGACGGAAGCCTCCGTATGCCGTGTCGAGGTTCACCATGAAGGGCAGCACCGAGCGGGGTCTGAACGTCCTGTTCAGAGAAGCCTGCTTCACTACCTGGGGAGTGCCGCAGAAGGGACAGACGCCAGACACCACGCCTGGATCGAAGGTCGTCTGCGCACCGCAGGCCTCGCACTTGATGTTCGCGACCTCCCGGACTGCTGTCTGTTCCTGGAACTCCTTCAGGAACTTCTCGAAGTCCAGCTCCTCGATCTTCTCCCCCGAGGCCGCTATCTCGTTGAGGGTGCCGCAGTAGGGGCACTTCATGCTGTTGGTGCCGGGCGCGAAGACGAGCTTCCCCGCGCATCCCTTGCAGACTATGTCCCTCTGGCTGGTCTCTTGGATCGGGGCTTCCTCGGTCTGCCCATCGTGCTGATCCTGACCGGAGTCCATGGTTTCGTCCTGCATGGGTGGAAACCACTCCCTTCCATCTGGATAGGTCCATGACAGAGGCAGCCCGGTTGCAGGTGCCGCTGCATCAGTTGTCCGCACGATACCCGCGGGAAGAAGCATCCGTCAATGAAACCGGAGACCTGCCGGGAAGCGGGGAAAGCTGGCTCGTGCCCTTCCGCCATCTCACGGCAGGACTCCTGGCTCCCCGTATCGCTACCGAGGCGTACTGTTCGGGGTCTCGTCCTGACCATTCCGATCAACCCAGCCGTTCGGCATCCCGAACCCGGGGCCAGGAAAACGCTCCGCAATCCGGAGATCTACGCGATGGAGCTGAGTGATCGCATGGCGGCCGAGGGAATCAACCGAAGTCGGGATGAGAAGTCTCTCGTTTTTTCGTCGGACGAAACGACTGGCGCCGAGGCCGTATTCTGCTGTGCTGGATGTGGCTTGCTGGACCTGCTGGAACTGCCCGAGCGGATGCCTGGCGGAGCCCAAGCCCTCTGCGGCGATTGGAGCCGGAGGCTGGTGACGGAGAGGATGCCGAGAACACTATGGAAGGGAGGCGGATCAGAGGGAGGCCAGCAGATCCTCGAGCCTGCTCTTCAGATCAGGAAGGCGTGACTCGACCACCTGCCAGACGAGTTCGGTGTCCACACCCAGATAGTCATGCACGAGGATGTTGCGAAGTCCCGTGATGCCTCTCCATTCGATCCCGGGATGCTTGGATCGAACATCCTCCGGGACTCTGGAAACCTACTCGCACATCACCTGGAGGTTGCGTATCACGGCATCCTGAATCAGTCCTGAAGACATGAACTCCGTCCTGCCCCCTCCGGTATAGGTCAGGATGCGCTCGATGCAGTCCAGTGAATGCCTGATGAACACACCGGGATCCTTCACAGGTTGACTGCCTCCTGCAGCGCACGAGATCGGATCCCGGGGTGCAGTGCGTTTTCGGTCAGGATCTGGACAGGCCGGCCGAGAAGGTCCTGCAGGTCGAGAAGGAAGGCACCCAGGTCGAATAGCGTTCCATCCTCCTCGAGATCGGCGATCAGGTCTACGTCGCTCCCGGAGTCGGCGGAGTCCCGGCTCATCGAGCCGAAGAGCCGTATCCGGCTTACGTGATGTTTCCGCGCCAGTTCGAGTATCCGACTCCGGTTCGAGACTATGAGCTGATCCATGGGTTTCTCCTTCTTGACATCCAAGAATAGCGCCGGGAGAACCCGATTTCAAGCCCGCAGCAGAAAGGGGTGTCATGAAGATCAATGTTACGGAAACCTGGCTCCCCGAGTCGCTATCAAGGCGAACCGCGGGAGCCCCGGTGCTGATCATTCCGGTGCATCTCGGCGCCAGGCGCGGGAGCAGGCCGGCAAGGCTGTTCCGCAATCCCGTCATCTACGCGATGGAGCTGAGAGACCGGATGCTGGCGGAGGGCATCAGCAGAAGTCGGGATGATTAGTCTCTCGTTGTTTCGTCGGACGAAACAACTTGCGACGCGGCCACATCCTGCTGCGCGGGATGTGGCGGGCTGGGTGTGTCCAGAGCCAGGGTGACCCAGTGGCTTGATTTACTGGAGCTACCCGCTGAGGTGATCAGGGACGCCTTGGCGAAGGGCGATAACTGGGAGCATCGCCTGGTGACGGAGAGAGCGCTGAGGCAAGCCGGGCGAGATCAAGGAGGAGGAACTACAGCTTCACCACCCTGATCGACGACACCTGCCCGTCGACCGCACCCTGGATCAGATAGGTGCCGGTGGGGACTTCAGCACCCGAGGCATCCATACCGTCCCAGATGAAGGACGAGC
>JAAYTY010000060.1 GCA_012523605.1 Candidatus Fermentibacterota bacterium
CCCGGGCGAGGAGGAGGGCGACATGGTCTTCGCCAAGCAGCTCGCCTCCCTGGCCGAAGTCTATGTGAACGACGCCTTCGGCACCTGCCACAGGGCTCACGCCTCCATGACCGGGAGACCTCAGGTCCTGGGAGGGGGGTACGTGGGCTATCTCGTGGAGAGGGAGCTCGATTTTCTGCTGGGCGCCGTATCGGATCCGAGGCAGCCCATGACACTGGTTCTCGGAGGCGCCAAGGTCTCCGACAAGGTGCCCGTCATCGAGAATCTCCTCGACAGGACGAAGAGCGTTCTGATAGGCGGTGCGATGGCCTTCACCTTCATGAGGGCCGGAGGAATGGAAACCGGCAGGAGCCTGGTGGAGGCCGACCGGGTGCCGGTGGCCGGGGCGATAATGGAGAAGGCCGCGAAGGCAGGGGTGCGCCTGCTCCTTCCCGTGGATATTGTCGTCGCTCCGTCGCCCGACGAAGGAGGCTCCGCCTTCACGGTGGAGGCCGGAGCCATTCCGCCAGACATGATGGGCCTCGACGTCGGTGAGGCCACCGTGAAGCTGTTCGACGGCGTCATCTCGACGAGTGGAACGGTGGTGTGGAACGGACCGATGGGATTGTTCGAGAAGAAGCCGTTCGACCGTGCCACGAGAGCGGTGGCGAAGAGCCTGGCAAGAGCTACCGGCAGGGGCGCCGTCACGATCGTGGGGGGCGGAGATTCCGCCAGGGCCGTCTCGGAGGCTGGAGCCGCTGAAAGCGTCAGCTTCGTTTCCACAGGTGGCGGCGTTTCGCTGGAGCTTCTGCAGGGCAGACAGCTCCCGGCCCTCAAGGCTCTTCTGGGCGAAGGCAGATGAAGCCCTTCTTCGGTGCGAACTGGAAGATGAACGGCTCGGGCCTCGAGGGCCTCGCATGGCTCCAGTTCTGGAAGGAGCTGGAGGATCGGGGCTCCGATGCCCGGGTGGTGCTGTTCCCGCCCTTCACCCTGCTCGCCGTCCTCGCCGAGAATGCGCGCGAGGCCGGTCTGGAGCTCGGCGGGCAGGACCTGCATCCGGAGCCCTCGGGCGCTTTTACCGGCGAGATCAGCGCGGGCATGCTCGTCGAAGCCGGCTGCTCATGGGTCCTGGTGGGGCACAGCGAACGCAGGCACATCATGGGAGAGGACGACGCCCTGGTCGCACGGAAGCTCGCGGCCGCCCTGGGAGCAGGCCTCGGCGCGGTGCTCTGCGTCGGCGAGAAGCTCGAGGAGAGGGAACAGGGCATCGAAGAGCAGGTCGTCCGGAGGCAGATCGCCTCGGCCCTGAAGGGTCTTGCCGTCCAGCGGCCCGGGAGTCTCGTGATCGCCTACGAACCCGTCTGGGCGATCGGCACTGGAAGGAACGCGTCACCGGAGGAGGCCTCCGCCATGCACTGCTTCGTCAGAGGAGTGCTCGACGAAGAGCTGGGCGCTGAGGCGGCTGGAGGCGTGACGGTCATATACGGCGGAAGCGTGAAGCCCTCGAATGCGGCCGGGATCCTGGCGATGCCCTGTGTGGATGGGGCGCTTGTGGGTGGCGCAAGCCTGGACCCGGCCGGCTTCCACGGGATAGTGACCGCCTGGAATCGGGGATGAAGCTGTTCCCGGTCGGGCCCTCGGCGCTGAAGCCTCTTCCCGAGGTCGCCATGAGGATTCTGGCAGGTGCCGTGGCTGCCGGCTCCGCCTTCGCGGGATTCCATCTGCTCTCGCTGTTCCTTCCGGTGGAACTGCCGTTCCGCTGGTTCTGGCTTCGCTCCCTCGCTCTCGCGATCTGCCTCGTTCCCGCGTGGCTCATGCTCGAGCCGCCATCGGGAAGAGCGGGCTTCAGGAGGGCGGAGCTCCTCCTGCTCTCTGCCTGCGCCGTGCTGCTGCCCTTCGTCCTCGTGGCCGCGGGCAGCGGTCTCGCAGGCCCCTTTCTTGGCCCGGACATCGCGTTCTGGGCCGGTGCCCTGCTGTTGGCTGCGCTGGCCGAGGAGATCCAGTTCAGGGGGTTTCTGCAGGACCTCTTCTCCATCCGCGGCATGAAGCTGCCGGGAATAGTCGTTTCGGGAGTCCTGTTCTCATTCGTCCACATGAACAATCCATCGGCGGGACTGCTCTCGACGCTAAACATTTTCCTGTTCGGAGTTCTGCTCTCCATGCTGAGAGTCCGCACGGGAGGTCTTGCGGCTCCTGCCATACTCCACTGGCTTTGGAATTCCGTGACCGGGATCGTGCTCGGCCTGAACGTAAGCGGCCTGGAGTTGCCCAGTCTCTTCAAGCCCTCCGGGGGTCTCCCGTGGGGAGGCTTCGGCCCCGAGGAGTCGCCCATACTGACCGTTTGCCTGGCATTGCTCTGCGCGGCCTTCGTCTTCGGCATCGACAGCGCCGGACCAATCAGTGCCGCCGGGCGGGTCGCATCCCGGAAGCACGGCGCCGCGCTCGACGACTCCCCGGATGAGAACGGTGGCGGACGGGGGGATCCGCCGGGTGATCTGCGCTCGGCGGTGCGCGAATCGCACTCCTGGTTCTTTTATCCCGGTCTTCCCAGGACATGACCCCGGAAGCCGGTCGCCCGGGACGGGGAGGCATGTTCTCCGACGGCGACGGTCGGAGCGCGGGATGAGCAGGACTCTCCTCGTCAACCCTCCCTCGGCCATAGGCGTCTATGACCGCAGCCGCATCAGGGTGGCGATAACATCGGCTCCGTTCATCACCCTGGCGAGTCTCGCGGGCGCTTTGCTGGAGAGCGGGCACGAGGCGGAGATCGCCGACCTGATGATCGAGGGCCGGCCTCTGGAGGCCTACAGGCGGAGATTGCGTGAGTTCAGGCCCGATTACGTAGGGATCACTTTCACCACGCCCCTCTGCAGCGAGGCCCGCGCCCTCGCCGCGACGGCCCGGGAGGAACTGCCGGACGTGGTGACGATTGCGGGCGGCGTGCACGCCACCACACTGCCGGAGGAGGTGCTCGCCGGCGGCGCCTTCGACCTGGTCGTCCTCGGAGAGGGCGAGCGGACCATCGTGGAGATATGCTCCGGAAGGAATCCGGCCTCCATCGACGGTATCGCCTTCCCCGATCCGGCCGGAGGAGTGGTCAGGACAAGGCCGAGGGCTCTGATCGAGAACCTCGACGACCTGCCTCTTCCTGCGTGGCAGCTCCACGACCTGAAGTACTACAGGTCTCCCCACATCGCCTCGCGCAGGAATCCGGTCGGCTACATGGAGACGAACAGAGGCTGCAACCACTACTGCCTCTACTGCAGTCAGAACGTGTTCGGACACTCGGTCCGCTCCAAGTCCCCCGAGCGCGTGGTCTCGGAGATGGAGCGAATGATCGCGATGGGCTTCCGAGACATCCACATAAAGGACAACAACTTCACGGCGGATATCGAAAGGGCCAAGGAGGTCTGCAGGCTGCTCGTCGAAAGGGGCTTCTCGTCTCCCTGGGCTCTTCCCACGGGCGTGAACGTCCACGACGTGGACCAGGAGTTCTTCGACATCGCCAGGAAGGCCGGCTGCTATCAGGTCGCCTTCGGGATCGAGAGCGGGGTGGACGAGATACTCCAGAGGGTGAACAAGAGGCAGACGACGGATGTCGTCAGGAATGCCGTGACGATGGCGCACAGGTCGGGACTCGAGACGGTGGGCTTCTTCATGATGGGCCTCCCCGGCGAAACCGAGGAGACGATGCGGGCGACCATCGAGTTCGCGAAGAGCCTTCCTCTCACTTACGCCAAGGCCTCGATGACCCTTCCCTTTCCGTCGTCCGCCCTCTACCGTCTGGCCAGGAACGAGGGCAGGATACTCTCCGAGGACTGGGATCGGTACAACTTTCACTGCACGAGCGAAGTCTGGAAGCACGAGAACCTCTCCTGGCCGGTGATCCAGAAGTACTACACGGCCTTCCACAGGGAGTTCTACTTCAGGCCCTCCTACATCGCCCGACGGTTCGTTCGAGACCTCAGGATGGGCCAGCTCTTCGCGGACATCTCTGCAGTTCTGTCCAACAGGTGGTCCGATTGAGAGCCCGATGAACAGCCGGGCGGATTCCAGCCTGGTCCTCGCGATCGAGCTTGCCGTATGCTGCATCGCCCTCGCGGCGCTGCTCGTTCCCGAGTGGGACGTCGCACTGGTGAAGGTGGAGACGGTTCCGTCGGGTGCGGAAATCAGGCTGTCGAACGGGCTGGTCTTCACCTCGCCGGCCGAGATTCCGGTGCTGTCCGGGGGCACGGACATCACCGTGAGTCTCGATGGATACGCCAGCGCCGACACCACCGTCACGCTGGGGGATTCGGGCGTGGTCGTCACGCTCGGCTATGTCTTCGAGGTCGAGGTGACGTCAGCGCCGTCGGGCGCACTGGTTCTGGCCGATGGCGAGATCGCCGGGACTACACCGGTGACTCTGCGGTTCGACCGTCCCGGCCGCCACGTCCTGGAAGTGCTCTCCGACGACTCGCTGTCCATGCGCGACACGGTCGTGCTGGCCTCGAACAGGCCCAGGTCGGTCCATTTCGACTTTCCGTTGCGAACACCGCAGGGGCTGGTGTTCATACCCCCCGGAATCCACGACTTCGCTTCCGGCTCGGATGACCGGTCGCTCAGGCGGGAGGTGGCTCTCGACGGCTATTACCTGGCGACCTGCGAAGTGACGAACTCCATGTTCTGCGCATTCCTGAACTGTGCGGACTCCATGATCCCGCACGACAGCTCCGGGATCGGCCCCAGGACGGAGCTCCTGGATTCCCTTTTCAGATGCGACTACCCGATCGAGATCGAGGTCCTGCCCGAGGGTTTCGCGGTGAGGGAGGGCCTGGAGCAGTACCCCGTGCGGGGCGTGTCCTGGGAGGCGTGCGTTGCGTTCTGCAACTGGCTATCCTCAGCCGAGGGCTGTTCCTTCGCCTACCGCCTTCCCACCGAAGCCGAGTGGGAACGGGCGGCAACCGTGGGCGACGGCAGGAGATGGCCCTGGGGCGATTCCGAGCCATCCGGGAACCTGCTCAACTGCTCCGACAGGAACGAAGCCCTGGCATGCCGGGAGCCGCTTCTGGACGACGGCTACGCCGAGACGGCACCGGTCGGTTCCTTCCCGCCGAATCCCTGGGGGCTCTACGACATGTCAGGCAATGTCTGGGGATGGTGCGCCGACTGGGCAGGGGGGGCGGGGAGCCCTGCCGGCGACGGAGACACGGTGAAGTGTCTGCGAGGGGGTAGTTGGCTCTCGTCGGCCGGCGACTGCTCATGCTTCTCGAGGTTCGGGGCCAGTTCGAGCCTGGGATACCCGTTCGCAGGATTCAGGGTGGCGGCAGACAGGCTCCCTGACTCGGGCTCGGCGAGTTCCAATCCCGGCGACGCCGGGTCGCCCATGCCGGCAGTCACAGCAGTCCCCGGGGCTCGATTCGTCCCGTCCGGCAGCCTGAGGGACGGGCAGGGGAGATAGCACTGGCCAGGCGTTTTCCCGGCGGACCCCTTTTCCCCGCAAGGGACTTTCCCAGCGTGCCGGGGATGCTCCGGCTCACGGCCGGTGAGCATCCGGGCTCGATCGCCATCAGGGAACCCGCCCCCGACGGCACCCTGAACGAAATCACGTACCGAGACCTGCACGGCGACGTGGAAGCCCTCGCCAGGGCCATGAGCGAATGGGGCGAGAGGCCGGTCGTCGGTGTGGTGGGCAGGAACAGCATAGCCTGGGCAACGGTTTACCTGGCCGCGATGCGTGCGGGCGGCGTGGTCGTTCCCATGGATCGTGAGCTCCCCGTCCAGGAGATGAGGACGATACTGCACTACTCGGGTGCAGGCACCGTCTTCCTGGATTCCGGCCATCTCGACGGCTTTCTCTCTACGGGGCCCCATACCGCTCCGAGGATGGTCGTGATGAACGGCGGCCCGGCGCCGGGTTGCCTGTCGTACGGGTATCTGCTGGATCACGGAAGGGCTTCGCGGGCCGAACTCCCGGATGCCCCGGACCTGGGATCGCCTGCGGCCATCTACTACACTTCCGGTACCATGGGCCAGGCGAAGGGCGTCGTCCTCTCACAGACCAATCTGCTGGCCGTCGTTCGCGGAATGCTTCAGATGGTCCGCATGGATGCTAACGACGTTTTCCTGTCGGTTCTGCCGATGCACCACACCTACGAGTGCACATGTGGCTTCCTCGGCGCGCTCAGCTCCGGGGCGACCTATCACATATCCAGGGGGCTGAGATACGTGGCCGACGACATCGCGGCTTCGGGGGCGACCATCGTGCTGGCAGTGCCCCTTCTGTGGGAGGCGATGTACAGGAGGATTCTGGAGGGGATCCGGTCGGTTCCCGGAGGGCGGCTGAAGCTGGGTTTCGGAAAGGCGCTCGCGGCCGCCGCACGGTTGCTTGCGGGCGACGGAGTGAGAAGGAGCATTTTCGCGCCGGTCCATGCGAAACTCGGGGGCCGCATAAGGCTGATGATCTCGGGCGGCGCCGGGATCGATCCGGACGTGGTTAGAGGCTTCGTCAGCCTCGGATTCACCTTTCTGCAGGGATACGGACTCACCGAGGCGTCTCCTCTGGTCTCCGTCAACCGCGTAGGTGCGAACCGGATCGGCTCCGTCGGACTGCCTCTTCCCGAGATGGAGGTGAGGATCGACGAGCCCGACGAGGAGGGCATGGGCGAGATCGTTGTCAGGGGTCCCAACGTGATGCTGGGATACCACAACGATCCCGAGGAGACTTCCAGGGTCCTGTCGGCCGACCGCTGGCTCCGCACCGGGGACTACGGGTACCTGGACAGGGACGGATACCTCTTCATCACCGGCAGAAGGAAGAACGTCATTGTCGCGAAGAACGGCAAGAACGTGTATCCCGAGGAGATCGAATGCATCCTCAACAGGTCCGGAGCCGTGCTCGAGAGCATGGTCTTCGGACGCGAGTCCAAGACCAAGGGGGAGGAGATCTGGGCGATCGTGGTCCCGGACATGGAGAAGCTGATCGCTGAAGCCGAGGCTGCCGGGGAGATCCTGACCAGGGAATCCGTCGTCGGGCGTATGAGGAGGGAGATCAGGCGCTTCAACTCCTCCCAGCCTCTGTACAAGCGCATCGAGAGCTTCATTGTAAGGGAGGAGGAGCTACCGAAGACCACGACGAGGAAGATCAGGCGGCTCGAGGTTCTCAGAGAAGCCGGGCTCTTTCCCGAGAAGGTGTTCGGGGTATGACCGCAGTAGGCCGAGACCCGGATCGACTGCTTCGCCGCTCTCCAGCGGCCCTGACAGCCGCTGTCGTACCGCTGGTTCTTCTGACGGCGCTTTGGTCATTGTCGCTCGGGAAGAGCCTGACGGGCGATGAGGCGATGACCGTAGCCCTGGTCCGTCTGCCCTTCGGGAGCATGCTTTCCAATGTGGCGGAGGACGCGCATGTCCCGGGCTACTATGCCCTGCTGTGGGTCTGGGTGAGGGTCTTCGGGGTCTCACAGGCATCCCTGAGGGCGCCCGGTCTCGTCGCGGCGGCGCTGACCGCCCTCGCCGCCGCCAGGGGGCGCGGGACGGCGGCGCGTTATCTTCTGTGCGTCAGCCCGTTCGTTCTGCACCTCTCCGTGGAAATCCGGATGTACTCCATGCTCGCTCTGGCCGGAGCGTGGACGATGCTGCTCCTGGGGGAGTACTCCTCATCCCCCTCGCTGCGTCGGGCCGCCGTAACGGGGCTGGTGCTGGCCGCAGGGACATGGATCCATCACTTCGCCTGGCCTGGCGTGGCCGCTTCGGCCCTCCTGATGCTCATACGAAGGAAGCCTCTGCATGCGCTGGTCATGCTCGCTATCGTGTCGATCCTCTACATTCCGCAGATCCCGAACCTCGCACTGGAGAAGGGCGGGGCTGCAGCCACGGCGGGAGCGACCGGCGGCGAAGCCCTGATAGAGAGAGCCTCGCCTGTTTCTGCGCTCGCCCACATGCCGCTGTCGCTGGCAGGCACGCTCCTGCGGTTCACCTCCGGAACCGCCCCATACAGGTTCACCGAATCCGGTCTTGCCTCGCTTTCCCCATGGGCCGTCGCGGGGATGATCCTGTCTGTGGTTATGTGCTTCGCGGCGCTCAGGGGATGGAGGATCTCCGGCACGCATGTCAGGCTTCTCATCCTTTTCGTGATGCTGCCGCTGGCGTTTCTCAGACCGAGCGCGCGCCACTTCGCTTTCGCCTTTCCGGCGGTGGCGGCCTGCGTGATCGCCGGCCTCTACAGCCTGCCGTCCAGGCCGGGAAGGAGCCTGCGCATAGCCGCCGCATTGCTTTCAGCGGCTCTCTGCATACCCTTCATCACCCGTTCCACCCTTCCCCAGAGGTGCACCTTCGACAGGGACTTCAGGGAGGCCGCCAGGGTCGCCGGCGCCGAAGCGGAGCGGACCGGTGCCCGGATCGTGATCTACATCGACCACTACTCCACACTGGCTTTCAGATATCATCTCGAGGAGCAGGGCTTCGGCGGTGTCGAGACCTGGTCGCCCCACGACGAACGATTCCTGGAGGGGCGTTACTTCCAGCCCGATCCCTCCGAGGGTCTGTCCTTTCTGATGCAGGATACCGATTCGACGGTCCGGGCCTGGAGGGATTCCTTCGGCACGCCCCTGCTCATTCTGGCCAACGATCCTGCCCATGCCGGCATCCGAGTGTCCGGAGGTCCTGACGGAGTTATCGGAACCGGAAGCGATGTCATCTCGGATGCCGACCTGAGAACCTCGCTGGAGCAGAGCTTTTCTGTTCACACGATTCCGCTGACAGGAAGCTCGGGTCCGCTGACGCTGTTCGCAGTAGGTTCGAGCAGGGTCCGGGATAGCAGATAGAAGAGTAGAGGTTTCACAGGTGGGTTATAATTCATATTATGCTTATAGGAATTGTAACCTCCCTGAAAGGTGGACCCATGGAAGCAGGCCATGACGTCAGAAGGTGCTCACGGTGCATTCTGCCTTCGAACTACCCGAATATCGGATTCGACGACAAGGGTGTTTGCCGCGTCTGCAGGGAGCACGACCTCAGATACGGCTCCATAGACTGGGCGGAAAGGGAAAGGAGGCTCTCCCGCATACTGGACCGATACAGAGGAAGGGGGCGGGGCAAGTACGACTGCATGGTTCCCTTCTCCGGAGGCAAGGATTCGTCCTTCACGCTATGGACGATCAAGAACAGATATGGGATGAGTCCCCTGGCCTTCAACTTCGACAACGGCTTCCAGGATCCTTCGGCTCTGGGATTCGTGAAAAGAGCAGCAAGAAGGATCGGCGTCGATCTCTACACATACTCGCCTGACCTGACCCTTCTGACCAGGGTCTACAGGCGCGCTCTCGAAGCAACAGGCGAGTTCTGCAGCGCCTGTGTTGTACTTATGCCGACTGCCATCTTCCGGGCGGCGGACATTCACGGCATCAGGCTGATAATCGCTGGTTTCTCGGATGCTCTGGAGGCTCCTCCCCCGGAAACTTCCTACATAGACAGAGTCTGTTTCAGGAACATCATGAAGGATCACTTCACCATGAAGGAGCTCAGATGGGACTATTTCTTCCCCTCGATAAAGAGGATGTTCGGAGTGAAGCAGATAAACCTGCCTGACTATCTGAAGTGGGATCTACCGACGATCTACGAGACTCTGAACAGGGAGCTGGATTTCGGCAAATCAACAGCAGACATCAGATACGACTGCCTCGCGACGCCTCATTCGAGCTATCTCTTCAGGCTTCGCACCGGATTCGGGAAATACGAGTATCTCTATGCCAACATGGTCAGGTCGGGCGTGATAGGCCGGGAGGAGGCGCTGAAGATCGTCGAGGAGCGCGAGCCGAAGGAACCTCCGGAAGGCTTCGACAGGTTTCTTGCGGGACTCGGGCTCGACCGGCGAGCGCTCGAAGGGATCGAGAAAAGATCTGTCTTCAACTTCAGAACCCGTCCCGGGGCAGTCAGAAGGATGGCCATCGCCATCAGGGAGAGACTGCCCTGAACCGCGAGCTGCTGCCTGAGGGGATTCCGTGCAGCTCCTTCCACAGGGGAGTGTGCCGGTGAGCGGGGCTTGTCCTGGGACATCACGTTCCGAAGGCCGATCGCCTCTCCTGAACAGCATCCTCATGCTGTCGGGGCAGATCGTATCGAAGGTCTCTTTTCTCGTCACCATGCTGTTCCTCGCGAGATATCTCGACGACAAGTCGTTCGGACTCCTATCCTTCGCTGTCGCTGTCGGCATGGTGTACATGTTCATAAGTGAGATGGGGGTTTCAATTACTGTCAACAGACTGATCTCCCTCACGAATGATGGTTCATCGAGGGCGCTTCCCTCTGTCGCCAGCGGACTGAGAATCCTCCTTTCAACTACAGGCCTTCTGCTGCTCGCATTTCTAAACTGGATCTTTTCGAGGAGCCTCTGGGAACTGGCGGTCCTCATCCCGGTGGCTCTGTCGTACTCGCTGGACGGCTTCTCCGAGATACCGTTTGCCGTATTCAGAGCATCCGGAAGAGCAGGCAGGGAATCCCTCGCAAGAAGTCTGGGGGGTCTCTTCTCCATCGCAGCAGTGATCCTGATTATAAAAGCCGATCTTGGATTACTTGCGGCTGCTGCCGTTTTCCCACTGAGATCCGCAGTGACGATGATGGTTGCGGCCTTTCTGCATCTTGATACTGGTTTCGGGCTGTTCCCCAGCTTCGACAGAGCCGCCATGCTGTCGCTCTTCAGAGACAGTCTTCCGGTCGGTGTGATGGGCCTCAGCCTTGCAGCCTTCCAGAGGGTCGACAACTTGCTCGTAAGAGGAGTTCTCGGAATCGAAGCTGTGGGGGCGTGGAATGAATGTGTCAGAATCATCGATACCATGGTCCTTCTGATTACACCAACACTCCTCCCTGGCGCTCTCTTCCCCGGCCTCTGCAGAGCACTTGAGCAGGGCGGCGAAGCGGCAAAGCAGAAGATGCGGGACACAGGATCCTTTATCCTGGCAATCGGAACGGCCGTTACTGCGTTTCTGCTGGCATCCGGGTCCGGACTCCTTGCTCTGCTTTGGGGGGCAGGGTACGAACGCGGGCTTGCTTCGGATGCCGTCAACAGGGCTTATGAGATCACCTGCGCAGGAATCGTGCCGGTCTTCTGGATGAATTTCCTGGTTGCGGCTCTCATTGCCCAAAGGCGCTCCTCAACTGCCACAAGAGCTGCCGCAGCGAGTCTTGTCGTGCTCTTGGCACTCTTGTTCCTATTCCTGAATCCCATGGGTCTGCCGGGTGCCGCAGCGGCTATGCTGGCCGCATCGCTGGTCTTTGCGGTCCTGCTTACTATTGGCATCGGGAGAAATACTGCTTCAGGTCTGGTCGGGAGCCTTCTGCCCGCACTGCCCGGGGCGTGCCTCGCCATTCTCGCCGCTGTTGCAATGGGACGCCTGGGTGTCCCATGGCTTGTCAAAGGTCTGATTTCAGGTGCGGTATCAGCCATCTCATGGCTAGCGATAGATGGAAGGAAAGTCTTGGGCAGACTCTGAGCCCTGGACAAGCCCCACTGGATCCTGACCATATACTGTGTGGTGCCGCCTGGCCGGTGACAACATATAAGGGCTCGCGGAATGACCTGTTCCATCCTATACTATACATGGTATTTTAGGGCAGAATGATTGCCGACATCTGGTGGAATTGATGGAAGAAACCCGACTGACAGCTCTGAACTACGACGAGAGCAAGGTCAAGACACTCTCTTCGATAGAGCACATCCGGCTCCGGACCGGAATGTACATCGGCCGCATCGGAGACGGCAGCCATCCGGACGACGGCATCTACATCCTCTTCAAGGAAGTTGTGGACAACGCCGTGGACGAGTTCATAATGGGCTGCGGCAAAAAGATATCCATCTCGTGCGACGGGGCGACCTGCACGGTTCGCGACTGGGGCCGCGGAATCCCTCTCGGGAAGCTGGTCGAGTGCGTCTCGGTAATCAACACCGGCGCCAAGTACAACACTGACGTCTTCCAGTTCAGCGTTGGCCTCAACGGTGTGGGTGCGAAGGCCGTGAACGCCCTCTCGGAGAGGTTCAGGGTCGTCTCCTACAGGGAGGGCGAGTATCGCGAGGTAGTTTACGCGAGAGGGGAACCGATCTCCGACCGCTCGGGCAGGACCGCTGAGAAGAACGGGACACTGGTCGAGTTTTCGCCCGACCCCGGTATCTTCTCCGACTATGCCTTCCGCGAGGAGTTCCTCCAGCATCGCGTAAGGCATTATGCCTATCTCAACACCGGATTGAAGCTCGTCCTGAACGGCGAGACATTCGTTTCCGATCAGGGTCTGGTTGACCTCCTCGCTGACGAGGCCGGGGAGTCCACCTCATATCCCGCCATCTATTCCAGGGATGCAACGCTCGAATTCGCCTTCACCCACACGAACGAATTCGGCGAACGGTATCTATCCTTCGCGAACGGCCAGTACACCAGCGCGGGAGGCACCCACCTGTCGGCCTTCAAGGAGGGCGTGCTGAAAGGCGTCAACTCCTATGCAGGCAAGAACTTCGCTCCGGATGACATCCGCGAGGGGATAATAGCCGCCGTTTCGATCCGGCTCAAGGATCCCGTGTTCGAGTCCCAGACCAAGACAAGGCTCGGGAACACCGACATCAGGAGCTGGATCGTGAACCGAGTGAAGCAGGAAGTGGAGCAGAGCCTGCACAGGAACTCCGCCACGGCCGAAGCCCTGCTCGCCAAGGTGCAGGTCAACATGGCCATCCGCACCGAGCTCCAGAGCGTGAAGAAGAAGGCGCGCGAGAGAGCGAAGAAGGTGGCCATCAGGATCCCCAGCCTGCGGGACTGCAGGGTGCATCTCGGAGACGACGATCCGCTGGCGGAGATGAGCACCATCTTCCTCACCGAGGGCCAGAGCGCTTCGGGCAGCATGATCGCATGCCGCGACGTGAACACGCAGGCCGTGTTCTCCCTCATGGGCAAGCCGCTCAACTGCCTCGGTCTGAAGAGGGACACCCTCTATCAGAACGAGGAGATTTACAACCTCATGCAGGCGCTCAACCTCGAGGGGGGCGCGGGAGGTCTCCGGTACAACAGGATAGTGCTGGCGACGGACGCCGACGTGGACGGCATGCACATCAGGAACCTCCTGCTCACCCTCTTTCTCCACTTCTTCGAGGGGCTCGTTCTGGACAACCACCTTTACATCCTGGAAACGCCGCTCTTCAGGGTCAGGAACAAGAAGGAAACGGTGTACTGCTATTCGGCGCGCGAGCGCGACAGCGCGGTGACGAAGCTGGGGAAAGGCGCGGAGATAACGCGCTTCAAGGGGCTGGGCGAGATATCGCCGAAGGAGTTCGGGCAGTTCATCGGCCCGGACATGCGGCTTCTGGCGGTGTCCATCCCCCGCATCAAGGACGTGCCCGAGATGCTTGACTTCTACATGGGCCGCAACACTCCCGAGAGGCGCGCATACATAATGGAGAACCTGAGGTGACCGATTCCCTGAAGAGCCTCTTCCGGGACAACTTCCTCGACTACGCCTCCTATGTGATAAAGGACAGGGCCATCCCCGACGCCGACGACGGCCTCAAACCGGTCCAGCGGCGCATCCTCTGGGGCCTGCACGAGCTGGACGACGGCCGCTTCAACAAGGTTGCCAACGTAATAGGCCACTGCATGAGGTATCACCCCCACGGCGACCAGTCTATAGGAGATGCGCTCGTCGCACTGGCCAACAGGGGATACTTCATAGACAGGCAGGGCAACTTCGGGAACATTCTCACCGGCGACGAGGCATCCGCTCCGAGATACATCGAATGCAGGCTCACCGACCTGGCCCGCGAGACGCTTTTCAACGACAGGATAACCTCCTTCACCGAAAGCTATGACGGGCGCAACAGGGAGCCGGAGGTCCTTCCCGCGAAGCTCCCGGTGATACTGCTTCTCGGCGTCGAGGGCATCGCGGTAGGAATGTCCACCCGGATACTGCCCCACAACTTCTGCGAGGTGCTCCAGGCTCAGGTGGCTTTCCTGCGGGGAAAGCCCTTCACTCTCCATCCCGACTTTCCCCAGGGCGGCAGCATCGACGTGTCCGGCTATGACGACGGTGCGGGCCGGATCCGCAACAGGGCAACTATCGAGAAGAAGAAGGGGCAGAAGAAGCTCGTCATCCGGGAGATCCCCTGGGGCACGACCACGGAATCGCTGATTGCGAGCATCGAGGCCGCGGCCCGCAAGGGCAGGGTGAAGGTCGCCTCGATTGACGACTTCACCGCGGAGAAGATCGAGATCGAGGTGACTCTGGCCCGCGGAGCCGAGCCCGATGACACGATCCAGCAGCTCTATGCCCACACTGACTGCGAGATGTCCTACACATCGAACATCCTGGTCATCCTCGACGGAAAGCCCGTGGAGTGCAGGGTCTCCGACCTCCTCAGGCGGAGCACGGAAAAGCTCCTCGAGATCCTGCGTCGCGAGCTGGAGCTCGAGAAGTCCGATCTCGAGGAGAAGATCCGCTGGATGACACTGGAGATGATCTTCATCGAGAATCGGATCTACAAGAAGATCGAGGAGTGCCGGAGCTGGGAGGATGTCACCGCGGTAGTCCGAAGCGGAATGAAGCCGCATCTCGACGGCATCGTCCTCTCGGAGGAGGACATCGAGAAGCTGCTCTCCATAAGGATCCGCAGGATCTCGCGGTTCGACATGGAAGCCCACAGGCGAGAGATGGGCGAAGCGGCATCCAGGATGGAGGCAGTGAAGCACTCCCTGGCACATCTGAAGCAGTATGCCATAGACTGCATCCAGACCCTGCTGAAGAGGTTCGGAAGGCTCTACCCGAGGCTTACCAGGATAGAGTCCTTCAACGAAGTGGACGTGAAGGAGGTCGCCCTCCGAAACCTCAGGGTGGGCTACGACCCCGCCGGCTCCTTCGTGGGCACGACCGTGAAGGGGGAGGTCAGTTTCGAGGCCACCGAGTACGACAGGATCATCGCCTTCTTCGAGGACGGCTCGTACCGGGTTCTCCCGATGGCCGAAAAGCACTTCCTCGACGGCAGGCCGGTCTTCTGCGGGATACACGACAGGGAAAGGACATACAGCGCCGCCTATCGTGACCCCGAAACGCGGATAGCGTCGGGGAAGAGATTCAGGGTGGAGGGCTACATTCTCGAGAAGGAATACAGGTTCCTGCCCGAGGGGACCGAACTCATGATCTTCACCGACCGCCCGGAAGGCACACTCGAATACTGGTTCGAGCGGCGTGCGAGGATGAAGACGAGGAAGGGCTCCACGACTATCACGGAGATCGCTCTGAAGGGCGTCGCCGCAAGAGGAGTCCGCCTCGGTGGAGGCAGGCCGGTATCGAGCATGTCTTTCGTCGAAGCCCCACGGCCGCCCGAGGGCGCCGCGACAGCCGGCGGCGAAGGCGACACCACCGGGATCGAGCCGGCTTCCGCCGGCGATGCATCCGGTCCGACGGATGCCGGCGATCCTGAATGCCAGCCCCCGAAGGCTCCCGCGAAGCCCGCGAAGACCCTCGAGCAGATAATGAAGGAAGCGGCCGAGCTGGCCGACCGCTCCTCACGCCTCGCAGGCGACGCCCCCGACCTCTTCGACCCCGACTGACAGTTTCAGGTTGAAGAAACTTGAGAAACCCGCAATATACTATCTCGCATGCGGATACACATGAACTCTATCAATACTGCATGATGTCCCCTGATTATATGGTTGTATAGCAATCTTTAGATTCTTAACAATCAATACTGTCTTATAATATCAACCGCTATCCATCGCATTCTCGTCAGATTTTATCCAGCCATGTTGCGAATAATCTCCTCAGGATGTTGCGAGAAGCCCCCGGGTGTCGTGTGGGCGGCGATGCCTGACGGCTTGCGGATAGTGGGCCTCGCCCCTCGCTCGGAGGTTCCGGACTACTCCGATCCGACTTACCCGGTTGCGGAGCGGCCCCCTGCTGCCTCCATCGCTTCGCGCTTCAGGAGATGTCTGAGAATCGTAGCGCTGATGACAGATGTCACCACGGCCATGAATACCAGAGCCACGAACAGCCTCTGGTCGATTATGCCGGTTTCGAGAGCGATGTTCGCAAGGATGATCTCGATGGCCCCCCTTGCGTTCATGCCGAACCCGACGGCCAGAGATGTTCGGTTGTCCAGGCCGCCCAGCCTGGCGCCCAGCCAGGCCCCGGCCGTCTTGCCTGCGCATGACATGGCCAGCACAACCGCAACAAGGACGATATCGAAGTTCCCCGAGAAATCCACCCTCAACCCGATGGATGCGAAATAGAGAGGCGCGAAGAAGCCCGTAGCGAACTCGGCCACCGATCTGTGGGCAATGCAGTCGGAGCCGATCACCTCGGCCAGGACCACCCCTATCAGGAAGGCTCCGAAGGCCGGATGGAGCCCCGCTCTCTCCAGAACTGCGGCGACCAGCAGAGCAATGACCGCGACAGAGCCGGTGAAGAACGCGGGTGAATCGAGAATGGCACCCCAGCGGATCCTTATCGCTCTTCCTGCGAACCGGCCGATCAAGAGCAGCACAGCGGCTGAGAGCAGGAGCACTCCCGCCGTGATGACGGTGGAGGGTCCGGAAGATCCCTTGCCCATCGCACCCAGAACCGCCGTGAAGAGGCACCATCCAAGAAGGTCGTTCATCGTGGCGGCGGACAGGATGACCGTCCCGGGAACCGTCTTCGCAAGCCCGAGATCCATGAGAATCCTGGCGATCACCGGCAGGGCGCTTATAGCTACGGCCGAACCGACGAAAACCGCGAACAGAAAGTCCTCCGAG
>JAAYTY010000061.1 GCA_012523605.1 Candidatus Fermentibacterota bacterium
GAACCAGGATCTCCGGAGGCGTGGACGGAGTCGTGTTCGGGTTCTCGATACACAGGCCCGATGGAGAGAGGGTGATCGGGGTGAACAACCTCGAGCTCAACCAGCCTCTGCTCTCGGTGCGCGGTAGCCTGGAAGCAAGGATCTCGATCGCCCTGGAGGTTCTCGAGCCGGGCGCCTACGTGCTCGGGCTGGCCCTCACCGATCCGGTCGCCGGCAGGGACTACCACTGGCAGGACTGGTTCTATCCCGTCCAGGTGCTGGGGGAAAGGCGCGAACCGCCGCTGAGGCTCAGGGAGGCGATCTGGGAAACCGGACCGTTCTGATGCTCGTCACGGCTCTCGCCGCGGCGCCCCGCCTGATTCTCTTCGCATTGCAGGGCGGTGCCCTGGCCTCTCCCCCGATGGACCAGGAGCTCTACCTGAGAATGGCCGGCAGCCTCAGCGAGGGACGCGGGCTCTCGTTCGACGAGGGCTCCGCACTGCTCAAGGCCGAGAACACCGACCAGGACAACCCCCTGCGGGACTGGGCCTCGGACCGGGACTTCGTCTTCGGCATCGCACCGACCGGGGCTCCCACGGCGACAATCGAACCCGGGTATCCGGTCCTTCTCGCCGCCGCCTTCTCACTCTCGGGGCCGACCACAGGGGCCGTCTTCATGGTCAACCTCCTCGCACAGGTGCTGGGGGCGTGGGCGGTCTATCTGCTGGCATCCGGTTTCTCGGGACGGAAGGCCGGGCTGGCTTCGGCGGCCTGCTATTCCGTCTATCCATACTTCGTGTTCTACACGTCCGCCGCAATGACAGAGGCGGTCCATGTCGCGATGATCCCCGTGATACTCCTCGCGACTCTCCGGAGCGAGCGCGGGGGGGCGGCTCCGCTCTTCGCCGGCGCGGCAACAGGACTTCTCTTCCTGGTTCGCAGCACGGCGCTCTTCCTTCTTCCCCTGCAGATCATCCACGAGGCCGCGGGGCGCAGATGGCGCGGGGCGCTGCTGGTGACGGCGGGCTTCGCTGCGATGGCCGCGCCCTGGGTCGTGAGGAACCGGATCGAGATGGGCAGCCCCGTTCTCCTTCCCACGAAGGGCTCGCTGAACCTGTGGATGCGCAACAACCCCGAAGCTCTCGAGCTGGAGGGCATCCGCATCCCGGAGAGCATCATGGAAGGAATCTCGAGGACCGATCTCCTCGACTACCCCGGCTTCGAGCCGGATCAGGGCGAACTCGAGAGGAGCGACGAGCTCGCCGAACGATCCGCGGGCTTCATCGCGGCCAATCCACTGCTGTTCGCCTGGCTGTCCGCACGGAGGCTGATCGAGTATCTGTCGCCGCTTCCGTCCGGGAGGGGAGGAGGGCTCGCCGCCATCGCGGCCGGCTTCGGCATGTATCTGCCCCTGGCGGCGCTCTCGATCGCCGGAGTGGCGAGGAACCGGCGGAACCGCGGAATCGTTCTCGCGGCCTCCGTGTTCGTTCTCTACGCCGGAATCCACGCGCTCGCACACGGCGGCCTGCGCTACAGGCTGCCCGCCGACACAGTCCTGATGGTGCTCGCCCCTGCCGCCTTCCCGCCCGCCCGGCGCCGGAGCGAGTGATGGCCTTCGACAGGGTCCTTCTCGTGTTTCCAGAAACGCGGTATCCCTCGGGACAGCCCCCTCTGGGCATCGCAAGCCTGTCCGCCGCAGTGAAGCGGGACACCGCCGCCGAGGTGGCGCTGTGCGACATGTCGTTCGAGCCGCGCCCTTTCGAGGCGCTCGAGCGGAAGCTCCGTTCGTTCAGGCCCGACCTGGTCGGCGTGTCCATCGTCACCCCCCAGCTCCAGGCCGGCCTGGACGCCGCCGCCGCAGTCCGCAGAACCTCGCCGGGCGCCTTCCTGGTCTTCGGGGGTCCCCACGCGACGGTTCTGCCCGAGGACACCCTGGCAAGGACCGGGGCGGACCTCGTCTATTCCGGCGAGGCGGACATCGCGCTCCCCCGCCTCGTTTCCGGCGAGCCTCCCGGAAACCTTCCCGGAGCCTGTATTCCGGAGAACGGCGTCGTCACGCGGAACGAGGGCCTTCTCCTGACCGGGGATCTCGACACCCTGCCCCTGCCGGACAGAAGCATCTTCGACATGGAGAAGTACTTCAGGATCTGGTACTCCATGGACAGGGTGGACCCGGGTCTGCGGGGAACCTCGATCATGTGCTCCAGGGGATGCCCGTTCGGCTGCACGTTCTGCCAGCCCACCCTCTCGGAGATTTTCGGCAGGAGGATGCGAAGAAGGAGCCCCTCGAACATCGTGGACGAGCTCGAAAGCCTCGTGTCCGGGTATGCGATCACCGCCTTCATGTTCGAAGACTCGACGTTCGTGCTGGACCACGACTGGGTGCACGGCATCTGCGACGAGATGACCGCCCGCAGGCTCACGCTCAGGTGGTGCTGCAACGTGCGCGCCGACCTCCTCACCGAGGATCTGCTGAGACACATGAAGGACGCTGGTCTTGCCAAGATCAACATCGGCGTGGAGTCCGCCTCTCAGAGGGTCCTCGACGACATCTACGAGAAGGGCATCACGCTTGCCGGAGTGGAGCGCGCCCTCGAGATGGCCGTCAAGCTGGGGCTGAGGGTCCAGGGCTATTTCATGCTCGGCGCTCCGGGGGAGACACGCGAGGAGATGGAGGCAACCATCGACTTCGCGGCGCGCATGCCCTTCGACGACGCCCTGTTCGACATCACGACGCCGTTTCCGCACACCGAACTCTGGAACCGCACCAGGCACCTGGTGAACAGGGATTACGCGGACTTCGACTGCTTCCACACCAGCGTGTACCGGCTGGACGGCATCGAGTCCGGGGAGATCGAGCGGCTGAAGAAGCGCGCGTTCTGGAGATTCTACCTGCACCCGTCGAGGATCGCCCGTACCCTCCGGACCGTGCTCGGCCCGAGGAACCTGGCCCGCACCCTCACGAAGGCGAGGCGGGTCTAGTGCGGGAAGCGGGCGTGTTCGTCAGCGTGGACGACGCCGGGCTGGACTGCGCGATCGACGAAGCCGTGGCGATACTCGCACGCGAGGGAGCGATCGACGGGATAAGCGTACTGGCCTCGGCACCCGGAGCGGCCGGCGCTGTCGCAACCGCCGCCGAGACAGGGCTGGCGGTCTCCGCGCACCTCGACTGCCTCCAACTGCCGTTCCTGTCGGGCGGGCCCAGGCCGCGTGCGGCAGGGCTCTTCGCCGCGTCTTCGCGATGGGTGTCAGGCATAGAGAGGGAGTGGCGGATGCAGATAGAACGCCTGGAGCGGCTGGGCGCCTCCCTGTCCGGTCTCGACAGCCACAGGCACGTTCACCACCTCCCGGCCCTCCAGGGCCTTTCGCTGAGGCTGGCTGCGGAGCACGGCATCGGCCTGGTGAGGGCGGCGATACTTCCGGACAGGCATCTGAGGTTTCCTGCAGGTCTCGTTCTCGACATGCTGGGAAGGAGGCTCGCGAGGAAGGCTGAGTCGCTGGGCATACGAACGAGGGCTTCCATGGCGGGCTTCGGAGCGAGCGGCAGGGTCACGAGGCGCTACCTGGAGCGGCTGAAGATACCTCCGGGGGAGTGCGAGCTTGTCATGCACCCTGCGGTTCGTCCCGTGTGGTCGGACGGCCAGCCTTCGGAACTCGCCCTCATGAGGACGGACTGGTTCAGGAAATGGACTTCGGCAGGCGCCTGACGCTCGCAGTTCTCGCCGCGGCCTCGCTGGCGAGACTCGCTGTGTTCGCCTACGCCGCACGCGGCGGGATCCTCGTGGGCGAGGGCAGGGTGACCGCCGACATCGCCGTCAACCTGCTCGAGGGCAGGGGGCTCACGCTGTCGGAATCCATGCTGACTCCGCGCGACGCAGGGCAGGGAGGCGGCGGGCTCAACGATCTCACGTTCGAGTTCTACCGACGCTTGGACGGCTTCTACGGCGTGCTGAGACCCGGTCGTCCCACCGGCTTCTTCGTCCCCGGCTACATCCTCTTCGAGGCCGCGATCTTCGCGGTGGCGGGCCACGGAAACCTCCTGGCGGTCAGGGGAGTCCAGCTCCTGATGGGGCTTGTCTCGGTATGGGCCGGGCTGTCCATCGCCCGCAGGTTCCTCTCAGGGAGGTGGCTCGCGCTGGCGGGTATCGCTCTCGCTCTGAATCCGTTCGAGCTGTACTACGAGGCCATACCCTCGACCCAGGGGCTCTTCTCGCCGCTTTTCCTCGTATCCGTCCTGCTCTCGCTCGAGGTGCTGGAGCGGGGCGGGCTCCCGACCGCCGCCGCGGCGGCGCTCTCGTGGGCCGCCGGCTATCTGGTCAGACCCGCCGCGCTCCCGGTCTCTGCATGGCTCGCCGTGTGCATGATCCTCCAGTCGGCAGGCCGGAGGGCGGCTCCTCCCCGGCAGGCATGGGCGACGCTCCTCTTCGTCGCCGTCTTCATGCTCTCCCTCGTTCCGTGGGGGATGAGACAGCAGAGGGTCACGGGGGAGTTCAGGATCACGCCGACCCAGGGCGGGGTGAATCTCTGGGAGTACAACGGCAGGATTTTCTCGGACAGGTTCGAGCACGAGCAGCAGGGCGCCCTGACGCTCTACGGTCCGCTCCGGGAATCGCTCCTCGGAAGGCTCCGCAGACCCGAGCTGGCAGAGTTCCCCGAATTCCGCGACGAGCCGGAGTGGTACCGGGACAGCGTTCTGACCGCGAGGACGATCGAGTTTCTGAAAGCCAATCCGGTGCTTCTCGCAAGGCTTCCGCTCCTGCGGTTCGTCGAGTTCTTCAAGCCGTTTCCTCTGAACCGATTCCCCGTGGCATACATTCTGGCCGGGCTGGCGAGCTTCGGCCTCGTGCTCGTCTTCGCCGGCGCCGGCGCCGTCTCCATGGCCAGGCGAAGGACCGCGGGCGCGATCTTCCTTGTGGGAGGCGCGGCTGTCTACTCGCTCCTCCACCTTGCCACGGCGGCGGGGACTCCGCACAGGGTGGCCATAGACTCCATACTGATCGTCCTGGCCTGCGAAGGTCTCCGGATTGCATGGTCGAGGCGCACGGCGCGATGAGCAGGCGACTTTCACTTCTCGTGAAAACGCATGCGTTCGGGGATGCTCTCCTTGCAACCCCCGCGGCGGCATGCCTTGCCGCCGGGGGAGACGAATGGTGGGCTCTCGCAGGATTCTCGTCGCGCGAGGTATGGGAGCGCATGCCCGGCATCGGCAGGGTGCTGACCGCCCCGTTTCCGCCCCGCAGGACTCCGGCGGGATGGGCCTCTCTCCTCGTCTGGAGCCTCGGCGCCATGCGCACCCTGCGGGGAGTCGAACTGACCGTGGTCTTCCATCGCTCGCCGGGAGTCAGGAGATGGGTCAGAGCCCTGACAGGAGCTCCGTCGAGAAGCGGAGGAGCCTCAGCCCTGGGCTTGTGGGAGCACTGCGAGCCGTTCCCGGACGATGGATATGTGGGCTGTCTCTACGCGGCGGTCGCGGGGGTCAGGCCGGACGACTACCGGCCGCTTTTCGCAGTGCGTCCGGCCGAAGCCGCCTGGGCGTCGGGCGAACTCCACGGAGGCGGCTGGGTCGCCGTGGCCCCGGGGGGCGCGTCGAATCCGAGGGACGAGGTTCCGGCGAAGCGCTGGCCCGTCGAGAGGTTCGGGGAGCTCTGCAGCGCCATACTCGCCTCGGGTCGCAGAGTCGTCCTCCTGGGCGATGCAGGGGACGCCAGGCACGCCTCGGGGCTCGTCTCCTCGCTCGGGGGCGTCTCGGAGAGACTGCGCGACTTCATGGGGCGGCTCGACTGGGGAAGAACCGCCGCGGCGCTCTCGAGATGCGACGCCTTCGTCGGGATAGACAGCGGTCCCGCACACCTCGCCTCGGCCTGCAGAGTCCCCGCGGTGGTCCTGTTCGGCCCCACCCGCCCAGGCAGTCTCTACTTCGACGGGGAGGTGGTGGCCGTGCAGTCCGACGCACCCTGCGCCCCATGCTTCGCCAACTCCGTCTTCACCGGCTGCCACTCGGGCAGACCCGGCTGCATGGACCGCATCCCGGCCGATGTGGTCTGGAGATCGCTGGAGAGGCTCATCGAATGAGAGTGACCGCATTAAACCCGCCCTTCCTCCCGAGATTCAGCAGGGGACAGAGGAGCCCGGCGGTGACCAGGAGCGGGACGCTGTACTATCCGATATGGCTGTCCTACTGCGTGGCGGCGCTCGAGCAGGCGGGTCATGAAGTGGACCTGGTGGACGCTCCGGCAGCAGGGCTGTCTCTCGGCGATGTCTCGGATCGGATCAGGCGCTTCTCGCCCGGACTTGTGATAGTGGAGACCTCGACCCCATCCATCGAGTCCGACGTGGCGGTGGCGGACAGCCTGTCCTCAGACGGTCGCACTGTCCTCCTGTGCGGAACTCATCCATCCGCCCTGCCGGCGGAGACGGTTCTCTCCGGAAGGTTCTTCGCAGGCGCGATCGTGGGCGAGTACGAGATTCCCTCCCTTGCAGCCGCCTCGGCTCTGGAGGAGGGGAGGGCTCTGCAGGGGATACCCGGCCTGGCGCTGCGCAGCGGGGACTCCATCGAGTACGCCGGTCCTTCTCCGGTGGTGGAAGACCTCGACTCCCTGCCCTTCGTGAGCGGCGTGTACGCCAGGCACCTCGACCCGGCCGACTACGACAATCCGAACGCGCTCCACCCGATGGTGATGGTCATGGGCGGCAGGGGATGCCCCAACCGATGCACTTTCTGCGTCTTCCCACAGACGCTGACCGGACGCAGGGCCAGGCTCAGAAGCAGCGAGAGCATGGCGGCCGAGATGGAGTGGGTTGCGCGGAACATGCCATCCGTCAGGTCGGTCTTCTTCGAGGACGACACCATTTCCGCCGACATCCCGCGCCTGAGAGCGCTGGCCGAACTCCTCTCGCTCTCCTCCTGCAGGCTCTCGTGGTCCTGCAACATGCGCGCCGATGTCGATTTCGAGACACTGGCCCTCTGCAGGAGGGCCGGCCTCAGGACGGTATGCACGGGGTTCGAGAGCGGCGATCCGGAAATACTGGCGGGAATGCGGAAGGGCCTCGATCCGGACACGATGAGGAGATTCATGTCGGACGCCAGGAGGGCGGGCATCCGTGTGCACGGCTGCTTCCTGTTCGGCTCGCGGGGCGAGACCCGCAGGACCATGGAGGCCACATTGGAGTTCGCGCTGGAGCTCGACCCCGACACTGCCCAGTTCTATCCGCTCATGGTCTATCCGGGGACGGAAGCCTACGATCTGGCGCGGGAGGAGGGACTTCTCTGCGCCTCGTCGTGGAGGGACTGGCTCACGCCGGAGGGTCTTCACAACTGCGTGGTCCGAACCAGGGAGGTGACCCCCGAGGAGCTGGTCGCCTTCTGCGACCGGGCAAGGCGGCGCTTCTACCTCAGACCCTCGTACCTGCTGAGAAAGGGGGTCCAGGCCCTGCTCGACCCCGTGGAGAGGCGCAGGACCCTGAAGGCCTTCGGCACCTTCAGGAGATACCTGTTCCGCGGAACGCGAGGGGCCCGCCTTGGAGGCTGAAGCCTGCGTGGTCGTCCCCGTGCACGCCGCCGGGCAGAGGCTGGAAGCCTGCTTCAGGGCTCTCGACGCGCAGGACTGCCGCTCCTCCCTCGAGATCGTGGCGAGCCTCGACGGGAAAGTGGACCTGCCGCCCGCGGTCCGTTCGATCGCGGACAGGGTGGTGGATGGTCCCCGCACAGGGCCCGCGGGGGCTCGGAACAGGGGATACAGGGCCGCCCCCGCCGAAAGCATTCTCTTCACGGACTCGGACTGCGTGCCCGAGCCCCGCTGGGCGTCGGCCCTTCTGGCCGCCCTCAAAGACGGCGCCGACGGAGCGAAGGGAGTCTATTCCTCCGGAGGCGGAGCGATGATCCAGAGGCTGGCCCAGGTGGAGTTCGAGGAGAGGTACGCCATGCTCGGCTCCCGGAGGTTCATCGATCTCGTTGACACATATTCGGCCGCCTTCCGGAGATCGGCTCTCGACGCCGTCGGCGGCTTCGACGAGGGATTCCCCCTTCCCGACCACGAGGATGTAGATTTGTCCTGGAGGATGGCCTCCGCCGGAATGAGGCTGGTTTTCGTCCCCGGAGCAAGGGTAGCCCACGAGCACCGCCGGACCTGGGGGGGCTACTTCGTGCTGAAGGTCTCCCGCGGGCGCTGGAGGATGCACGCTTTGAGGAAGTTCCCCGGAAAGGCTGTCCGGGACACCTACACCCCGTTCTGCCTCAAGGCGCAGGTCGCCCTCTGCGGCCTGGCTCCGGCGGCCGCGGCCGCATCTCTGCTCTTCCTTCCCGCCCCGGCGATATGGCTCCTCCTGTTCCTGGCCTCGTGCATTCCGCTTGCCGGAACCGCCTCGAGGACCGATCCCGGGACCCTGCCCCTGCTGCCCGCTTTCGCGGCTTTCAGGGGGGCCGCCCTGCTGTACGGGAGTGCGTGGGGAGCCCTGGAGGTGGCCCTTGCTCGCTCCCGCTAGGCGTACTGACAGGATTCTCAGCCTGCTCTTCGTGGCGATGGACATGCTGGCGGTGCCCGTCGTCTTCCTGGCGACATACTGGGTCAGGGACAACCTGCTCAACGGCATCCCCGGCTTCTACGTCTCCTTCCGGGAGTATCTGGCCGCCGTGCCGGTGATATGGGTGCTCTGGCTCGCGGTTTTCTCCTCTGCGGGCCTCTACAGGCCCAGGCGCCACCCGGGCGCGATGGGGGAGCTCCAGCCCGTCGCGAAGGCTGTTCTGCTGCTCTCGCTGACGATGATGGCGGCGAGCTACGTCACGAAGCGCGACTTCTCGAGGCTCATGCTCCTCATGTTCACGGTTCTGTCGCTACCGGCCAGCCTGGCGGCCCGCGCAGCCGCCAGGAGGATCGCCGGGATCCTCGCCCCTGGCACTGAGAGCCCCAGGGTCCTGGTGATCGGCACCGGCGAGGTCGCATCGCGCGTCATCACAAGCCTCCGCCGGCTTCCCGGGGGAAGGCACGTCATGGCGGGAGTCCTCTCCCCGGATCCGAACTGCACGGTCGAGGAAGTGGAGGGAGTCAGGGTGGTCGGATGCCTGGCCGACCTGCCGAGGCTCATCACCAGCATGAAGATAGACGAGGTGTTCTTCGCCTCGCCCAACCTGGACAGGTCGAGGATCCTCGAGATGATATCGGACATCGAGAGCGACGAAGTGCATTTCCTCCTCGTGTCAGACCTGTTCGAGATAGCCACGGGCATCACCGGGCTCGACGACCTCGCCAGGCTTCCGATAGTGGACATCGGGAGATCCCGCAACGGGCTCGTCCAGAGGTTCTCCAAGAGGATCTTCGACATCGTGGTCTCGCTGGCGCTGATCGTCCTGCTCAGCCCCCTGTTCGCGGCGATCTACGCCGCCCTGCTCCTGGGAGGGAAGGGGACTCCGATCTTCAGACAGACGAGGATCGGCCTCGGGGGCCGGCCGTTCACGCTTCTCAAGTTCAGGACCATGAAACCCGAGACCGGGGAATACGAGGTTGCCCCGCTCGCCCCCGGGGATCCCAGGGTCACCCGGATCGGACGCTTCCTGAGAAAGACCAGCCTGGACGAACTGCCTCAGCTTTTCAATGTATTGGCCGGAAGCATGAGCCTCGTAGGCCCGAGACCGGAAATGCCCTTCATGGTCGAGGGCTACAGGGGCTGGCAGAGGAAGAGGCTCGAAGTGAGGCCGGGGCTGACCGGCCTCTGGCAGATAATGGGCAGGAAGGATCTTCCACTGCACGAGAACCTGGAATACGACTTCTACTACATCAGGAACCAGTCTCTGATGCTCGATTTCTCGATACTGGTCCGCACACTGGCGACCGTGCTCGCAGGCAGAGGGGCTTTCTAGGCCGTGGAACCGGACTTCTACAGGCAGGTATTCGTGGACGCCCCCGAGGCGCTGATGATCGCAAGGGGCGGCGTCATCGCCGAAGCCAACCAGGAGGCCGTCCGTCTCCTCGGGGTCCGCTCGCCCGAGGATGTGTCCGGAAGGGAGATGGGGCAGATCCTGCCGATGGACTTCTCCGCCTCGTCCGCCCTCCACTCAGCGATGGCTCATCTCTCCCGCGGCGATCTCAGGAGCTTCGACATGGAGATCTCGCTCCCCGGGCCCGTGTTCTTTCCCGTGGTGATGCGCGTCTCCGGGCTGGGCGGCGGAATGGTCGCCATCTCTCTCCGTGACGCGACACACGTCCGCCGGCTGGAGAGGGAGATGAAATGCGCCGTCGAATCGGCCTCGGCGCTGGTGGACACCTGCCCGGTGCCCGTCTTCAGGATCGACTCCGAGTACAGGTTCGTCCAAATCAGCCCCTCGCTGTCCAGGGTCACGGGGTGGCAGGCCGGGGACATCCGGGGAAGGAAGTGCCACGAGATCCTCACGGGGAGGGACTCGGTCTGCGCGGGATGCCCGGCGGCTCTGTCGCGGATCTCCGGGGCGCCCGTATCCACGGTGTTGAGCGACAAGCAGAGGCAGTGGCGCTCCTCGGCATTCGCGCTCGGCGGGCGGCACTTCACCGGCGCGGTGGTCTTCATCGAGGAGCTCCCCCAGAACTTCGCGGCCGCCCCCGATTGGTCGGCGATCCTGGAGAGCCGGTCCTCGGAGCCGGGCGGAACGGGGTTCGACGAGAGCTGTGCCCTCGAAACCGCGGAGCCCGGAACCCTTAAGGATGTATTCGCCTTCGCCGGATCGCCAGAAGCGGAGGACTCTTCCACGCTCCTCGCCATGGTAGAATCGGATCTGTCGGAACGACTGGGCAGAAAGGTGCGGGCGCTGCCCGCCGTCGAGCAGGGCCGCGTCCCGGTCTGCGGCAGGAAACTGCTCGACCTGGTGAGGAGGCTGGCCGACGCGGATTTCGGCGCCTGCCTCGGACGGGATTCCGAGATCATCCTGCGGATGGACCGCATCGGTTCCAGCGAAGCCCGGCCGGCCCCCCTCGGTTCCGAATGCCTCGCCCTCTCGATGGGTGCATCCGAGGACCTTGCGGTCATGTCCCCCGGAGAACTGCACGGGCTGTCGAGGAGCCCGGTGTCCGACGCCCTGCCGGGGTACGGCCCCGACAGGAACTCGATGAGTGTTTTCGTGGCACGGGGCCGCACCGGAAGGCCCTTCTATCAGGTTCTTCTCCGGGCCGGAGGCAGTGCTGGAGGCATACGACGATGATAGGCATCCATGCCCCTGAAGAGCATCTGAGAAGGCTGAAGAGCGTTCTCGACGGCCTGGAGGGCCTTCCCGCCGGCGCTCCCAGGCAGGGAGCTCATCTCGAGCTGCTGGTAGTGTTCTGGCAGGGAGGCGCGTCGGCGGGATTGTCGCGCCATGCCGACGGATTCGTGCCGGTCCTCGCGATCGTATCCGACCTCGAGGAGGCCGCGGCGGCGGTTGCGTCGGGCGTGAGCGACGTGGTCATGAACGACGCCGGCGATGACGAGACGAGGCTTAGGGCTTCGCTCCTGATCCGCCACGGCAGGGGAAGGGCCTGCTCGGCCCCGATTCTCGAGAGGATACTGAGGGCGGAGCTCAGCCGCTCCGACAGGGACGGCGTGGAGATAAGCCTCATACAGATCAGGCCAGGGAGCTGTGAGATCGCCGGGTTCGTCCTCGCGGAGACTCTCGCCGGCAACGTGCGGGCCTCGGACCATGCAGGAGTGACCTCCGACGGTGCCGTCATCGTCGTCCTGCCGGGAACTCCGCTCGAGCACGCGGCAGGCGTGGCGAGGCGTCTTCGGAACCGCATGGGCGACGAGATGGGCGCTTCGGTGAGCATGCGCGTGGCGGGCGGCAGGATCGGGCACATGACACCTCCTGAAGTCGTCAGGCTTCTCTCCAGGGCTCCAGAGATCCCCTGATGCTCCTTCGCATCGCCGTCCTGGCTGTCGCACTGGCCTGGCCCTCGGGCACCAGATGGACCTCCCTGCAGGCCTGGCCCGACTCCTGGGGGGATTCTCCGGCTACGTCCCTTGCCTCCCCGGCCGGGCTCTCGAGGCTCGAGGGCCCCTCCGCAGAGGCATGGTGGGGAGAGTCGGATAGCGGAGGCCGATGGACTCTGGCGGCCGGACTGCCGTGCGGGAAATGGTTCTTCGGCATCTCCGGCGGCGGAGCGACGGGTTCCGAGGCTCCCGACTCGGTTCTGGCGGGTGTCTCTGCGGCAAAGGTTCTGACCGGCGACCCCCGCGGGTTCATCAGGGGCTTCTTCGGCCCCAGCATCTGCCTCGGCGCATCTCTCGAGGTCCGCTCGGCCCCGGGCGGGGGGGGTCCTTCGTTCTCCGCATGCTCGCATCTGCAGTTCTCTGTTTTTCCGACGTTCGCGGTCGGAGCCTCTCTTTCCCGGATCGGCCTGTCCGGCCCGGGCAGCGATTCGCCCGTCTTCGGCTACGGCGGAACCTACATCTTCAACCGTCAGTTGAGGGGGCACGTGGAATACAGGGACCATGCCGCAGGCGCAGGCGCGGAACTGTGCATCGGCGAGCGCCTTGTCTTCTCGACCGGCACTGACGGGCACTCGTGGTCCGCCGGCCTCGTTGCTCTCCTGGGCCCTTTCGAGACCGGGTATTCGGTGATCATGTGCGATTCGGCGGCTTTCCACGGGGTTTCCGTCTCATTCTCTCCGGGTGAGGGGGCCGGGGAGTGGTAGTCGGGATCCTCGCGGCGGTTCTCTTCTCTCAGACCCCTCCGGACAGCCTTCGTCCCTGGTCGTTCCAGCATCGTGGAGTCCTCTGGGCAATCGCATCGTGCGCCCTGGAGGATGGTGAGCCCACACCCGGAGAGAGGCTGATCGACTTCTGCGAAACGCTCTCGATCTCGTCAGGAGGCTTCTCGGCCGGAGCATCCGCGGCTGCGTTTTCCGACAGCTCCGGAGGAGGGGATCTCAGCCTGAGATCAGCGGTGATGGGAGCGAGATGGCCGGGGACCCCCTGGATCGGGGCCTCGCTGGGATACTGCGACAGCCAGCCCCTGCTCTCCGGGATGGGCATGCCCCTGGTGGACTATGGCTGGGTGCCTCCGGACTCGCTGACCTGGTTCAGGGGGGCCGTGGGAGGAGTTCTGGGTTCGACCGTCAGGGCGGCGACCTGCCTGGCGGGGCCGGCGGACACCCTCTTCGTCGCATCCTTCGATAGCCCGTGGCTCGGCCTCGGCGCGTTCTCGTACACTGACCTGCGCAGGTATTCGTCCGACGGCCTCTTCAGCCTCTCGGCCGCTTCGGTGACGGCCGACTTCCGCTGGGTCGAACCCTGGGTGATCTTCGTATCCGAAGGCGGGGATAGCGAGCATAAGGCCGTCCTCGCGGAGATCAGAGGCATCCGTCTGGCTGACCTCGGGACCGGCAGGGTGGAGTTCGCAGGCTCGGCGGTTCTGGCGGGAGACTCCGCATCCGCCCCCGGAGGCGCCTTTTCACAGGGGGATCGCCTCTTTGGAGCCGAGCTGCTGCTTCTGCCGGAGGAGAGGGCTGTCGCCGGCAGGGTTTCCGCTGCGATTCACGCGGATTCGCTCGAACGGTCAACCGGCGAAGTGCTGCTTGGAATGCTGAGTTCGGGGCGCCTCGCCGTCTCCGGAGAAGTGCTCGGCATCGGGTCGGGCTCGGGCTGGTCCGCCGGCTTGTCCGGCGACTGCAGGACCGGACCAGCCTCCATCGGAGGCTCGATCACGGCGACCGGCAGGGACAGCACGCGCATCGAGGGCCGGGCTGGCTACATTCCCAGACCGGATGTCAGCGTATTCCTCTCCGTATCCGGAGACGCCTCGGGCACTCTCGATCCTGTCGGAAGCCTGGCAGCCGCAACATGGCTCGGC
>JAAYTY010000062.1 GCA_012523605.1 Candidatus Fermentibacterota bacterium
AGGGCCCTGATGGCCGGAAGCTCGATTATCTTGAGAGGTCTGGGCGAGGGGACGACCCTCCTGAAGCCTCTGCCCGCATCCTCCTTCATCACCCAGCCGCGCTCGGCCGCTATCCTCGCGGCCTCCTCCGCGCCGTAGAAGGGACCTACGGGCTTGGTGGGGTTCCTGAATCCGGGATCGTCGGAGGACACCTCCACCTGGGTCACGAGACTGCTTACTGGGATATCTTCGCCCCTCTCCTCCAGGACGTCTCCCAGCACCTGCTGGATCAGATAGCCCAGATAGCCCTGCGTGGCTGCGCCGTTGACGTCCATTCCGTCGGGCGGCACCACGGAGGAGGCCATCTCGTTCCTGATCAGCTCGAAGCCTACCTGGGGCCCGTTGCCGTGCGTCACCACCACGCTTCCGAAGATCCGGGCCAGCGTGGCGACCTCTTCGCACACCTCCCGGGCGAGGTCGTGCGTGTCGAGATTGCCCCTGGAGGAGCACGGATCGATCATCGAGTTGCCGCCTATCGCGACGACCACGGTTCCCAGAGGCTCAGCCGCCATTCGCCCTCCGCTCCGGGGTCCTGCGGGAGAAGATGATAAGCAGGAGCCCCCCGACCGTTATTGCCGCATCGGCCAGGTTGAACGTAGGGCATCGCCAGCCCGACGTTCCCACGTCTATGAAATCGAGAACGGCGCCTCCCCTTAGGATCCTGTCGAGCAGGTTCCCCAGTGCGCCCCCGAGCACCAGCCCGAGACCGACGATGGACGCTCTGCCCCAGTTTTTCGCCCTCGCCAGCATCACAGCCACGATCACGGAAGCCGCGGCGGAGAAGATCGCGAGAAACAGGGGCCCCCCCCAGCTCATGCTGAAGGCCGCACCCGTATTCTCCCTGAGCTGGAGCCGGACCGCCTCCCCCAGCACCCTTGCGGGTGAGTCGTATGACAGGGAATCCTGCGCGATCCTCTTGGTGACCTGGTCCAGGAACAGCGCCGCCATGGCCGCCGCCGCGCCCGGCATCCTCGGATCACGCTCCTGCATGGCCGGTCTCCCTCAGGACACCGGCGCATCTCGCGCAGACGTCCGCGAATTCCCGGTCGGCGCCCACTTCGGGAAGGAGTTTCCAGCATCTGGCGCATTTCGGGGCCCCCGAGGGGGTGACCGACACGGTGGGCTCGTTCGATACCCGGGTCCTGACAGTGGAGACTATCAGGAAGTCCGCCCAGCTCTCCCCCAGGGCGGAATCGGTCATCCCTTCAGGAACTCCCAGGTCCACCTCGGCGTCGAGGCCGCTCCCGATGGCGCCCGCGGCCCTGGCCTCCTCGAGGCGCTTCATCGCGGCGCGCCTGATCTCGAGATACGGCTCCCAGCGGCCGAGCTCCTCCAGCTCGACCTCCGACAGAGAGGGCGGGCGCCAGAGGGCGAGGTGAACGCTGGGCACGCCCCTGAGGCCCGGCGGCAGCTCGGCCCACGCCTCCTCGGCGGTGAAGGGCAGGATCGGAGCCAGGAGCTTCACCAGCTCGACGGTCATCCAGGCGACGAGGCTCCTTGTCTCCAGAGTGCGCGGGGAAGAGGGCGAGTCGCAGTAGAGCCTGTCCTTCCTGGCGTCGAGGAAGAGGCCGGACAGGTCGGTTGTGGCGAGATTGCGGAGCTCCCGGAACACGCGGTGGAACTGGAACGCCTCGTAGTCGCGCACGCACTGGGCGTAGGCCTGGGAAAACCTGAGATAGATGTACCTGTCGAGCCCCGTCAGGGAGCCCGGGGCGAAGGACGGCGCCTCCAGCCCGGCGAGGTTTCCCAGCATGAACCTGACGGTATTCCTGATCTTCCTGTAGGCTTCCCTGGCGTCGTCCAGCATGGCTCTGTCGGCACGGAAGTCGGCTGTGTAGTCTATCCCGGAGAACCACAGGCGGAGAATGTCCGCTCCCATGCTCTCTACGATCTCGAGAGGGGACACGGTGTTCCCCAGGGACTTCGACATCTTCTTCCCCTGCCTGTCCAGAATCAGGCCGTGAGTGACGATCCTGCGGGCCGGAATCCCCAGCTCCAAAGCGAGGCTGGTCAGGAGGCTCACGCCGAACCATCCCCTGTGCTGGTCGGTGGCTTCGAGATAGGCGTCAGCGGGCCTCTCCAGACCGAACTCCGGCGTCAGGACGCAGTAGTGGCTCAGGGAGCTGTCGAACCATACGTCGAGGATGTCGTCGACCCTCGCAAGCTCCCGGGATCCGCAGGAGGAACAGAGGGGGATCTTCCCCGCCAGCTCGAAGAACCGGTCGGGGGAGGAGCAGAACCACGCGTCCGATCCCTCCTTCTCGACGACGTCGGCGACCGCTTCGATGACTTCCGGGTCGAGGACGGCGGTCCCGCACGAAGCGCAGGTGAACGCAGGAAGGGCGACGCCCCAGGCCCTCTGGCGGGACAGGCACCAGTCGGGCCTGGCGGACATCATGTTGCGCATCCTCTCGTGGCCCCAGACGGGAAGCCATTCCATGTCTTCGACGGCCTCGAGGACCCGGTTCTTCAGATCGCGATGCGAGAGGCTCATGAAGAACTGCCTCGTCGCCCTGAAGATGAGGGGCTGCTTGCATCTCCAGCAGTGGGGATAGCTGTGCTCGAAAAGGGAGTGGCCGACCAGCCTGCCCCTCGAGCGCAGATCCTCGATTATCGCGGAGTTGGCTTCGGTCACCCTGGCGCCCGAATATTTCCCGGCCTCGGGGGTGAAGAAGCCGTGTGCATCCACGGGGCTGAAGGTCTCGAGGCCGTACTGCTGGCCCACCGCGAAGTCCTCCGCGCCGTGGCCCGGCGCCGTGTGCACGCAGCCGGAGCCGTCTTCCATCGTGACATGATCTGAGACGACGACGAGGGATTTCCGTCCCTCGAAAAGTGGATGGAGCAGCTCGAGCCCCTCCAGATCGGCCCCCTGGAGGACGGGGGCTTCGAGAACGGTCCCGCCGGGGCAGGCCGAGGCGACGAAGGCGGCCGCGCGTCTGGAGGCGACCAGCATCCTTCTCTCCCCCGAGGCGACCAGCACATACCTCTCTCCCGGGTTCAGGGCTACGGCCATGTTTGCCGGCAGGGTCCAGGGAGTGGTGGTCCAGATGACGACTTCCGCGCCGGCAGGCACCCCCCGGGACGCCCACCTGTGCGGATCGCACTGCTCGAAGGCCACCCAGATCGAGGGGGACGAATGAGGAGCGTACTCGACCTCCGCGTCTGCGAGGGCGGTCGAGCAGGTGGTGCACCAGCTTATGGGTCTGAGACCCTGATAGACGTATCCGCCTCTCACGAGCGCCGCGAAAGCGCGTACGATGCCTGCCTCGTAGGATCGCGACATGGTCAGATAAGGGCCGTCCCACCGCCCGAACACGCCGAGGCGGCGGAATTCACCCTTCTGGATCTCGACGTACTTCGCTGCATAGGCCCTGCACCTCGACCGCACCTCCCCCCGCGTCAGGCTGCGGCCGCCGTCCTCCGCCTCGCCGAGCACCCTGTGCTCGATCGGCATTCCGTGGCAGTCCCAGCCGGGGACGAACGGGGAGTCGAAGCCCATCATGGTCCTCGACTTCACGATGAAGTCCTTCAGAACCTTGTTGAGAGCCGTGCCGAGATGGACACTGCCGTTGGCATAGGGGGGGCCGTCGTGCAGAACAAATCTGGGCGAGCCCTTCCGGCTCCTCCTGATCTCGCCCTCGAGATCCCCGGCCTCCCAGCGCGCCAGTATCTCCGGCTCCCTTGCGACGAGGTTCCCCTTCATCGCGAAACCGGTCTCCGGCAGCCTGATCGTATCCCTGTAGTTCAGGTCTTCTCACCTCCCGCGAAGGCGCGGAGCGCCTCCTCGATGGGGGGGCTGGTTCCGTTCCAGGCGGTCAGCGAATGGCACCTCACGAGCAGGAGGACGGTGCCCCCGCCGCGCCCCGCCACGATCGCCTCGTCGATGCCCTCCGATACGAGGGCCGAAACGCGCATCGCTCCCAGCTCGGCCCTGGTGGACGCTCTCCAGTCGGGCACCCTTCCCACCGTACCCCGGCGCCAGGGGCCTTCCGGCGCGGCATAGAGCCGGGTGAGCGACGGGAACCTCGGGCCAAGATCGTCCCTTTCGGGGCCGACCAGGGGGCTGTCTCCGAAGAAAGCCACGTGGTCGGTCGCGATGAGCCATCCGCGCCTGCGCGCCACTCCATCGGCCCCGATCAGGAAGCGCCTGACGCCTCTCTGCAGAGCCGCCCGGACGGCTTCGGCAGAGGACTCGCGGTCCCCGCGGAGTACCGATGACGGGCCTTCCTCCGGCCGACGGTCCCAGCCGCGGGGAAGAACGACCAACAAGCCGTCTTCACATGCCTGCATAAGAGTCCGGACTATGAAGATTCAAGGCGTGATCTGCAACCCGCGGGCCTCACTGCCCGTCCCGTTGGAGCCAGCCGGGGCGAAGGACCGCTCCGAGGATGCGGAGGAGCTTCCTGCGCGAGCGGGAGCCGGACGAGATGCTCACGCTGGAGCGAGGCACGCCGAACTCAGATGCGACGAACCTCACCAGTTCCGCATTGGCCCTGCCCTCCATGGGCGGGGCCTTCACCCTTATCCGCCAGGCACCGTCGGGAAGACGGCCCGCAACGACCGTCTCCACGGCGCCCGGGACGATGACCACCGGCAGGAAGAAAGGATCGCGGACCCCGGGCGCCCCGCCTCCTCCGTCAGCCTCCATCGAGCGGCCTGGCCTCGTCGATGAGCATTATGGGGATGTTCTCCTCCACCCTGTACACGAGCCTGCAGGAGTGGCACACGAGCACCTCCTCCGGCTCGGTCCGGTATTCCAGGGCGCCCCTGCACCTGGGGCAGGCGAGTATCTCGAGGAGCCTCTTGTCGAGCATTCCGCCCTCCCGGGCTAGATGACGAACATGCCTTTCCTCATGACGGGAACCCTCCCGCCCGAGGCGTCCACGCCGTCCACGTCGACGGCCTCCGAGCCGATCATGAAATCGGTATGGACGAGCGAGACATTGCAGCCCAGCGCACGGAGCGCGTCTTCGCCCAGGCCGGCCGAGCCCTCGACACACTCCGTATAGCCGTTCCCGAGGGCTATGTGGGACGAGGCGTTCTCGTCGAACAGAATGCTGTGGAACGTCCTCCCGCTCCGGTATATCGGCGAGTCGCAGCCTACGAGGGCGATCTCACCGATCATGACGGCGCCCTCGTCGGTTGAAAGGAACTGGTCCAGAGCAGCCGCGTTGCGGGAGGCCCCGTGAGCGGCCACCCTGCCCGATTCGAACCTGAACCAGGCGTCCTCCACGTTCGTGCCGTTCACCTCCACCGGCCTGGTACAGCGTACGACTCCCTCGGTCCTCCTGCAGTCTGGAGTGCTGAAGATCTCCTCGGTGGGGATGTTCGGAAAGAAGAGACGCCCGTCCCTCGCGCGGCACCTGCCGCCCGAGAACACCCTGTCGCCCGACATGCCCACTCTGAGGTCTGTGCCGGGACCCACGAAGTGGAAATGGTCGAACCTCGCTGAATTGAGAATCCCGGCCTTCCGCTTGAGCTCCGCGTCGTGGTCGAGCCAGGCGCGGGCGGGATCCTCGCGGTCGAGACGCAGGATCGGAGTCAGGAGCTTCCAGATGCGCCTCTCCCAGTCCCTCTGCGAGCCCATCACCTTTGCCGCCCAGAGGGGTGTCGGATCGAGGCAGACGTTCCATCGTATGGCGTTGGAGGAGACAGCGGCCAGCCAGTCCCTCGCCGCCGCCGCGGCCGCCTTCCTGACGGCCCCCTGCCTGGATGGATCCTGCCCCTCCAGCTCGTCGGGGTTCTCCGAGCCTGTAAGGCTTATGCTCGCCCAGTTCTCCTCGACGAAGATCCCGTAGAGGTGCCGCGTGAACGACGGGACGTATCCGAGGTGGCCGGCGGACGAGGACTCCAGCCTGGCCCGTTCGAGCCTCCTGTCCGAGTAGATGACGTGCACGTAGCTCGATCCCAGCTCGTAAGCCCTCCTGGAGAGCGCCTCCGCCATCGCCCGATGCGCCACCTCGGTGCGGATCAGGACGGGCTGTCCTGGCTGGACGTCTATCCCGGTCTTCAGTATCACGTCCGAATAGCGTGCGGCAAGTTCGCGATCCAATCAAACCACCCTTTCCGAGGGCCGCATCAGAACAGGCCGAGGAAATCCACCGCGAGTGACCTGTAGGCTTCACCCCCGGCTTCCAGGATGTCCCGGAACTGGAGAGAGATCCTCACCTGCCCGAAGCTCTCCCAGAACAGTTCGGCGTTCAGGAAACCACCCGTCTCGTCGAATCTCGCCGAGTCAGCCTCGTTCGTCGCCGGATCCCAGTCGAGAGCCGCGCCGAAGCCCGCCGGCAGGGATGCATCCACTCCGGCGAAGCAGCCCGCATGGTCGGGATCGTCGAACGAGACGCTCACGCCCGCATGAAGCGCGAGGTCGCCGACGGGCGTGCCCCAGTTCCTGCTGCCGGCGATGTAGATGCCCCTCGAGAGGCGCGTGTAGTCGCCTCCCGAGCGGACGGGCTCACGCTCGTTGTCGAAGCCCAGCGCCAGTGCGGGGAAGCCCTCGCTCTCGTCGAGGAACCTGAACCTGGCCTTCAGGGAGACCTTGTCGAACCAGCGGGGTTCGTCCATCCCGGTAATGTCCCAGCCGCCGTATCCGATCCCCGCCATCAGCCTTGGTACGATGCCCGCGCAGACGCCGAATCTGAGTCCGTCAGAAGGGAAGGTCGAAAGATTGATGTAGTATGTCCTGGGAGCGACAAGGCCCGCGGTCGGCTGCTCGACCACGCGCATCAGCTCGCCGCAGGCGGCGTACGCCGCAATCGAGAGCAGAACCGCAAACGGCCTCATCTCAAGTCCCCGTCCCTGCCGCGAGTTTCACCGCATCGCTGCCGAGTATGTCTCTAAGCCCGGCCAGAAGGGAGTCGTCCGGGGCGATCCTAATGCTTCGCGAAACGGCTCGGACCCTCCATCCGGAGTCGTTCAGTATCTCGATCGTGAGCCGCCCCCTCCCGGGACGCGACCTTAGGAGATCGAGGGCTTTCTCGAGTCCGGACTGGTCTATCGCGCCGGGAACCAGCCTGAGAGTCACTCCGGCGTTGTAACGACGCCGGGCCTCCTCTATCGGGCAGACGGAGGTGAGCGAGAGCCTCCTCTCGTCGCGCCTCTGGGTCACCTCGCCCTCGACCATCACGAACACGCCGGCCTCCAGGAGATTCCGGTGGGCCTGGAGAACCTCGCTGAAGGCGATCACCTCGGTGGATCCGGACCTGCCCTCGATCACGACGAAGGCCATGTTCCCGTTCTTCGTGGGGATCTCCCTCCTGGAGGCGACCACGCCGGCCATCCTTATCCGCCTCCTGTCGAGAGGCAGATCGGCGCCCGGCTCGACGTCCGCGAGGGCGGAAACATCCTCTGAGAAGTCGTCCATGGGGTGCCCCGAGAGGTAGAATCCCAGCAGGGACTTCTCCAGATTCAGCCTCGCCGGGCAGCTCATCTCCGGGACGTCGGGCAGTTCCGGCTCGGCCTCCTGTGCGTCGCCGTCGGGCTGAACGGGCCCTGAGAAGAGCGACATCTGCCCGGCCTGCCTGTGGAGCCTGGCCCTGACGCCGTACTCGGAGGCGGACTCGATGGCTGCGCAGATCCTCGATCTGGAGCCGGCGAGACAGTCCAGCGCGCCGGCGCCGGCCAGCGATTCCAGAACCCTGCGATTCACCTGTGACTGGTCGATCCTGGCGCAGAAATCGAAAAGGCTCTTGTACGGCCCGTTCGCCAGCCTCTCGCGGACGATCTCGCCGCAGGGGCCCTCTCCCACGTTCCTGATCGCCGAAAGCGCATAGATGACGCTCCCGTCTTCGCCGACCTCGAACAGCGTGCCGCTCCTGTTCACCGACGGGGGATGGACCTCCAGCCCGAGCCTCCGGCATTCCTCCACCAGCACGGTCAGCTTCTCGATGTTCCCTATCTCGCTGTTCATCGAGGCGACGAGGAACTCCGCGGGATGATGGGCCTTCAGCCAGGCGGTCCTGTACGCGAGCATCGCATAGCTGACCGCGTGAGCCTTGTTGAAGCCGTATCCGGCGAACTTCTCTATCTGCTCCCAGACCTGGGATGCGATCTCCCTCGGCACGCCCCTGCCCTGAGCGCCCTCCATGAAGCGCTCCCTCTGCCTGGTCATGACGGCCGGATCCTTCTTGGACATGGCCTTCCTGAGCGTGTCCGCCTCGGACATGCTCATTCCCGCCAGCCTGTTCGCGATGGCCATCACCTGCTCCTGGTAGATCATCACCCCGTAGGTCTCGGAAAGGATTTCCTCCAGGTCGGGGTGGAGGTACTTCACCCTGAAGCCCCCGCCCTTCTCTGTCGCACGCTTGTTCTGGGCGTAGAGCTCGATCATCTGCATGGGGCCCGGCCTGAACATCGCAACGGCCGCAGTGATGTCTTTGAAGCCGCTCACCCCGATCCGCCTGAGCGCATCCCTCATGCCGGAGCTCTCGAGCTGGAACACGGCGGTCGTGTCGCCCTCCGCGAGCATGGCCAGGGTCTCGGGGTCGTCGAGCGGAAGCCTGTCGAGCGCCGCATCCACGCCCTTCCGCCTGACGAGGGACTCGGCCTGCTGCAGCACCGTGACAGTTCGCAGGCCCAGCACGTCGAGCTTGAGGAGGCCGACCCTGTCGAGGCTCTTCATCTCGTACTGGGTGGTGATCCCCTCCTTCTGCCGGCAGAGGGGAACGAAGTTCGAGAGATCTCCCGGGGCGATTATCACTCCTGCGGCATGGACCGAAGTGTTCCTGGCGATGTTTTCGAGCACCTCGCAGTGCCTGGCCATGTCTGCGAAGCCGGGGCTTGCGGCCACCATGGACGAGAGCCGCTGGCTGCCCTCTATGATGCTTCGGAGCGAGGTTTCGCCGTTATCGTGGTCCTGCTGGGCCTGGTCCAGCAGCTTCGTGAACCTGTCCACCTCGTCCAGGGGCAGGCCCAGGGCGCGGCCCACGTCCCTCGCGGCGAGCTTGGCCTTCATCCTGTTGAATGTGACGATCTGGCAGACGTTGCTCCTGCCGTAGAGCTCCACCAGATGCTCTATGACCTCGGGCCTCCTGTTGAAGCAGAAATCGAGATCGATGTCGGGCAGCTCCCTGCGGGACGGGTTCAGGAACCTCTCGAAGCTGAGGCCGTGCTCGAGCGGATTGATGTCCGTGATGCCGGTGGCGTAGGAAACGAGGCTCCCTGCCGCGGATCCCCTTCCGGGGCCCATGGCTATGCCGCGGGATCCGGCCCAGCTCCGGAGCTCCGACACGATGAGGAAGTAACCCGGAAAGCCCATTTCGGAGATCACGGAAAGCTCGAGGGAGAGGCGCTCCTCCTCGGCTGGAGAGAGGTCCCTGCCCAGTCTGGAGCGAAGGCCATCCCGGGCTGCCGAAGCCAGGGCGGAATCCATGGACCGGCCCTCGGGAAGCGGGCACCCCGGGAGCAGGGGCTCCCCACTCTCGAG
>JAAYTY010000063.1 GCA_012523605.1 Candidatus Fermentibacterota bacterium
ACCCGCACTTATTCCTTCCCCGCGCAGCGTGCCTATTTCACCCGGAAGCTCTTTGTCCGGAACGACTCCGGCAGCCCGATCATCCTCAAGCGCGTCACGGACTGCGCCCTGTCCTTTGTGGAGCCTTTCGCCTCCGCGGACTTCCACGATGACAATATGGACCAGGGCGATCCAGGCAGTGAGATGTTCACGGAGACTGAGAAACCGTCGCTGTACCGCACGTCCATCAACGTCTTCCTCCGGAACCCCAAAGGTGGCCTCTACGCCGGCCTCAGATACCCGTACTTCAAGCCGGATATCTCGGAGCGCGGGCTGTCACTTTCGTACGAGACAAACTACCGTCTGAATCCGGGCGAGACACTGGAGCTCCCGAGCACCTTTATCGGCGCCTACAGGAAGACAGGCTACATCTACCGCAAGGAACTGCACTGGGCTCCCCGCATCCTCGCCACCGAACAGGAGGAGCTGGACCTCGGCGAAGTGCTCGCCATGCGGCAGGTCTTGCGTGACTATCTCCCCAAAGAGCCCTGCCCGCGGGACGGCTATTTCACGTGGCTCAACTCCTGGTGGGCGAACGCTGAGCTCCGGGGTAAATGGGGCGATAAAGAGGCCGATGCCTATTGCGATCTTGCGCAGAAGGTGAAGTGGACTGGCTCCCTGGACATGATCAGCACCGCGCCCGTCTGGTGTGGCTGGGTCGGCTTCATCGAGCCCTGCCCGGAGATCGACGCGATAGGCCAGGAAGCCGTTTTCCCGATGAATCCACAGATCGAGCACGCGATGTCCTGTGTGAACGACCTCAGGCTGCCTGTTTCCGGGTTCTGCGAGCCGAACTCGCTGAACAGGCACTACCGGAAGGACAGGCCGGACTGGAAGCTGCAGCCTACCCCTGACCCCGAAAACCGCCTCATCCAGAACTGCCACGCCAACCCGGATTACGAGGACTGGTTCTACAACCTGACCGTAAGCTGCATAGAGCAGTGCCAGCTCTCGGGCTGGGCGTGGGACCACGTGTGGCTGCGCCGCCCGATGGTGTGCTATGACTCAAGCCACGGCCATGAGCCCGGGAACTGCGAGTTCCAGCAGTACAGGAATGTCACCAACCTCATCCAGCGGCTCCGAAAGCGTTACCCCCGTCTGTTCATTGAGATCTACTGGGGGCTCAAGGAAGCCGGGCCGTGGTCGCTGCGCGGCCTTAACAGCCTGGAGAACGCGTACGAGAATGCCTCGCCTCCTCCCCCGGGGATGACTCCGGCCGACGACCTGCGCTTCCAGCACTGGTTCAACCACAACTACCGGTTCATCCCGACCTATATGAACATGGCCCAGATGAACTTCGCGAAGGAAGGCAACGGCCACCTCTACTCTCTGCTGTCCTGTCTCAGCGCCAGCACGCACGCAAGCCTGTGCGACTGGGTGCAGTTTGACACGCCCGAGCAGGGGCGGGAGATATTCGCTCCAATGCGCAGGTGGAAAGACTGGGCCACGCGCAATATGCAGTATCTCGAAGACCGCATCGATCTGTTCGGGATGCCCTGCAGAGAAGGGGGCATCGACGGCACGGCCCACATCGTCGGGGACCGGGGATTCATCTTCGTCTTCAACCCGACCGACAAGGTCCGCTACGGGAGCATTACTCTGACCGAGACGATCGGCATCCGGAAAGGCAGCCGGTTTGCCATCGATGAGATATCAACTGGCTCGGCAAGGCGGGCAGGCGTCCGCCAGAAGGCCAGCCGCTTCACATTCGAGATGGCTCCAAAGTCAGCAATGCTCTTTGAACTGAAGCCGACGACGGAC
>JAAYTY010000064.1 GCA_012523605.1 Candidatus Fermentibacterota bacterium
CGGAGGCTCGTCCCAGGCCGCGGCCAGAGACGCCGCACGGAAGCGGCCGGCGGGAGCGGCAGCCCGGGGACGGGGGCTCGCGAGTCTGGACCATTCGGCACGGGCCCTCTCGGGGGAACCCTGATCTGCCGCGTATAGGGCAGCAGCCCTTCCCAGAGAGGCCGCCAGCCCGCCGTTCAGCGAAAGCATCTCGAGTGCGTGGGCCAGCGCGGCCGCGGAGGGCGGCGCGGGGATTCTGAGCACCGAGTCCGAAGGGAGGTGCAGGAACGATCCGGAGGCTGTCACGATGCAGGGCTTTCCAGCCCTCATGGCCTCGAGAAGGCTTCCGGAGGTCTCGCCGCAATCGGGGTGCCTTATGTCCACAACGACGTCCATGAGCCTTATCCAGGCCTGATAACCGGGCTCATCCAGCCGCCCCGTGCAAGACGCCCATTCCGGCAGGCTCGAATCCCATCCTCCTCCAGCCAGGACCGCGACGGCCTCCGGAAAGCGCTTCCTGAAGACTCCCACCGCCTCAAGGAAGATCCCCGGGTTCCTTCCCGGATGCCCGGTGCCCGCCATTCCGATGACCGGGGTTCCACCGGGCGGAGGCAGCACCGGAAGATCCGGAACGGGACTCAGGGGATGCGAGATGACAGACACCCTCCTGCCCGGAACCCTCGGCGAGAGCAGGCCGGCGGCGTGTTCGTTGAGGCACACGACCCGGTTAGAGGCGTGCAGCAGCCTGCCCAGCAAGGGGCGGCTCTTGAGAAGCCGGTCGTACTCTCCGGGCGAGGTCCTCCTGGCCAGCTCGCCCTCCACCCGCTCGGCGTCGGGCCCATACTCGAAGCGGAGGTATCTCCTGTACTCGTCCAGGCGACCCCGTCCGAGTGTGCAGAATCTTACGGCATGGTGCATCACGGTGTCGTGGAAGACACAGCATCCCCCGATTTCGAGCAGAGCCTCGGCGACCGGATAGCATTCCGGCGAGTTGCCGATCATGAAGAACCTGCCGGCCGACGGCGGGGGTTCCCCGGAGATGGGTACGGCACGGATGTCGCCGGGCAGGCTCGAAGGGTCGCCCCCCGGCGGATATCTCACGCTCCAGTCTATCACGTCCCTCGTGTACTCGAGAACTCTGGCGGCATAAGTCGCCACACCCGTGGGCAGGGGCGGTATCGGAGCGTACATCGTCGCCCTCGGACGGGCTCCGAGGCCGGCCGCTCCGGGCGGCGGCGAACCGGAGAGGCCGCTCAACGCACGTCCCCCCTGAGCGTCCTCAGGCGCAGCGAGACGAGCTGGACGAACATCTGGACGATCGCCGAGATCCTGACCCAGGCGAGGAACCCGTGGCGGAACGTCTCGAACGAGACGCTGCCGGCCCTCCTGGGAAGATGGCTGACGGGCATCTGGCGTATCCTGAATCCCATGCCCCTCGCGAGCAGAAGTATCTCCAGGTCCACGACTCCGGAGGTGGAGCGCGGTCGGACCCTGTCGAACACGGATCTGCGATAGAGCTTGAACGAGGCGTCGACATCCTTGAAACCGCCCCAGAACATGACCCATGCCATAGAGTTGTAGAGCAGCGAGTAGAGGAGCCTCAGCCCCGGGTCCCTCCTTCGCCTCCTGTACCCGGAGATGATGTCGCACGAGTCCCTGGCGCACCAGAATCTCTCCAGATCGTCGAGGTCGAACTGTCCGTCGCAGTCGGTGTAGAACACCCATCCGAGACGGGCGGCTGAGATGCCGCTCCTCACGGCCATGCCGAAGCCCAGGTTACGCCCGTGGCTCACCAGGCGGATTCTCGGGTCGCGCCCGGAGAGTTCCTCGACTATGCGCGGCGTGGAATCGGTGGATCCGTCGTCAACGACGATGATCTCCCATTCCGCGCCCAGCCTCTCCAGAACCTCCGACGCGCGGCTGACCATGAAGGAGACGTTCTGCTCCTCGTTGAAGGCCGGGAGGAACAGGCTGATTCCGTCCTCAGAGCCGCTCCCGCGGGAGGGCGTCCCAGAGGCCCGGATGTCAGGCTCCGATGTACGTCGGAGCACGGCTCGGCGACTTGCCCTTCTTCACGAGGTGGTAGTAGGCGTAGGTCATCACTGGCAGGTCGTTCAGGATACCTGCGTCGGCAAGCTCCCCGAGGAACAGCGTATGGGTGCCGCAGTCAAGACGGGAGACGATCCTGCATTCGAGATACGCCGAGGTGTGGTCGGTCACGACGGGGCAGCCCGTGACACCCTCCCTGGTGCCGATTCCCTCCAGCTTGTCGAAGTCCCTGCCGCATCTGAATCCGAACCGCCCGATGAATGTCATAGGGGCATCCTCGGCAAGGACGGAGACGCTGAACACCCCTGTCTTCTCCAGGCATTCGTGGGTGAAGTTGAGCTTGTTGATGCTTATCGCAACGGTGGGAGGCTCGGCCGTGATCTGGAACACGGTGTTGGCTATCTGCCCGTTGCGCAGACCGCCGCCGCCGGTGGCGACGATGTACACACCGTAGCTTATCCTGTGCAGCGCCGTCTTGTCCACGCGTCCCCCTACTCGCCCATCCTGCGATGGCAGAACCACCAGTCCAGGCATTCGTACTGCCTGGGTCTCTCCCTGGCGGCGGCCTCGTCCTGCGGCGGCGGGACGATGACGTTGCCGCCTATCATCTCGTTCCTCGGCCAGTTGGCCGGGATGGAGACGCCGTTCTTGTCGCCGATCTGGAGACCCTGCACCATGCGCAGTATCTCCTCGGTGTTCCTGCCCAGTTCCTGAGGATAGAACACCATGGCTCTGAGGATGCCCTTGGGATCGACGATGAACACACCCCTCACGGAGTTGGTACCCTTTCCGGGATGGATCAGCGAGAGGGCTTTTGCGATCTCACCCATGTCATCGGCGATAACGGGGAAGCGGATATCCACGCCCGTCTTCTCCCTTATCCACTCCAGCCATTTCATGTGCGACCACACCTGGTCTATGCTCAGGCCGACGAGCTCGCACCCGAGCGATCGGAACTCGCCGTATCGCTTCTGAAAGGCTACGAACTCAGTGGTACAGACGGGCGTGAAGTCTGCCGGATGGCTGAACAGCACGAACCACCGCCCGGCCATGTCGCCGGGCAGGACCAGCCGCCCCTGTGTTGTCCGCGCTTCGAACTGGGGGAATCTCTCGCCCAGCATGGGCATGCTGGAGTCCATCCGTCACGCTCCTTCCACGCCGGGCCGCCCGGCCGGCCCGTCTTCCGGCGCGCCGGGATCCCGGCGCTCGCCGGCCACCACCCGTCTGACCTTGGCGACGAGGTCAACGGTCCTGTAGGGCTTCTGTATGAAACCGGCCAGCCCCTTCCCCGAGAACCTGTTCACCGCGTCCATCTCGTTGTAGCCGCTTGACAGTATGACCTTCACGTCGGGTTTGATCCTCCTGAACTCCCTGAATGTCTCCTCTCCGTTCATGTGGGGCATGGTCATGTCGAGGAGCACCAGATCGAAGGCTCCGTCGTTGCGCCTGAAGATCTCCAGCGCCTCGCGGCCGTCGCAGGCTACCGACGTCCTGAAGCCCGACTTCTCGAGGGCGATCTTCACCACGGTGCGCACCGTCTCCTCGTCGTCCACTACGAGGATGCATCCGGTGGGCTGGGCCTCCCCGCCTGCCGCGGGGGAGGACTCGGAACTCTTCTTCGCTTCCTCAAGGCCCGGGAAGAGAACCTTGAACGTGCTCCCCTTGCCAGGCTCGCTGTAAACCTTGAGAGTGCCCATGTGCCCTCGGACGATACCGAGAACGGCCGCCAGACCGAGCCCCCGTCCGGTGAACTTGGTCGTGAAGAAGGGGTCGAATATCCTCGCCTTGGTCTTCTCGTCCATTCCGCAGCCCGTGTCGGAAACCTCGATGAAAACGTATGTCCCTTCGGGCATGTCCTCGTCCATGTAGGTGCCGGCGAGGTAGCTCCTGTCCACCAGGGTCATCCCGGTGGCCACCGTGATCGCCCCGCTCCTGTCCCCTATCGCCTCGGCGGCGTTGATGATGAGGTTCATTATCACCTGCCTGAGCTGGGTCGCGTCGCCTTCGATGAGGTTGATTTCCTGCGCGAGATCGAGCCTGAGAACGACGTTCTTGGGGACTGCCGCCTGCAGGAGGTTCACCATCTCCTCGATGAGGATGTTCAGGTTGACGGGCTCTACTACGAACTTGCCCCTGCCCGAGTAGGCCAGGAGCTGGTTCGTCAGCTCGGCGGCGCGGATCGCCGCGGTCTCGAGCCTCTCCAGCGTCCGGCGCACGGGGGATTCAGGCGGGAGCTCCATCAAAGCGAGCCCGGCGTTCCCCAGTCTGCCCATCAGCAGGTTGTTGAAGTCGTGGGCGATTCCGCCCGCGAGTATGCCGAGGCTCTCCAGCTTCTGCGACTGCTGTATCTGCCGCTCGAGGAGCTTCCTCTCCTCCTCGATCCGCTTGCGCTCGGAAATGTCCCTCACGATCGAGAGGGTCGCGGGCTGGCCGTTCTCTATCACGACCGAGGTCTGGATCTCGACCGGGATGACCCGCTCCTGCCGGTCGATGACGGTGGTCTCGTATATCCGGGGGACGTCCTCCCCCCTCAGACGCCGCTGGTGCCTGTCCAGCACCTTCTCCCTCTCTCCGGGCGCCAGGAACTCCGTGAAGTAATGGCCCTCGAATTCCTCCGGCGTCAGCCTGAGCATCCTCAGAAGGGCCGGGTTGCCGAAGACGGCCTTGCCGTCACGCGCCAGTATGACTCCGTCGTCGGCCCGCTCGATCAGGTTCCTGTAGCGCGACTCGCTTTCGCTCAGAGCCTCCTCGAACCTGCGCCGCTCTATGACCAGCGCGGCCGTGCCGGAGAGGTACAGCAGGGCATCCCTCTGGCGCTCGTCGAGAGGCGGGTTGTCCGAGTAGCTCTGCACGCACATCACCCCGAAGACCCTTCCCTCGACGACGAGCGGCACTCCGAGCCACCAGCGTGAGAGCTCCCCGTAGAGCTCCATCTCGCCCCGCGAGATGAATGCCGTCTGGTCCTCCATGGTGGCGAAGATCGGTTTCGCGTTTCTGAGGACCATCTCTGTCATGCCCCGTCCGGGCTTTCTCGAATCGAACTTCGTGTCGAACCTGTCTATGTAGTACGGGAAGTGGATCATGTCGGCCTTCGGGTCGTAGATCGCGATGTAGAAGTTGTCGGCCGCCACGAGCTTGCCTATCACCCTGTGTATCGCCGCATACAGGTCGTCCATCCTCGACACGCTGAGGCCCGCCTCGACGATCTCACGCGAAGCCTCGCTGAGATCCTCGGAGTATCGAATGTCGCTTATGTCGTGGGCGAAGACCACGCGGCCGTCCGGACCGCCGCCCGGGTCGGAGAGCGTGTGCAGTCGAGTGCGTCGGATGCACCCGTCGGGATACCTGAGCACCGCGGGGGAGGTGTCGCCCCTCGCTATGGCCGCGATCGCGGACTCCTCCTCGACCGTGAGCACGGTGTCCCGCCAGAGCTCGGTCCAGTGGGTTCCGGCGGGCTTGCCGCCGGCCCTGAGCGCAGACGTGGCGGACTTGTTGGCCCACACCACCCGCATGTCCTCGTCCAGCAGGATCACCGCGTCCTCGACTCCGTCGAGGATCAGTGCCTTCTCCCGCTCCGAACGCGAAAGGGCGCTTTCGAACCTGCCGCGCCCGACGGCCTCCAGGAGGTGCGATACTATCTCCGCGAGCGAGATGGCGGCGTTCTCGTCCTCCGACGTCCAGTGCCTCGGGGGAGGGGTCGTGCTCTCGAGACAGATCACTCCGGCCAGATCGCCCCTCACCATGATCGGGGCGTCGAGGGTCGAGAGGACGCCCTTCTCGGGATAGTAGTTGTCCGCGAATTCGGAAACCCTGGGATCGCTGTACACGTCGTGTACGGCCAGCACTCTCTCGGCTCTGAGGATGTCGTAGTACCTGTATGCCCTGTATGGGCCCGAAGGTGACGGACCGGGGTCCAGCCGCACTCCCGATCCCCTCTCCCATAGCGCCCTGCAGGCAAGGACGTCCTCTTCGTCCCCCACCATCAGCCATATCCCCACCCTGTCCACTCCCGTTATCTCGGCGGCGGTCCCGGCTATCGCGGGCAGAGCCGCTTCGACATCGCCGGCCACGACGTGCGGGCTCGAGGCGAGGTCGTGGATAAGCTGGTCAGCCCGGCGGCCCGACTCCGAAGTTTCGTGCATGGACGCCACGGGGACGGCCATCCCCAAGAGAAGCGAGACTGTTCCGGAGGGCGAGGAGATAGCGATCTGCCGGACAGAAACCGCCGTGAACGTGGACCAGGGAACCGGGAGGTCCACGTGCACCGATTGCGGAGGATTAGTCGGGGACGGCGCATCTGATGCGGCTGTGGTGAGGGCTTCTATCACGGCGGCGCCCCGCGGTGAGGCGGCGGTGCGAATCAGATCGGGAGCCTGGCCCTCCCAGCTTCCCGGCGCGAGCCCGCAGAGGTCGAGCATCTCCTCGCTTGCTGCGAGCCAGCGGCCGGTGGGTTCGCTGAGTACGAGAGGTATGCCGGCATGTCTTACGAGCTGCGCAAGGAGGTTGTCCGATGCGGGAAGCATCCCGGTGGATCTTGTCTGCCCGGCCAATGGCCCTCCCTGTGTCGAACAAACTCCGGTTCGAATCCGGCCGGGATTAGATGCATAAAAGACAGAGGCTTGTCACGCCCGCCAGGCTGGCAGGGCGATGAGCACCGGGAGGATCACGCCGTGCAGACGCAGCGCACGCCTTCAGGCCTTGTCTCAGACCATACGCAGGCCAGAAGGAATCTGCCGCTCGGGCTTTCCAGTACGAGCATTGCGCCGGGACCGGGAATGCGGCGGCACCCTCCCGGAAGATCGACAACCGCCATCGGCTGGGATCCCTCCAGGAATCGGGCCTTCACGCCCGTTGCGACGATGCCTATGCAGCCGGGATCGCGCACTGTCCAGAAGTCCTCCAACCCGCACCTCCGGTTCGCGAACGGAGTATATGCGGTTCCTCGGTAAAATGCAAACATTTGTTTGTCAGATGCCGTCCAGCATCCTGCGGAGCTCGTACACGAGGTCCAGGGCCTGGCGTGCGGTAAGAGTGTCCGGGTCGAGCATCCTGATCGTTTCTAGCACCGGCTGCTCGGGCCGCGCAAGCGGCAGGTCGAGCTGGGGCGACGGCTGAGCCAGCCTCGCGGAAGACCCCCCTTCGAGGTCGGCCAGCACCCTGGTCGCCCTCGCGACCACTTCGGAAGGAACCCCCGCCATCATCGCCACGTGGATGCCATAGGAGCGGTCTGCCGCCCCCTCCTCCACCCGGTACAGGAAGACGACCCTCCCGGCGGACTCCCTGACGGTCACGCTGAGGTTGGCGGCCCTCTCGAGCCTGGAGCCCAGAACCGTCAGTTCGTGGTAGTGCGTGGCGAACAGCGTCAGGGGCCTGTGCACCGGGTGCGAGTGGATGTGCTCCAGCATGGCCCAGGCTATGGCCAGCCCGTCGTAGGTGCTTGTACCCCTGCCGATCTCGTCGATTACGGCCACGCTGCGGCGGGTGCTGGAATTGAGCATCACTGCGGCGTCGGCCATCTCCACGAGGAACGTCGACTGTCCCCTGGAGATCCTGTCGGATGAGCCGATCCGCGTGAACAGCCTGTCCGCGGGACTGAACGTCATGGATTCAGCGGGGACGAAGGACCCGGCCTGTGCAAGTACGAGGAGCTGGGCAGCCATGCGCAGGTATGTCGACTTGCCTGCCATGTTTGGTCCTGTGACTATCAGTATGGTTCTGTCCTGGTCCAGCCTCACCGGATTGGGTACGCACTCGCCGGCGGGAAGAGCGGCGTCCAGAACAGGGTGTCTTCCGCCCTCTATGCACAGGATGGGGCCCTCCTCGATCGAGGGCCTGCACCATCCCTTCTCCGCGGCAAGCGAGGCCAGTCCGCAGAGACAGTCGAGGATCGCGAGATTCTCCCCGGCCGTCCTCAACCTGTCGGTATTCCCGGCGAGCCTTGCCGTCAGCTCCTCGAAAAGGCTGCATTCGAGGCGGGCGATCTCCTGGTCCGCCCTCTGCATCTTCCGCTCCAGTTCCTCCAGTTCGGGGGTGGAGTACCTCTCGGAGCCGGCGAGCGTCTGCCTTCGCCTGTAGGAGGCGGGCACGCGGTCGGACATGTTTCTCGGGATCTCGATGTAGTAACCGAAGACGCGGTTGTACCCGATGGTCAGTCTGGGGATGCCGGTCACCGAGCGCTCCTTCGCCTCCATCTCGGCCAGCATGTCCCTTCCGCCTGAGCGGATCGCCCTGTACTCGTCCAGCTCCGCCGAGACGCCGTCGGCGATTGTGCCGCCATCCCCGGGGCGGACCGGAGGGTCGGCCATGATGACTCTGTCTATCTCTGCGGCGATGTCGTCCAGCGTGTCCATCCCCGCCAGTCCGGCCAGGATCGGAGATACCGAACCCTTCAGCGCAGAAGCGATTCCGGGCATCTTCGCGGCAGTCGCCGAGATCGTCCTGAGATCCCTCGGGCCGGACTTGAGCGTGGAGAGCCTCCCGGCCTGCCTGCCCATGTCGCAGCAGCCCGAGAGGGCTCTCCGCAGGGTTTCGAGATCCTCCCGCGAAGCCAGCTCGCCCACGGCTCCGTGCCTTGCGGCAGTCTCACGGGGGTCCGCGGGAGGCTCCAGCAGCCAGCGCCTCCAGAGCCTCCCCCCCTGGGGGGTCACGGTCCTGTCCGTGGCCCAGGCCAGCGTGGATTCCCTGTCGGAGAAGGGCGATTCGACAAGGTCGAGAGCGATGGCGCTCTGCCTGTCGATCACCATGTGATCCTCCAGCCTGTAGACCCCCTTGAACCTGAGGCTCGAGGTCAGAGTCCTCTTCACGTCCTCCACGTATCCGAGGAGTGCCGCGAGAGCACCGGCGAGGGCGGGGCTGCCCTCCATGCCCAGGCCCGAAACCGTGGCGACACCCAGTCTCCTCCTGGCAACCGGCTCCAGGACGCCTTCGTCGAACTTCCACGGCTCCAGGTGGGTTACGGAATGCTGACCGGGCGGTATCTCCTCCATCCCCTCAGGAACGAGCAGCTCCCTCGGCAAGCGCCTCGACAGCTCGGCCTCGGCCTGTGTCCGTGGAAGCTCCACCGCCTCCACCTCCCCGCACGAGAGATCGCAGAATGCCATGCCGGCCCTGTCGTTCCTGATGCAGATGGAGGCCAGCAGGGCGGTTTCGCCTTCGCCCAGCGCCTGGCCGCCGATGACGGTGCCGGGCGTCACCACCTCGGTCACCTCGCGCCTGACCAGCCTGCGGGCCTTCGCTGGGTCCTCGGTCTGTTCGCATATCGCGACCCTGAAGCCGGCTCTGACGAGGCGCATGAGATAGCCATCGAGGGCGTGAACGGGGAAACCGGCCAGAGGCACCGGCTCGCCCGTCTCCCGGTCGAGTTCGCGCGAGGTGAGGGCTATCCCGAGCACCCTGGAAACCGTCTCGGCGTCTTCGAAGAAGGTCTCGAAGAAGTCGCCCATCTGGAACAGGAGTATCTTCCCCGGCTGGGAGGCCTTCAGGTCGAGATACTGCTGCATCAGAGGCGTTTTCAGCATCCGGCCTCCTTCATCGCGGCTTCGAACAGGGCGCGGGGCACCAGGGCTTCCCCGCACTGCCGAGTACCCTTCCTGCAGCGCCTTCCGCCGTGCCTGTGGCAGGGACTGCATGGTGCGAGAGGTCCGACCGAGGCGATTCCGGAACTCCTCCAGAAGCCCAGCGAGGGCGATGTTGACGTGAACACCACGACGAGTCGCGTGCCAAGAGCGGAAGCGATGTGGGCCGGGCCCGAATCGGGGGCCACCAGCACCGAAAGGCTCTCGATCCTTCCTATCAGACCCTCGACTCCCTCCTCGCCGCAGTAGGACGCCGTCCCCGGCCTCACGGTCTCCGAGGCGATACGACCGATGATTTCCGAGTCGGAGGGCCCGCCGAGGAAGACGACCTCCATGTCCGCGAGGTCGATGAAGAGCCTGGCGAGCTCGGAGCATACGCCGGGAGGAATGGCCTTCATGGGCCAGCGTCCTCCGCAGACTATTCCGGCGATCCGTTTCCGGCCTGCTTCGGATCTTCTCTCCAGTACGGGCTTCGCCGGCGGTCGTCCTCCCGCGAGCAGGAGGAACCGGTCGGCGCGGTAGGGCATCGAGTCTCCCGAACCGCGGAGGATGCGACGCCTGAGTGCTCTGTCCGTGCGGAACCTCGCGGCTCTGCGCGGAAGGAGGGCCGCGGATGTGGCAGCGGAGCCCTGGAGGTCGAGGATGAAGGGGGCGTCCGCGGCCTTCACCGCCTCGCGAAGCCCTCCCAGCCCATGCCCCTTCTCCAGGCCGAGCGGGATGACTCCGCCGCCGAAGCGGGAGGCTGCGGGCAGGTATTCGCGTCTCGTGAGGAAGACGACCGGCCCCTTAGTCCGCGCCAGGTGCGCGACCGCCGGCTGGGCCAGCACGACGTCCCCCAGCGAGTGCAGGCGGATGACCAGGCTACCCGGTCTGGCCATCGTGGAACTGGAGGTCGTAGAGCCTCCTGTAACGGCCGCCCAGAGCCATCAGCTCGTCATGCCTGCCCTGCTCGACTATTCTGCCCTCCTCCATGAAGATGATCCTTTGGGCATGCCTGATGGTGCTCAACCTGTGAGCTATGACGAGCGAAGTCCGGCCCCTTATAAGCGTATCTATAGCCTGCTGGACCAGACGCTCCGACTCGGTGTCGAGAGAGGATGTGGCTTCGTCGAGGATCAGTATCGGGGGGTCCTTGAGCACGGCCCTGGCGATGGCGAGCCTCTGCCTCTGGCCGCCGGACAGCGTAACGCCCCTCTCGCCGATGACGGTGTCGAAGCCCTCTGGCAGATCCGTGACGAAATCGAGGATGTTGGCAACCCGTGCGGCTTCCTTCACCCGCTCCAGCGGGACGGAAGCGTCTCCGTAGGCGATGTTGTTTCTGATGGTGTCGTTGAAGAGCACGGTTTCCTGCGTGACCACGCCCATGAGACGCCTGAGGTCCGCGAGGCGTACTCTCCGCAGGTCGATTCCGTCGATTGTTATCCGGCCCTCCACGGGGTCTATGAATCTCGGGATCATGTCGGCGAGGGTGCTCTTTCCCGCCCCGCTGGGACCCACGAGCGCCAGAACCTCGCCCCTTGCCAGCTCCAGATCGATGGATCGCAGGACCGGTTCCCTGTCGTAGCCGAAGGAGACGCCGGAGAACCTTATGGAGTGTTCGAAAGTCCGCAAAGCGACGGCATCGGGCTCCTCGACGATCGCGGGCTTCTCGTCGAGGAGCTTGAAGACCCTGTCCCCGGAGGCCAGGCCAGCCATTATCCTGGCGTGTGCCTTGCTCAGGTCCTTGACGGGGTCCATCATCGAGAGTGCCGCTCCGAGGAAGACGAAGAACTGACCGGCGGACATCCCCTCCCCGCCCAGGACGGCGCGCCCTCCGTACCAGAAGATCACGCCGCTCGCGGCGGCGCCCAGCACCTCGGTGAGCGGCCCTGCGAGGGCCTTCAGCCTCTGGAGGCTGGTCTCGTACCTGGCGTGCGAGGCGAGGACCTTCTGGAACCTTCGCTCCTCGAACTCCTCCATCGAGAAAGCCTTTACGACCCTAATGCCCAGGGTGGACTCCTGCAGCATCGAAGCGAAGTCGGCCATCTTCTCCTGGGACCTGTGGCTCTTCTTCCGGAGCTTCCTGCCTATTATGAGGATGATCATCATGCTGGGCGGCAGGACCAGCAGGGTTACGAGTGTCAGCTTCCAGGACGCCCAGAGTGCAATCCCGAGGAAGACCGCGAGGAGGATGACCTGCTTGGCCACGTTCACCAGCGCCTCGGTTATAGCGCCCTTCAGCCGGTCCACATCGGCGGTCAGCCGGCTCAGCAGTTCGCCGGACCTGCTGCGTGCGAAGAAGTCGAGGTCCAGATGGAGGAGATGCGAGTAAAGAGCCTTGCGAAGGTCATATAGAACGCCCTGCTCAACCCTGGCCAGCAGGAACTCCTGTGCCATTCCCGCGAGGTTCTTGAGAAGGATCAGGAACACAATCACGCCCACCACGCCGAGGAGCACTTCGCCGGGAGGGGCCTCGGCCATCGCCTCCTTTGCGGCAGCGACCATGTCCCCTCCGGCCCGGATCACGCCTCCCGGGCTGAACCTGCTCAGGGCTTCCAGGAGATCACTGCCGGGGCGGGCGGTCTTTTCCTCCATCAGGTCGATCAGCCCTCTTCCCGAGACCGGATCGCCTGCACGGGCGAAGACGTCGTCGAACACCGGCAGTATCATGCCCAGCGAGGCGCCGCTGGAAGCGGCGAAGATAGCGGCGCACAGGAAGGCCAGCGCCACCAGCCTGCGGTAGGGCTTCACGAGGGCAAGGATCCTGAATGCTACGCTCTGCCTGGCCAATCCACTCCTTCGGTGTCGCAGGTGCGCCAGATCTGTCATGAACAGGGAACATACACGAGGAGGAGGCCCGGGGCACCGGGTGCGGGCGCAGGCGGGCGTATGCGGCATCGACGCCGAGGGGCGGTTCTCCACCGCTCCCGCGCTCGCGGCAGCCCGGAGTCTCGATCGATGATCCAAGTCTTTGTCGGTGCGGCAGGGCGGGCTGGGTGCAGGTTCATATCAGGGGCCCTCTACGACGCAATGCACCAAATCCTGCAGGACTATCTCGTGAAACGACTTACGCTGCCCATCAACGGCAGGCACGGCCTGCTTCTAAAAACTGGGCCACCCGGATGGATGACACCGGGTCGTCCACGACCCCCTGGATCAGATCAAGAAGCCGACTATGAGTGGCAACAAGGAAATCAACCTGCATGACACCCCGGGAGAGGGCTGCCAGCAGTCGTCTTCAGGGGGCAATCTGCGATATGGAATCCGTGACCAGCCCCCAATCACAGGTCCACACTCTGAGTTAGTACCGGAGCCGGTTCCGCATGGTATGATGCGTTCCTCCATCTCACCGGGGCAAGATCGGTTACTGCTTCGGGCGCTGGAGGGCGATAACCAAGCGAACTGTGCGGCCTGAAGCGGTTGTACTCCTGCCTCCACCTCTCCGTCAGCACCTTTGCCTCCGTCAGTGTGTCGAAGATCTCTCCGTTCAACAGCTCGTCCCGCAGCTTGCCGTTGAACGACTCGATGTAGCCGTTCTCCCAGGGACTCCCGGGCTCGATGAACAGCGTCCGCACACCCAG
>JAAYTY010000065.1 GCA_012523605.1 Candidatus Fermentibacterota bacterium
GAAGGAGCGCCTGATAAAGCATCACGGCGTCTCACCGCGCAACTTCCCGCTTTACCTGAAGGAGCAGGAGTTCAGGTATAATCACCGTCACGAGGATCTGTTCTCTATCCTGGTCGCCTTCATCTGCGACCTTGTGCCAAATCTTGAGTAATCACTAATTAATAAACCGCCTCGGCATATGCTGTAGCACGAAATCCAGGCAGGCGGAATATGTAATCACATAGATACCAGAGACATAGGGTTTCTTAAGTTTCTTTAACCTGATACCGAGGGTGCTCCATTGCGATGGAGGCATGGAGATCGGGGAGGGGGATGCCCCAGCGGATGCCTGCATGAGACGGATCCAGTGTGAGATCGCAGGGGATGCCCGAAGGCCTTCTTCCCAGGCGCGGAAGGTCGGTGATACCAGCGTGTTCCAGAAGGGCTTCCGCGAAGGCCGACCTGGACTGGGACCAGGCCGCCGCGAGTATCACCAGCCCCGAAGCCCTCTGCGTCAACAGGTCGAGGATGACTCCGCCGAACCAGTGTATCGGCGTGTGGTTCCTGAACGAGTCCGTATGCACCTCCTCTACGAGACCCGCGAGGATCTCCTCCGAGAAGGTGGGCCTTTTCGCGCAGGCGCGGCCGAAGAGAACCGAGGTTCTCACTACCGCAGCTCCGGGATGCTCTGCGAGCACCGCACGATCGCCGAGCAGCTTCGTCCATCCGTATAGCGAGAGGGGCACCGCGGGCGACGATTCGGAATAGGGTGGATTTCCGCCGCTGTAAACCAGATCCGTCGAAACATGCACCAGCGGGATGTTCCTGTGCGCACAGGCTCTCGCCAGATTCCTCGGCCATCGGCAGTTGATCCTCACGGCCGACTCGGGAGTGGTCCTGCAGGCCGATGCCGAGGACAAAGCGGCGGCGTTCACCACCGCATCAGGCCGGAGGAGATCCAGAAGTTCGGAGGGGTCGGATGAGCCGAGATCCGTTCCCCCGCACGAGGGCGGGTCCAGAGTCGAGATTTCGATGCCTGCCCGCGCGGCAGAGACTCTGCAGAGCACGGTTCCCAGCCGCCCCCTGTGACCCGCGATAAAGAGCTTCAGCCCTGTCCGCCTTCCCCGGGAACGGCCAGGAACCGTGCCTCGGCCTCGGCCTTCAGGATTCCCTCCTGTGACAGCCTGGCTCTGGCATCGAGAATCCTGCCGCGCCTCGACACGACCTGCGCGCTTATCTCGACAGGCTTTCCCACAAGCACGGGCTTCTTGAACTCGATCCGGAGCGAGGTGGTCGCAGTAGCGCCGGCGAGGCTCATGGTGGAGTAGGCCATGACTTCGTCGAGCACGGCGGACAGTATGCCCCCGTGGACGATGCCCTCCCACCCCTGATGCTCTCTCCGGGGAATCCAGGTGAGAGAGCAGGCTCCGTCCCTTCCCTCGGGCTTCAGCCTGAGCCCCGACGGGTTGGACTGGCCGCAGACGAAGCAGTATCCGTCGTTCCTGAAATCCGTCACCTCAGATCACCGGGCCTGCCGACCAGGTACTGGAAGATTCCGCCGCTCGTACTCGTGACTATCCTGTCGTCCGCGCCCATAACCTCGCTCATGGTTTCGAGCGATCTCTGGAAGCGGTAGAAGTCGGGGAACGAACTGTATGCCGACGCGTAGATGGCTGCGGCGGCGCTGTCCGCGGCTCCCCGGATCGTGAGGGAAGTCATGGTTGCGCCAGCCAGTATCGAGTCCACTTCCAGGTCGGTTCCCGCCACGATGTTGGCCGCCACCCTGCGGCCTTCGGCCCTGTACCGGGTTGATATGCGGTTGCGCTCGGCCTGCATGCGTGCGAAAACGGCCTGCTGGTTCTCTGCAGGCAGGTCGGCCCTCTTGATCCGGACATCGACCAGGTAGATCCCGTACTCCAGGAGCATCTGCCTGCAGGTCCTCGCGACCCTGTCCATAATGGCGATTCTGCCCTGCCCCTCCGGCACCCTCACGAGACTGACGTCCTCGCTCAGCTCGCCCTCTTCCATCACGAGATCGCCGAGCGTGTCCGAGTAGGATATGCTGTTGACAAGCCTGACATAGTCGCCCAGCCCGATCGGGCTGTTGGTGCTTCTCACTATGTGGATGAGGTTGCTCCGCCCCAGCTCCTGCCTCAGCACCGAGTAGACAATGTCGTCTATCCTTGATCTCGCGGCCCCCTCGGTCTGGATGCTCCTCAGGAACAGGAGCGGGTTGATGATCCTCCAACGGGCGTAGCAGTCAACCTGGATGTGCTTCTTGTCCATGGTCACGACGTCGGCGGGCTCGTCGTCGTATTCCATGATGCGGTCGTCGAACACCCTGACCTGCTGAAGCAGGGGAACCTTGAAATAGAGGCCCGGCCCGTGCGAGACAGCCACGTCGGGCGCATTGACCTCCATCCATGACTCGATCTCTTCCATCTGCTCCGGCGTCCTGTCGCCGACTATCACCCTGACGGGTCTGCCGAACTGGAGGATCACCGCCTGCTCCGTCTCGCTTATGACGAACAGCGAGCCGGACAGCACGAGGAAGGCGACCAGCAGGAGTGACGCCGTGACGAGCTGCCTGATCCTCCTCATCATCACTGCCCCTCCGACAGGTTGTAATGGGTCAGCGCTCCGGCGTCTCCATCCACGATGGTGATGGACACCGCCGAGAGGACCGCCTCGAGCGTCTCGAGGTGCAGCCTGGTCGCAGTCACACCGGGCGCACGCGCATACTCCGACGCCACTGCGGCGAACCTGCTGGCCTCCCCCATCGCCTCGCCCACTCTCATGGCCTGGTAGCCGAGGGCCTCGTTCACCATGCGCACCGAGTCGGCAAGAGCCGACGGCAGGACGTCGTTCCTGTAGGCCTGAGCCTCGTTGATGTACGCCTGCATGTCCTCGCGGGCGGTGGCGACGTCCTTGAACGAGGAGGAGACCTGCGAGGGCGGCTGAACGTCCATGAGCTGCACCGCCACTATGTCGATGCCCATGCCGTAGGAATCGCTCATCTGCTGCACCTGGTCGGCGATGCGGATCTGCATGTCGGCCTTGCCGGTGGTCAGGACCGCGTCTATCGCGTTGTCTCCGATCACCTGTCTGATGACCGCTTCGGCGATGTCCCTCAGCGCCTCTTCGGGCGCCCTCAGGTTGAACAGGTAGGCATGTGCGTCGGAGATCCTATACTGAACTATCGCCGCGACATTGATGATGTTCTCGTCCCCGGTGAGCATCTGGCCTTCGCTGAGCATCTCCTGGTCGTTCTCGAAGCTGATGAACTCCGGAGGCGGGCCGTCGTCGATGGTTCTGAAACCTATCTCTACTCTCTGGACAACATTCACGGCCGGAGTGTACACCCGTTGCACGGGCCAGGGCATCTTGAGATGGAGGCCCGGGCCGGTAGTCGCCGTATGCCTGCCCAGAGTGAGGACTATACCCTCCTCCTCGGGACCGACTATGTAGAGCGGGCCGCCGAACAACAGCCATACCAGCCCGAGAACCACCAGGATGGCTGTCAGGAGCCTTCTGATGTGGTCAACCGGTGACAATACTAATCTCAATTCGCTCCTCCTTTCCTCCGACATGGATATACCACATGCCGGGCGGCAGGTAGAATGGCTGTACGCATCCGGGCCTGACGGGGTTATGTTAATCTTTCTGAAGAAGGGCAGATGATGGTCACAGTGCTCGGCCGGGGAACCGTGCTTGTGGTCGACAAGGACGCGGGCAGGGCCTCGAAGGTGGCGGAAGCCGTGTCCGCCGGAGGCTATATGACCATCACCGAGCCGTCGGGCCGCTCGGCCCTGCGAAGGGTCAGCTCCAGGTCTGTCAACGTACTAGCCGTCTCGTCAGACCTCCCCGACATGCTGATGACCACATTCCTGGATTCGCTCCGCAGGGCGAATCTCGCCGCGGGAGTGTTCATCTACGGCAGGAACATCTCAGCGGAGGATGCGGTTGCCTGGATGAAGAGCGGCGCCGTGGACATCCTCCTCGACGTTGAGAACGCCCAGGCCATAAGGGACGTGGTCTCACGCGCCTTCACCCTTTCCGCGAGATCGTTCGTCGAGGCTTCGGCGCAGTCGGCGGAGAAGCCCGAGCAGGCCTTCCTCTATCGCTCGCGCTCCATGGAGGACCTGATGACGAAGGTCAGACGGGTCGCCCCCGTGAAGGCAACCGTGCTGATAACGGGAGAGAGCGGCACCGGCAAGGACGTCCTGGCCAGACAGATCCACGCTCTGAGCGGTCGGAGGGGGCTCTATCTCGCTCTGAACTGCGCGGCCATTCCCGAGACCCTCCTCGAAGACGAGCTCTTCGGCCACGAGAAGGGTGCCTTCACAGGCGCGGACAGGATGAGGGAGGGCAGGTTCGAAGCCGCCGCCGGGGGAACACTGCTTCTTGACGAGATCGGGGAGATACCTCCGGCCACGCAGGTCAAGCTTCTGCGGGCGCTGGAGGAGGAGAAAGTCACGAGGCTGGGCGGGAACACGCCGGTGCCCACGGACGCGAGGCTCATTGCCGCGACCAACAGCGATCTCCTGGAGAGGGTCCGCGAAGGCACCTTCAGGGAGGATTTGTTCTACAGGCTGAAAGTAGTCGAACTGCACATACCGCCGCTGAGGGCTCGGAAGCAGGACATCCCTCTGCTGGTCATGGCCTTCCTCAGGCAGTCGGCGGAGAAGCACGGGCTCCCCATCCCTCTGATCGAGCAGGACGCCCTCCAGGCGATGATCTCCTACTCGTGGCCGGGCAACGTGCGCCAGCTCAAGAATCTCGTGGAAAGCCTGCTGATAACTTCGGGGGAGAGGATAACCGCCTCTGATCTGCCTGCCGAGATCACCGGCATCCCTCTGGCCGGGACTGCGAAGATCGAGCTCAATCTCCCCATGACCATAGACGAGATAGAAGACGTGGTCATAGACAAGACGCTCGAGCTGACGGGCGGGAACCGCACAAGGGCGGCGGAACTCCTCGGCCTGGGCCGCAGAACACTCCAGCGCCGCCTCGGTGGCTCGGGGTGACGGTGACAGTATCAGGTTAAAGAAACTTTAGAAACCGCCGCAGCATTTACTATAGCACGGAACCTCCAGGCTGCTTGTATTTCGCAAGTACTTTCGAGTAAAATAGATACCGGTTTCTAAAGTTTCTTAAACCTGATCTGATCGAAAACAGGTTTCTCAAGTTTCTTTAACCTGACACTATCTGGCGCGCAGGATTTCTGCAGCGGGACGTTTCGCCACCAGGAAGGGCGGAATGACCAGCGCGTCGATCCCGGTGCCGTAGAAGCAGCGGATGGCGTCCGAGGGAGACTCCACTATCGGCTCGCCCTTCACGTTGTAAGAGGTGTTGAGCACGACGGGAACCCCCGTAAGCCGGCCGAAGGCCTCGATAACGTCATAGTAGAACGGATTGGATTCGCGGGGAACCGTCTGCACCCTCGCAGTGCCGTCCACGTGCGTGACCGCGGGAATCTCCTCCGCCTTCGGCGGCGGCACTCTGTAGGTACTGATCATGAATCGCGACCTGACACAGCCCTCGAAGTACTCGCCAGCCCTCTCCTCCAGTACCGCGGGGGCGAAGGGCCTGAAGGCTTCGCGCTGCTTCACGACGCTGTTCACCAGGTCCTTCATGTCGGCCCTCCGCGGGTCCGCCAGGATGGACCTGTTGCCGAGGGCTCTGGGACCGAACTCCATCCTGCCCTGGAAGAGCCCGACGACCATCCCCTTCTCGACGAGCCTCGCTGCGACCTCAACCAGGCGCTCGGGCCTCGCGAAGGTGAGCTTCGACTGCGCCAGCGCAGACTCCACGGCCTGCTCCGAGTATCCGGGGCCCAGGTACATGTCGGACGGACTCTCGAGAGGAACGCCGGGGAACTCCGAGAGGTGGACGGATACCGCAGCCCCGACGGAGGTTCCTGCGTCGTGCGGGGCCGGCAGAGGAAAGACCTCCTCGAATCCCGCCTCGCGCTCGATCAGGCCGTTCATGACGCAGTTGAGGCCTACTCCACCCGATATCACAAGCCTGTCCCGCCCGGTCTTCTCACGGAGAAGCCTGGCCAGCGCGAGACCCAGCTCGTCCAGAGCCCGCTGGGCAGAGCAGGCGACGTTCTCGTGCCTGGATACGACAGGCTCGCCCTTCCCCCTGGGGGAACCGATCAGTTCAAGCACGGAGTCCGAGAAGCGTGCATGATGGACGCCGCGGTGGACATCCAGCATCCTCGTATCCAGCCTTATGCCACCCCTGCCGTCTGTGCAGAGCATTCTCCGAAACAGGTCGATGAACTCGGGCTGACCGTAGCTCGACAGCCCCATGACCTTGTATTCGTCGCTGTCGGGTGCGAAGCCCAGATGTCTAGTGAGGGTGCTGTAGAACACCCCGGGGGAGTTCGGATACCTCGATCCCGCCAGGCGGCGAAGTTTGCCCCCCTCGATGGAGCCGAGCAGGCTCGTATCCCTCTCTCCCACTCCATCCATCGTCAGCACAGCGCAGGAGTCGAACCCGGAGCAATACCATGCTGCAAGTGCATGCGCAACATGATGTTCTACGAAATGCAGCTTCGCTCTCAGCGAGGGGCCCAGATGCTCGGAGAGCTTCGAGCCGATTCCCGCCATCTTTCTCGCGCCGGCGAGCTGTCCGGCCAGGAATGCCGCGCCCCCGGGTCTGAGAATGTAGTTCCTGCTGTACTGGAGGTTCTCCCTGAAGACGAGCCCCGGCAGCATGTAGTAGGCCACATGGTCGATGTCGCGGGCTTCCATGCCGGCCTGCTTCAACGCGAAGTCGATGGCCATTGCAGGATAATCGGCGTAGTGCTTGATGCGCCTGAACCTCTCCTCTTCGGCCGCCGCGACGAGCCTGCCGTCGACGATCAGCGCCGCAGCCGCATCGTGCTTGTAGCAGTTCAGACCGAGTACCGCAGGCATCGTCACCGACCTTTCCGGGAGTCCCGGTTCAGCCAGAGGGTCGAGAGAACCCTGCGGCAGTAGGACCGGGAGAAACAGGCATCGGAAGCGGCTCTTGCAGGCGACATCAGGCCCACGGCCAACCGACCGAGAGCGAGAGCGGACATGAGAACCCTGAAGGCCGTCCTGCTGCCGCGAGATCCGTGCTTTTCCAGGAAGCGGAGCTTCGCCGGAATATACCGGAGGCGCGTATCCCGTCCATACAGTTTCGCCGCGGCAGCGCCCTCGAAGTGAACAACCCGGGATGAGGGCACCAGCCAGACCTCCCACCCCATCCTGTGGAATCTGTACTGGAGGTCCGTTTCCTCGTGATAGAAGAAGTAATCTTCGTCGAAGCCGCCCGCCTGCCTGAAGACGCCCGTCCTCAAGGCCAGCACAGCGCCCACCAGCCATTCGGCGCGGCGCTCGGTCTCGTGGTCGTCCCACCGAGATGACGACCTCCTGAGGAGCGGAAGGTGCTCCCTCACCAGCCTGCCGGGGAACGGGAAATCCCTGAGAGACCTCTGGAGCGAGCCGTCGGGCCACAGGAGCCTCGGCCCCGCCGCCGCCGCTCCGGGATGGCGCTCCAGCCCTTCGCAGAGCGCCTTCAGGCTGCCTGGCAGGAAGACGGTGTCCGTGTTGGCCAGCACCGTGATATCCTCGGAGATGCCGGCTATCGCCGCGTTGGCGCCTCCGGCGAATCCGAGATTGACGGCAGACCTCTCGATAGAGAACCACGGACATCCTCCGAAGGCTTCCTCCGCTTCCCGGTCGGAGCCGTCGGTGGATCCGTTGTCGAACAGGAGTACCCTGGCCCCGGCGGCGGGGGCCTCGGTCGAGAGCGAGCGGAGCATTCCGGGAAGTACTTCGCGGCCGTTCCAGTTGAGGGCCACTACGCAGATGCCTCTCAAGGCTCCGAACCCCTGGCTAGCATGAGGGAGTCGCAGAGGGTCACGAACTCCTGGAACGCAGGCATGTCCGACGCGCCGAGAGACCTCCTGTGCGTGCCGAAGAACAGACACGGATCGATCGGTCGGTCGCACTCGTCGTTGATCTGGTAGTGCAGGTGGGCCGAGTATGATCGTCCGGTGTTCCCGACCGTGCCGATCGTCGTTCCGGCGGGGACCGAGGCGCCCGGCGACACAACCGGGGCTATGTCGCGGAGATGGAGGAATATCTCGCTGTAACCGGCGCCCATGCGGATCTCCACGCAGTGCCCGTTGTACTCCGTGTTCCAGTCCGTTCTCGCTACAACTCCCCCATGCGCCGTCCTCACCGGCGTTCCCTCGGGCGCCTTGAAATCGATGCCGGCGTGTGTGTGATCCCCCCGCGGCTCCCCGTAGATGCCGGTCACTTCCTCGAATGTCGTCAGCGGCATCACGTCGAGCAGCTTCACTGCCTCGGTTCCGTCCTGGTAGAAGTACGACGGGAAGCTGTCCCCTGTCTTCCTGAACATATAGACCGAGAAGGCTCTGTTCGAGGAGCCGGCGACCGGGGTGTACCTCAGCGCGATTGTCCGGTTCTCCAGCCCCATGTCCCCGGCCCCGAACAGGATCACCAGCGAGTCGCCGGCGGACAGCCCCCTCCATGGATCCAGATTCCACCACATGCACCTGACCGCATGCGCTCCCAGGACATCCGTATCCTCGCCAGGCAGAGCTTCGGCGAGCGAGCCGTACAGGGATCCGCGCAGTTCCAGCCTGGCGCAGCGCGCTCCCGGAAGGGGATCTGCCGGCACCTCCTGCAGGGTGTCCTCAGGCATTGTGTCCCGCGGAATGGAGTCCTCCGGAGGGACCGAGTCGGCTGATGCACAGCCCGAGGAATCCGACCCGGAAAGACTCTGACCGCCTGCGACGGTATCGGCTCGCAGGACGAGGTCCGGCTCTCCCGGCGGCTTCCTGCATTCCGCGAGAACCAGAATGAGGGCAGTGACGAAGAAGAAACGCGCCAGGGGCATCTCCCGTCAAGATATTGACATCAATGCGCTCACCGGGGCAATATAGGCTGGGTGATGCGGAAATGCCGAAGAAGCAGTCGAGAGCGCACAGGATTCTTGTTGTCGACGACGAGCCAGGCGTCAGGAGCTCGCTTGCCGAGATGCTGGTCGCCCTGGGCTACTCCGCCGAAACCGTCGGCACCGGCAGGGATGCGTTGCGGGTTCTCCGCCAGTCGGTGTTCGACGTCATGATAACCGACGTCATGCTGCCCGACATGTCGGGCCTCGACCTGCTCACGCTGGTCCGCGACAAGTACCGCTGGCTCCCCGTCATCGTGATAACGGGCTTCGCCTCCGTCGACAGCACCGTAACCGCGATGCGCAGGGGAGCCGTGGACTACATACCGAAGCCCTTCACAAGCGACTCCGTGGCGTCCGCCATCCAGCAGGCGCTGGCGGTGGGGGCGGTCAGGGAGAAGCCCGGCGACAGGCAGCAGGCCGTCATCACCTTCCGATCCGCGGCCATGGGTGACGTGATGGATCTCGTTCGCCGCGTCAGCAGGACCGACAGCACGGTCCTCATCACCGGCGAGAGCGGAACCGGCAAGGAGCTGGTTGCCCGTTCGATCCACGATCTCAGCAGGCGCGTTGCACAGCCGTTCATTTCCGTGAACTCCGGAGCCCTGCCGGAGGGTCTCCTGGAAAGCGAGCTCTTCGGCCATGTCAGAGGAGCCTTCACAGGGGCTGTCGCGGCGAACCTCGGACGCTTCAGGCTGGCCGACGGCGGCTCTCTCTTCCTCGACGAGGTCGGCAACATGAGCCCCTCCATGCAGGTCAAGCTCCTCCGCGTCCTTCAGGAGAAGGAGATCACGCCGGTCGGGGGCTCCGATGTGATAAGAGTGGACGTACGGCTCATAGCCGCGACGAACCTGAACCTGGAGGACGCCGTTCGTGCGGGGAGCTTCCGCGAGGATCTCTTCTACAGGCTGAACGTGATCGAGATCCACCTTCCGCCTCTCAGGCAGAGGCGCGAGGACATCATCCCTCTGGCAGAGCACTTCCTGTCGCGGATAGCAGCCAGGACAGGCTCGGAGAGCCTGAAGCTCGGGGCGGATGCCGTGGCCCTGCTCATGGGCCACTCCTGGCCGGGCAACGTGCGCGAGCTGGAGAACGCCATCGAACACGCATCGGTCATGGCTTCAGGCAGCGTGCTCAGGGCAGAGGACTTCCCGGTGCGCCTCGGAGGCTCAACCGACATCCCGCCCGACCTGGGGGGCAGGGAGGGAGAGGCTGTCGATCTGCAGGACCTGCTCGAGCGCATCGAGCGCTACTATATCATATCGGCCCTGAAGAGAGCCGGAGGAGTGAGGAGCAGGGCCGCCGCCCTGCTGGGCATGAAGAGGACCACCCTGCTCGCGCGGATGAAGAGCCTGGGGCTGGTCCGGGGGGGTGCCGGGCTATGAGCCTGCCGCGGATACTCATCGTGGACGACGATCCTACGGTGAGGCAGGTCTGCAGAGAGGCTCTGGAGCAGTACGGCTGCGAGATCCACGAAGCCGGGGATACGGCGAGGGCCATCGCCCTTCTCGAGGTGCTCTCGTTCAGTGTGGTGCTGAGCGACGTGATCATGCCGGGCGGAAACGGTACGGAGATTCTCGACCATGTCGTACGGCACCATCCCGACACTCTGGTGATCCTCCTCAGCGGCCATGGCTCGATTGACGTGGTGAAGGACGCGATCCTGAAAGGCGCTTTCGATTTCCTGGTGAAGCCTTTCGAGCTGTCGGAGCTGACGGCCACCATCGGGCGGGCGCTGGAGGTGCGCAAGAAACAGACCACCGAGCTGAGGAACGAGCTCTATGAACTCCACGCCCTCACGACCTCCTCCAGCATCTCCACCGACACCCCGGAGTCATATCTGGAGAAGCTGTGCGCGGCTCTCGAGAGGAGCTTCCGGGCCGACGCCGCCGCGGTGGTGCTCGAGGATGGCCGGCTCACTCTCGCTGGAGACGATGACATCCTGGAGGATTCGGCCTGGCCCGTACTGTCGCGGGCGGCGAGCCTTCTCCCGGAAGGATCCATCATGGAGCCCGGCTCGCTCCCCGAGCTGCAGACACCCAGAGGACCTGCCGGGGCCATGTGCCGTCCCCTGCAGGGCAAGGATGTCAGGGTCGGCTCTTGCATCGTTGTCAGACTCGGCGCGGGATTCCCCTTCACGGAGCGCGACCTGAAGCTGCTGGGCCTCTTCGCCGCCCAGGCCGGAAACCAGCTCACCGGCTTCGATCTGGCGAGAGATCTCAGGGAGACCGCGAATGACCTCGAGAAGATAAACACGATTTCTGCCGGCTTCTCCGCGAGCCTGGACACTTCGAAGGTCCTCGACGCCATCTCGAAGGGGCTGCACGAGGTGATCCCCTTCGACGTGTTCGGAGCCTTCCTGTCCGCCCAGGGAGCGGCTCCGCTCGTCTATGTGCTCTCGCGCGCCGACATACCTCAGCGTCTTCTCAGAAGCGCCTTCGAGGAGCGCGTCGCTGACGTTACCGGGGAGACAGGCTTCGACAAGGCCTGGGAGGCAGGGATATTCCAGCGGTTCGACAAGGCGGGCCCCCCCTTCGACAGCGCGAAGGCAACCTGGTTCGCCTTCAACCTCGGCGAGCAGGGCAGGCTCCAGGGGATGCTCATAGCAGGCACCCGGGACACCGGGTCTCTGCCCGGGCTCCAGCGCTATCTCTCCCTGCTGGCCGGGCAGGCCGCGGTGGCGCTGGGAAACGCCTACCTCCACCAGACGGGCGAGCGGAACTACATCCAGACGATCGCTGCGCTTGCAGGCGCCGTCGATGCCAAGGATCCCTACACCCACTACCACTCGAGGAACGTTACTGCATACTGCCTCGCCATGGCGGATTATCTGGGCATGCCCGACCGCGAAAGGGAGGATCTCAGGAACGCCGCCCTGCTCCACGACATCGGGAAGATCGGCATGCCGGAAGCCATCCTCAACAAGCCCGGCTCGCTGACCAGCGCCGAGTTCGACATCATCAAGACCCATCCCGACATAGGATACAGGATACTCAAGCCGGTCACGGCCCTCGCCGACATCCCCGTGACGGTAAGGCATCATCACGAGCGCTTCGACGGCGGCGGATATCCTCTGAAGCTCACCGGGGAGGACATACCCTTCCACTCCCGAATCCTCGCCGTCGCCGATGTGTTCGACGCGATAACCTCCGATCGGACCTACAGATCCTCCCCGGGACTGGACTACGCGGTTTCCGAACTGCGCTCCAGTGCGGGAACCCAGCTGGACCCGGAGCTGGTCGGCGCTTTCCTGGAGATCCTGTCCGAAAGAACGCCGGCCGAGATCCTCAGCGATTACGATCCGGAAGTGACGCGCTGATCAGTGTGACGGAGAGTCACAGCGACGCGGGAAGGGGCTCTTTTGGCGGAGAGCGTCGAAGTCGTAGCACGACGGGCACCCGACTCGCGGACGAATCCCACCGTGGAGACCGATGCGCTCCCCGCGGACGGCTCGATTGAGAGAGCGGCGTCGGCGTCGCATGGAATGCCCCTCTTCCGCAGACTGGGCGGCTTTTTCGTCACAGTGTACTCCCTTTGCCGATGACGAACGGCTTGATGGGAGACAGACGCGTCTCGAACCTTTCCTTCTGCAGGAATCCATGCTTCTCCCGGCGGTTTTCTACACCTCCTCGAACGCCCTTCGGGCCGGAGTGGAGTTCTTCCACTTCCTGCGCAAGTCGCCCGCCGATAGGGGGATTTCGAAGAGCTGGTCGCCTGGAGGCTTGGCTTCCAGGCCGGGCGGAAGGATCCACATCTTGGGTGACTGCCTGCTCGTGACCGGCGTCGAGCGCATCAGGAGGGACATCGGGGAGAGATCCGCCGATGCCCTCCCGATCAGGCTCGATCGAATCGGGACAGTCAGCGGGACGACGAGAGCCGCGGACCCTGTTCGCAGAGGCGGCACGAGGGCGGTGGCGGGCCGCAAGAGGGGAACCGGGGGCGTTTTCACGGGAGATCGGAGCCTGGCCGCCCGCATAGGGCTCATCGAGACCGGATCAGCCTGCAGGACTGATCGCATCGCGGAATCCGACCTGATCCTCCGGATCGAAGAGCGCCCGCGGGGAGGCGCCTTCTTCGCCTGTGCCGGAGCGCTTTCCCCGTCCATGCGCTGAATCGGGGCAAGGACATGGCGAAACCCGCTAGATCGTCGAGGCGGTTCACCTTCCTGCTCGTACTCTCGGTCATCGTCGTCCTCGCCGCCTCTCTCGTCTTCAACAGGAACGGACTGATAGCCATCGTCTCCCTTCTGAGCACGACTGACACCCTCAGAGAATCCATCGACAGCCTTCGGAACCAGGCGGACTCGCTCCGGGATGAGACTATCCGACTGCAGTCGGACTCGGCTTTCATGGAAAAGGCGGTCAGAGAGATACTGGGCTGGGGAAGGCCGGACGAGTTCATCATCCGTATAGTCGAGCCCGTGGAGGAAGGCTCTGAGTAGGGCCGGGGCGCTCGCGGTTCCCGTGCTCGTGTCCTGCGCCCTTCTTGCGGTGCTCGAGCTGGTCTTCCCGGCTCCCGATCCGGACTACTGCGCACACATGCTCTGGGGCAGAACCGTGGCCGGAGGCGGGATCCCCCGCATCTCGAGGGATGCGATGTTCGACGATTGCTCCATCTACTACCCCGACACCGTTCCCAAGCCTGCACAGCTCCTGCTCGTCGCTCTCGCCGAACTGGCCGGGGGCGGGGCTGCTCATGCCGTCCTGAGGATCCTGCTCGCGGCTTCCGCCGTGCTGGCGGCCGCGTATGCCGGCTTGAGGGCGGCAGGCGGGCCGCGCGGCGCGCTGACAGCCGGTCTCGTCACCGGCCTTCACCCGGTCTTCGTCTCGCTGGCTCTAGGCGGAAGCCCCTCGATTCCATTCCTGGCCCTTCTGTTCCTCTCGACCCCGCTTTCATGCTCCGCCGCCGCATTCCTGAGACCCGAGGGCGCCGCCTATGCGGCTGTGGCACTTCTGCGAAAGCGTTCAGCTTCGGCCGTCGTCCTGCTCGCCGCGGCCCTGCTGTCATGGCCTGCCCTCAACCTCCTGATGGCGGGTTCGGCGGCATGGTCCGCCCGCGAAGTGATCTATGTGGTCTCGGCCATGCCGTTTCCCACGCCGGGCCCGTTGGGATGCTTGCCCTGGGCCGCATTCCGCGGTCTCCTCGTGGCCGGCCCGGTTCTGCTCGCATCCCTCCTTTTGCGCATCAGAAACTGGCCTCATGCGCCGGCTGCGGGCATTCACCTCGTGATCCTCTGCCTTTCTCTCGAGGCGGGCTCGCTCGCTTTGCCGCGATATGTCGATCAGATCTTCCTGCTCTCGATCCCCTGGGCGGTGGCGGCACTCCAGGAGGTCACGGGCAGGCTGGGCCGGTGCCGGGCTGCTGCGATCACCTGGCTTGCGGTTGCCGGAGCGATGGGCCTGTGGATCGAGACCGCCGGAACCATCGTATCGGAGAGCCTCCTCGGGCGCGAGCTCGACCGGATAGGATCGGGCGGCTTCGAAGGCAGGCTCGCGGCCAACGAACTCCTCATACCGAGGATCGCGCTCTCAGCCGGAATCAACGACCCCTCGGCCGCATTCGTCGCTCTGGACAGGATGGTCTATGAGGGCAGGGAGCCTTCGGACCTGGGCGTAGGGCGGATCGTCGTCTGCACTCACGGGATCTACCTCCCGGCACGGACTGCTGTCTGGCTAGCAGCCGACCACGGAGTGCCGGTGGACACCATAGCCCCCGCACGATGAGCAGGGAGCGGATGGAGCTGAGGGTCTGCTCGGTTCACCGCCGGGAGATGACCGTTCTCGTCAGGGGCAGGGAGACTTCGGCGACGGTGTCCGGGAAGGTGTTCCTGGAGCGCCCGCCGGCCGCGGGCGACATCGCGGTGGTGGAGATGGAGGAGGGGAAGCCTCATGTCGTCGAGATACTCCCCCGCCGGAACAGCCTCCAGCGCCCCGTCCTTTCGGGAATGCAGGTGATCGCCGCCAACATAGACCTGGCGATGGTGCTGGTCAGCCTGCGCGATCCTCCCCTGCGCAGGGGATTCGTGGAGAGGAGCGCCGCCTCCGCCACCTGGTCGGGCCTCCAGGTGATGGTTCTGGTGAACAAGGTCGATCTCGCAGCCGAGGATGACCGGGAGATGCTCGCCCGGCTGGAGCTCGACTGCGGGCGCGCGGGCTTCGCATTCGGCCTGGCGAGCTGCGTAACGGGCACGGGGCTCGATGCGGTGCGAAGTGCCGTCTCCGGCAGATCGGTGGTCATGACAGGTCCTTCCGGCGCGGGCAAGACCACTCTGATACGGATCCTATCCGGCAGGGACGACCTGAAGACCGGGCCTCTGAGCGGCCGTACCGGCAAGGGCATGCATACGACCGTGGGAGCCCGGGTGATGCCGATGGCCTGCGGCGGGTTCCTGATCGACACGCCAGGGCTGAAGGTTCTGCCGGTAAGCCACATCCCCCGCGGCGAGATGAAGAACTGCTTCCCGGACATCGCCGTGCTTGGCACTGCATGCCGTTTCAGGGACTGCCTTCATTCCGGGGAGCCGGGATGCGCAGTGAAGGCGGCGGTGGAGGAGGGATCTCTGTCCGGGGAGCGCTATGCCGCCTACCGATCGCTTCTGGAGGAGGTGTCCCGGGGCTGACTCCTGCGGAACGGGAACGCGAGATCCTTCCTGAGATCGCCGAGAAGCACGCTCCATTCCGCCCAGTCTTCGGGATGCGTCGCCCTGAACTGCCAGACCCGCTCTCTGATGAAGACGAAGGTCAGGAGCAGGACCAGCGCCGCGCCGAAGACCTCCAGCCAGATGATGATCCTCTTCGGTTTGCTCTTCCAGCCGGGATGCCCCGGGGGATCCAGAGTTCGAACTCCCCGATCCTGCCGCCGCTCTTCGACCGCTGTCTGCTGCAGGCTCGCCCTCAGCGTGCTCGACAGGACGAGCGCCGTCTCGAAGTCGCTCTTGAGGCGGGCATACTCGAACTGGATGTCCGCATAGCCTTCCAGCGACACCGAGGGGAACAGGCTGTCCGGGGCCGCGCCCGCACCGCTCTCGAGATTGTCGATGACTCGCAGGAGAGCCGCGGCCTGCCTCTCCATCTCTATCGCGGCCATGGTCCCCCCGGAGGAGAAGCCGGAGGAAAGGGCGGAAGCGTTCGCTCTCAGCTCGAGGTACTGCTGCTTCAGCGAGGCCAGAGTGGAGATCAGGTGCGACATCTCTTCGTCAGGAGAGATCACTCCGTGCTCGGTCTCGAAGGCGGTGAGCGCGGCGCTGGCGGCGGCGAACATGCTGTCCGCGACCTCCAGCTTCAGCTCCAGCAGTTCTCGCGCGCGCTGAGCCCTGCTGAGGTAGATGGAGGTGTTCAGGCTGTCGAGAACCTCCACAACCCGCTCGGAGACACGTACCGAGTACCAGGGATCGTCTGTAGTCATCTTGATCTCGATGAAGCCCGAGGGCGTGACGCTGGCGGTGTAGTTGTTGTTGAACTCCCTGCGGGCCCAGTACATCCCTACATTCGGATCATTCTCGTACTTGTCTCTGACGTCGGCGGAGTCCAGATAGCCGGTGCTGAGGATGACCTCGTCGATGAGTGTCCTGCTGCGCAGGATCTCCACATAGACGTCGGACATCGTCGTCATGAGGGGAAGGGAGAAGCCCATCCCGCCGCCGAAGTAGCCTGCGAACTCCGACATGCCCATCCCCCCGATGGAGAGGCCGACGTCGATCTGCTCCTCGGGGGGCATTATCACGGTGGTGACCGTGTACTTCTTCGTAAGCAGAAAGCTGACGATCACCGTGGGGATCATCACGGCGGCCAGCGCTCCGATCAGGAACCTCCTGTTGCGGAGTATCACCATGAGGTACCAGGAGGCCGAACGCTCCTGCTTCATCTCAGAAGATGCTCTTGTAGGCGATGATCACGCCGGCGACGCCCGTGAGCACCGCGAGGTAGTCCTGCCACCAGACCAGGATCTTCCTCGGCACTTCGATCACAGAGCCCGGCGGCAGAGGGCCGGCCTCGTCCGGATCGTCCTCTTCTCCGCCGGGCAGGGTCACCGACACGCCCGAGCGGGAACCTTCGTTGGTGAGGCCGCCCGCGAGCGCTATGTAGTACCATGCATCGCTGCCCGCGACCCATGGGAACACCCCGGGGGCCTGCACGAAACCGGTGACAGCTATGCTGTTGGTGGATCCGGGGCATATCACCCTGTCTCCGGGAAGCAGCGTCATCCGGGAGGGGTGCGCGCCGGCGGGAAGCCGGACGAGCGAGCCGTCATCGGAGCGTCTCTCGATATAAACGCTGTCCGGAACGGCCCAGGGGGCTATGCCTCCCGCTCTGGCGATGCACTGAGCGACAGTCTCCCCCTCCAGATACTCCATGACTGTGCGCGAGCCCTCGATCCAGGAGCCGCTCTCGGCCCTGTCGAGGGGGAAGGGCCCCCTTGCGAAAACAGCGCCCGACACCTCTACGAAAGCCGTCGCCGGCGGCACGTGGATCATGTCGCCCGGCGCGAGAAGCGGATTGCAGGACATGTCGCCGTCGAGCCTGAACCTGGAGAAGTCCACGACGGTGCAGTCACCCGACTGATGGCGGATCTCCACGCGGGTCAGCGAAGCGCCTGGGCCCAGTCCTCCGGCCGAGTTTATGGCATCGCTGAGCCTGTTCGTGCCCGCCACGTTCACGATTCCCGGGTTCAGCACCTCTCCGGTCACGGGAATCCTCGAAACCCTCACGCCTGCCAAACCGGCCTCCGGCCTTACGCCTCGGCATCTGGAGGAGACCGCCGCCACTACATTGTCGGAGGCCTGTTCGAGCGTGAGTCCTCCTGCCTGGACCCCGCCCACGAAGGGTATCACCACCGAGCCGTCGGGCATCACCTGGAGATAGATCACCGATGCGCCCCCGGCCGGGAAGAAGCCCGTCGGGAGCCCGCCTTCCGCGGAGAGCCAGAGGATGTCGCCGGGACCCACCATGTACTCGCCGGGATCGACGGGTGAGGACATGGCGACCGGAGCGGGGGCTTCGTACTCCACCGACGCCATCATCCCGCCCCCCTGCTGGGCGGCGGCGGCGCCCGTCCAGAGGAACAGGCCGCATGCCAGGATTGCCGCAAACATCGTCATTCGCCGGCCAAACTACCCCTGAACGGCATTGCTGTCAACCTGACCGCGTTCCCCGCTAGAGAAGTGTCGCGATCATCAGGGCCTTTATGGTGTGCTTCCTGTTCTCGGCCTCGTCCCAGACCACGGACTGGGGGCCCTCGATGACCTCGACGGTCACCTCGTTGCCCTTCACCGCAGGCAGACAGTGCATGAAGATGCAGCCGGGATTGCCGGTCTGCTCCATCATCTCCGAGTCCACCCTGAAGGGTGTGAGGAGTTCGATGCGCTCCTTCAGCCTGTCTTCCTCGCCCATCGAGGCCCACACGTCGGTGTAGATGATGTCGGCGTCGGGAAGGGCTTCCCTGCGGTCGTCGGTCACTCGTATCTCGCATCCGGTGTCCTCGGCCAGCCTGCGCACGGTTGCCAGGAGCTCCTCCTCGGGCGAGAGCTGCTTCGGCGCGAGGATGGTGCAGTTCATTCCCACGAGTGCCGAGCCGATCATGAGGCTGTTGGCCATGTTGTTCCTGCCGTCTCCGGCATAGACGAGGTTGAGGCCGGATGTATCTCCGAGCTTCTCCTCGATCGTCATGATGTCGGCGAGAACCTGGGTGGGATGGAACCTGTCCGTCAGGGCGTTGTAGACGGGAACCCCGGCATACTCGGACAGAGTCTCGACAGTCTCCTGGCTGAAGCCCCTGAACATTATCGCGTCGAACATCCTTCCCAGAACCCTCGCCGTGTCCTCTATGCTCTCTTTGGCTCCGAGCTGGATGTCGCTGCTCGAGAGGAAGACCGGATGCCCCCCCTCCTCGCCGAACGCGGTCTCGAATGCGCACCTCGTCCTCGTGGAGCGCTTCTCGAAGAGCATGGCCAGTGTCATGCCCTGGAACCTCTGGTGCTTCTGGCCGGTCAGCCTTTCGGCCTTCACGGTGTGGGAGATGTCGAGCAGATGCCTGACCTGTTCGGGTTCGAAGTCGAGAAGGGTCAGCAGAGAGCGGCCCCTGAGGTTCACGCCCATGAACGGCTCCTTTCTGCCTTGATCGTTCAACGGTAATCCTGCCGGGTCCGCCGAAGATACTCACCCCGGGACTGGTCGTCAGCAGGTTCTCCCGAACAGTATCAGGTTAAAGAAACTTGAGAAACCCTTTCTGATTCACCCTCAAAAACTTATGCGGCACGACCCGGTGATTCTGGACGCAGGCTGGTAACCTTCCACCAAGGGTTTCTCAAGTTTCTTTAACCTGATACTGTTCGGGATGATACTGTTCGGGAGAACCTGCTGACGACCAGTCCCGGGGTGAGTATCTTCGGCGGACCCGGCAGGATTACCGTTGAACGATCAAGGCAGAAAGGAGCCGTTCATGGGCGTGAACC
>JAAYTY010000066.1 GCA_012523605.1 Candidatus Fermentibacterota bacterium
ACCCACCTGGCGGGAAGACGGTATGCGCGTGTGACTCTTGCCTCACCTGTCATGCAGCCTCCCAGGGTTCTGCATTCGGCGAGCAGCTCCGGCCCTGCGGCTCTATGGATGGCGCCGTCCACTCCGCCGCCTCCGAGCAGACTGCTGTTCGCCGCATTGACAATCGCGTCGACACGCATGAGCGTGATGTCACCCTCGACCAGAACGGGCGCTTCCACTTTTCCCCCCTTGCATCCGAACCGGGCTTTCTCCATTTATCCCGGCGGAGGTCATCATGGCCGCTTCTCTGCCGATACTCGTCGAGGAGCTCTCGAAAAGCTACCCCTCACGGATGGGACTCAGGCGCTTCCCGGCGCTGAAGAACCTGTCGTTCCATCTCGAGGCCGGTGAGATACTGGGGTTCCTCGGACCCAACGGAGCGGGCAAGACGACGACGATGAAATGCCTGCTCGGACTCCTGAAGCCGACCTCCGGCGGAATATCGGTGATGGGGCACAGACCGGGCTCCTCGGGTGCCCGCGCCTGCCTGGGCTATGTCCCCGAGAATCCCGATTATGACGACTCCCTCACCCCTCTGGAACTCCTCCGGCTTCTGGCCGCGATGCGTGGGTTCGACTCCGGCGAACGCGTGCTGAAGGCCCTCCTGGCAAGAGTCGGCCTGGCCGGCTGGGAGCAGACGCGTATGAAGCGCTTTTCCAAGGGAATGAAGCAGCGAGCCGCGCTCGCGGCCGCCCTGCTCGGCTCCCCCTCCCTGCTGATCATGGACGAGCCTACCGGAGGCCTCGATCCCGCCGCGAGGAAGGAGTTCAGGGACATCATGCTCGAGGAGAACTCGCGCGGGGCCTCGATCCTGCTCTCCTCCCACATCCTCTCCGAGGTCGAGACGATATGCTCCAGAGCGGTCATTCTGGCTCGCGGAAGGCTGGTGCGCGAGGGCTCCATGAGCTCGCTCCTATCCATCGAGGACACATACAGGATCAGGGCTTCCTGCTCCGGCTCCCTCGTCGAGGAAGACATCCCGACAGGGGAGCTCCAGTCCAGGATAGACTCCCTCAGAGCATCCGGCTGTGAGATCGTGGAGGTCGCCAGAAACTACGCGACGCTCGAAGAGGTCTTCCTGGCCGCCACCGGGAGTGATTCGGGATGAGAGGCATCTACTATTTCGCGGTGATGACTCTCTACTCGCTCTTCCGGAGGAGGACCGTGTGGGGCGTGGCCATTCTCACCGCCCTCGCTCTGGCGGGCATCGCTTCGATACCCGCCTACGGACTCTCCGGAGGCGGCAGGTTCACGGTGGACACCGGACTGACCTCCATCGAGATCGGCAGCCTGGTACTGGCCATCGCCCTCGCATCGGGAATCTTTCCGAGGGACAGGGAGACAAGGATCGCTTTCCCGATCCTGGCCGCTCCCCTGTCGAGAACCCAGTACCTCCTGGGAAGGTACATGGGGACCGCGCTGGTCCAGACAGGCTTCATCGCCGTATGGGGCGCCGGCCTGGTCGCCATTATCGCGCTGAAGGGCTATCCGATGCCTTCCGACATGGCTGGAGCGCTGCTCCTCCTCGGCGTCGAGGGATGCTTTCTGCTGGCGGTGGTGTTCTTCTTCAGCTTCTGGACCTCACCGCCCCTGAATGCGCCGCTGACCATCCTGCTGTTCATCCTCTCCCAGATGAGCGTAAGGGACTTCACCGGGCTCATGCCGGGCGCCGAAGGCCTCATGCGCATTCTCAGGCTCCTCCTGCCCCACATGGACTCCTTCCACATAAAGGATCCCGTCGCGCACGGCTTCGATGTGAGCCCGGTCTACATCCTGCTCGCCGCCCTGTACGGCCTGGCCTACACCGCCTTCATGCTCTCCCTCGCACGCTCCGTGCTCCTGTCGAGGGACCTCAGATGACGAAAACCTGGTTCGTGTTCATCCTGGCAGCCGCAGCGGCGGCGAGCGTTTCGTGCGCCCGTAAGGCGGATTTCGACATTGCGGAGATCGCGCCGGCTGAGCACCTGGGCGAGGCCGACATTCACGGCCATTCGGGGGAAGAGGCGCACGGGCACGACCACGGCGCCGCAGGCGAAACCGAAACCGGCATGCACATCCACCCCGCCGGCAGCCGCAACCATGGAACCCAGTGGTTCTTCAACCAGCCCTGGGCCGCCCCCTTCGTGTGGGGCAAGATGCTTCGGGACACCCTGGTTCTGGCGGCGCTCTCCGTGACGCTGGCGGTCTCGTCGTCGAGGAGGCGGTCACGGCGACGCTGAAGACTATGCTGCCGGCCGCGGTGTCTCTTGCCGTCGCCGTGATCGTCGGAGGAAGCCTCTCCGGCGTCGTGAGCAGCGGGTCGGGGACTCTGGATCTGGCGGAATCCGGTCTCTGGACACTGAGGACGATGCTCGCGAGCTATCTCCTCGTGCAGATCGACAACTACCATCACATCTGGCTCTACCAGGGCGGGGACTGGCGCAGGGACACCAACTACATGCAGCAGGTATGGCTGGTGTCGAAGCTGCGGCCGGACATTCCCGACAACTACAGCGACGGGGGATATCAGCTCGCCGTCAACCTCGGCATGGTGGACGAGGGTCTCGAGCTGCTGAGGCAGGGCATGGCGGAGTGCCCGGACGACCTCGGCCTCCGCTGGTCTTATGCCACGGTGGCCTGGCAGACCGTCGCGGATGATCCGAGACTCGTCCAGGAAGCCTGCTGGAGCTATCTCGATCTCATGAGAAGGCAGTCCCCCCCTCCGGGGTCCGAGGAGACCAACCTCCTGAGGATCCTCGGATGGATGTTCGAGGCCGACTCCGCCAGGGCCAACTCGCCGCGGCTGGCCGGGCTCTATTCGCGGAGGGCTGACAACTGCCCGCTCAGGAGGCGCCTTGTGCCCGGGAGGTCTTCCTGAAGATCAGCATGTTGGGCTCCCGCGGCTCCTCCCACCAGCGGAATCCCCTTTCCATGAACTCCTCGACAAGGCGCCGGTCGCCCCGGGGAAGGATCGCACAGCAGTATTCCAGGCCCTGAACGGCCGAGGCGGCGAGAATTCCCTCCACTGCATCGGACGGGGCTTCGAGACCGGAGGAGCAGAGGGTGAAATCCTCCGTGCGGGTCCTGTTGAAGAATCTGGCCCTGCCGTGCCGCCACACCTCGATCTGCCCCTCGAGCCACTCCAGTACGCCGGAAGTGTTGAGAGGGGGTTTCCAGGAAAAGGGTATGTGCTCTTCGTAGCAGGCCAGGTCGGATCGGTCGAGCCCGGCGCATCGAGTGACAGAGGCCGGACAGCCCGGCTTCTCGATGCCGAGTATCACGAAGCTCTCCACAGGCTCGAACCCGGCCGCGGTCGAGATCGCGATGCTTCTCTCATTCTTGTAGTATGTGCAGAATTCGATGCAGGAAGCCCTTCCCTCTGCGACCATCCGTTCCGCGAGCCCGGTGACGTATGCCGACAGGGCCTTCCCCCATCCCCTGCCCTGGGCTTCCGGATGCACCCTGAGCCCTTCCAGCCAGGCGATCCCCCCCGGCATGCGGCTCAGCTTCGCGCAGCCCACGACACGCCCCTCGTACTCCCCTGCGAAGAACCCGCCCTCATCCATCCAGCGGAGCGCCACGTCGGAGAGGTAGTCTTCACCGTCCCAGGTCGCGGCAGAGATCGCATCCAGCGCCTCCAGATCGCAGGCTGAGACCGGTCTGATGACGAATCCGCCCATCGCATGCTCCCTCGAAGGGTTTACCCGGCCCCGTCCTTCGCGTAGCTTTGGGGCTGTTGGGGCAGGCTCGAGATATCCGTTTCCGGAGGGAATATGAACACTTCCGAGGTTTTCAGGGACTTCAGGCCGCTCGACAGCGGCAATTTCCAGTCATTCTGCGAATTGCGCAAGGTCAGCGCCGGAGAGATCCTGGTCCGCCAGGGCGAGGCCAGCTCGGAGTTCCACGTCGTCCTCTCGGGAAACCTGCGCGTGGTGGACCAGAGAACCGGCGAGGATTTCTTCCTCGCCAGGCTCCTGCCGGGAGACGTCTTCGGCGAGATGTCCTTCCTGGACGGATCGCCCCGTTCCGCCACCGTGGTCGCAGAAAGCGACTCCGATGTGCTCACCATGACCCGCTCGGGTTTCTGTCTGCTGATGACAGCGAATCCGCATCTTGGCACTCTGGTCCTCATCTACCTGGGCAGGATGATGGCTGGGAGGCTGAGGGTCACGGACGAGAAGATCGCCAGCATGGCCCACGAGAGGGACAACAGGGAGCTCTCGGAGCTCAGGAGGCTGATCTCGGGAATTCGTGTATCCGCGCGGAACACTGCCGACGGGCCCGACTCTGCCGGGCTGCTGTGAGCGGGCGGATCGAAGGGAGGGCCTTGTGACAGGATCTGTCAGGATCTTTCCCCAGCTCACTTCCGCGGAGGAGGAGGAGATCCTCTCCGAGTGCGAGCGGATCGATGCAGCGGCGGGCACCCCGATCCTCCACAAGGGAGAGGGCGGCGGCGATCTCTACATCGTCGAGTCGGGTCTCTTCAAGGTTTACGAGGAGACGCCGGGCGACGATTTCGTGCTCGCCCTTCTGAATCCCGGCGACGTGTTCGGCGAGCTCTCGTTTCTCGACGGATCGCCTAGATCGGCTTCCGTGAGAGCGCAGAGCGACGGCTCACTGCTGAGGCTCTCCCGGGGTGACTTCCCGAGGCTCGTTCTCAAGAACCCCTACACCGCCACGAGGCTCCTCTTCAGTCTCGCCTCGATCGTTTCAGCCCGTCTCAGGAAGGCCGACGAGGCTCTGGCGGACCTGGCATGGGGCCAGCAGGACGCGAGCTGCGAGGAGCTCCACCGGATAGCAGCCGAGATGCACAGGGCGGTTTTTCAGGAGTTGACAGGGCTCGATGGGGACTGAGGCTGGAGCGGCAGCCCGCCTCTCTCCGAGATCTTCGAGGCCAGCGCCCTCAGCGCGGCGTTGCGGTGGCTGAGGGAGTTCTTCCGCTCCCTATCGAGTTCGGCCAGGGTGAGACCCGTTCCTAGAACCATGAATACGGGGTCGTAGCCGAATCCGCCGGAGCCCCTCGGCTCTTCGGCTATCTCCCCCTCCAGTTCGCCGGAGGCGCATATCTCGACGCCAGACGGAGTGCACAGCGCAGCCGCGGCGGCGAACACAGCGCGGCGCGATTCGCCGGTCTCGCCCCTTATCACGCTGATCAGCTTCCTGACGTTCTCGTCGTACGTACAGCCGGGCCCCGCGAACCGCGAAGCGTAGACGCCCGGGCCGCCTCCGAGAGCTCTGACGAAGAGGCCCGTGTCCTCGGCGATGCAGGGCCGCCCCAGCCTGGCGCAGCAGGCCCTCGCCTTGATGAGGGCATTCTCCTCTATCGTAGCTCCGGTCTCTTCGACCTGCGGAAGATCTCCGGGCGATGGGCACGAAGCCTCTATGCCGACTGACCCGAGTATGTCCAGCATCTCGGACGCCTTGTCGGGATTCGAGGTGGCGAGGATGAACACTGTCAGTCCCCCGAGGCGGCCTTCTGCAGAGGGATTATC
>JAAYTY010000005.1 GCA_012523605.1 Candidatus Fermentibacterota bacterium
GCGGCGCAGGACCTGAGGATCGCGGGACGTGCCTGGGAACTCGGGAAGGGCCTCCTGCTGGGGGTCAACAAGATCGACCTCGGAATCGACAGGAAGGCCTGGCTCGAAAACTTCCTCGAGCGGTTCCACCCCGGCCGGTGGATCCCCGTGATGTTCGTCTCGGCTCGTGATGGAACAGGCGTAGGGCGCATACTGCCCGCCGCCTGGCGCGTGGCCGAGGCCAGGAAGTCCTCGCTCTCGACACCCGTGCTCAACGAGACGCTCGAAAGGGCTGTTTCGGAGGTCCAGCCCCCCTCGCCGGGGGGGCGCCCCCTGAAGTTCTTCTATGTCACGCAGACGGGCACGGCCCCTCCGAGGCTCCTTGTCTTCTGCAACAGGCCTGAAGAGATTCCGGACAACTACAGGCGCTACCTGGAGAACTCTCTGAGAAACCTGCTGGATTTGAAAGGCGTCCCGCTGGTGATAAGCTACCGCAGGAGGGAACACTGAACCCGGTCCAGGCCGTGGTCTGCGCCCTGTGTGGCTTCCTGGCCGGATCCATACCCTTCTCGTGGCTCATGGGAAGGGCCCGAGGGGTGGACCTGAGAAGCACCGGATCCGGAAACGCGGGAGCCACGAACCTGTTCCGCACCTGCGGCTGGAAGGCCGGAACCGCCGGATTCGCGCTGGATTCCTTAAAGGGCGCGCTCCCCGTCCTGGCGGCCGGGGCGGTGTACCCCGGGCCGTTCGGAAGGGCCGTTGCAGGCCTGGCCGCAGTCCTGGGTCACGTCTTCACCCCCTGGCTCGGCTGGAGGGGCGGCAAGGGGGTCGCCACAGGGCTGGGGGCGATGATCGTCATCGCCCCTCTGCCTGTCCTCTCGTCCCTGGTCGTGTTCGTCGCGGTCCTCGCCGCTTGGAGGTTCGTCTCCCTGGCATCGATCTCAGCCGCTCTCGCCCTGGTGCCCGCGTGCCTCCTCCTGCCCTGCGGGCATGTCGAGCGGGCCGTCTGCGTCGTGGTCGCCGCACTTCTGATCGCCCGTCACGCATCGAACATCGGCCGCCTCTCGAAAGGCACCGAACGCAGGCTCGGCGGAGGAACGGCATGAGGGATTCGGCGGGCAGGACATGGCTTCTTCTGGAGAGCCTCTCTGTGAAGGAGCTCAAGGTCCGCTACAAGAGATCGATGCTCGGCTTCGCGTGGTTCCTCCTGAAGCCGGTCTTCCAGATGGCTGTTTACGCCGTCGTCTTCACCCGCATCATCCGTTTCGGAGCGGCCATACCCCACTACCCGCTCTTCCTGATGACGGGCCTTCTGGCTTGGAACTTCCTCACCTCCTCCCTGATCTCCTCCACCACCTGCCTGCTGGACAACCACAGGCTGGTGAGGAGCGTCAGATTCCCGCGGGCGGCCCTCCCGGCGTCCAGCGTGCTGGCCAACGCCGCCCACATGGTTTTCGCGCTTTCTGTGCTGGAGGTGATCCTGATCCTGTTCGGACACTACCCCGGCCCTTCTCTTCTGCTGGTCCCCGCCGCGCTGGTCTTCCTCCTGCTCATCACCACCGGGCTAGCACTCCTGCTTTCCGTATGGAACGTCTATTACAGGGACGTGGCCCAGCTCGTGGAGGTGCTCCTGCTGGCGTGGTTCTACGGCTCGCCGGTCATCTATCCGCTCGGCCGGCCCGAGATACTGCCCCCAGATGTAGAGCGCATCATCGCTTTCAACCCCATGGCCGGCGTTCTCGAGGTTCTCCATGCCGGCATGTACAGGGGGGACTGGCCCGCCCCGTGGGCCTGGGCTTCGATGGCGGGATGGGCCCTGTTCCTGATCGCATCGGGGTTCTTCGTATTCCGGAGGGCCGAACCCGCGGTGGTCAAGGAACTCTGATGGGGGCGCGGGGGCGTGTCTCGTTCGACTCGGTGTGTCTCGACTACAGGATATTCCACGACCGCACCCTCACCCTCCTCGAGACAATGCTCAACCTGTTCGGCAGAAGGACCAGGACCGAGCGCCTCCGGGCGCTGGACGGCGCGACCTTCACGATAGCGCCAGGCGAGTCCGTCGCGCTGATCGGAGCCAACGGCGCGGGGAAGTCCACGACGCTCAAGCTCCTCGCCGGCATCTACGAGCCGACTTCCGGGAGAGTCGAAGTCGAGGGCAGGGTGGCATCCCTTCTGGACCTCGGAGTCGGGTTCCATCCGGAGCTCACGGCCCTCGAGAACCTCCATCTGAACGGTGCCCTCATGGGTCTCGACCGGAGGGCGATGAAGGCGATCATCCCCTCCATCATCGCGTTCGCCGGGCTGGAGAGGTTCGTCGACACACCGGTGAAGTACTTTTCCGCAGGCATGTTCATGCGGCTGGGCTTCAGCCTGGCGACCGCCTGCGAGCCCGACATACTGGTGATAGACGAGGTGCTCGCCGTGGGCGACGCCTCGTTCCAGAACAAGTGCTACGACAGGATCTTCGGTTTCA
>JAAYTY010000067.1 GCA_012523605.1 Candidatus Fermentibacterota bacterium
GACAGGATTGAGTACTCGTCGGTGAACGTCCCGACGGTGGTCTCGACATGCCGGGGGAATGGATCGTCCACGGCAGCATCGAGAGGAACCTCGACAGGGAGCCAGTCGCCGCTATCGAGCCGCCAGAGCCCCCCCCGGTACTCGAAGAAGATCGTCCGTGAATCGGCCGAGAGGGCCGGGAAGGTAACGTCGCCTCCGTCGAGGGATGTGAGCGGAACCGGGAGTCCGTCGGCACCGCCGGCCGCATGGAAGTTCGCATTCCCGGCCTGGTCCTCCATGACGAAGACCAGACCGGTGCCGTCCACCCACAGGGGCCATCTCTCGTCGAGCGGGGAACAGGCGGCGGGCAGCCACTCCCCGCCCTCCACGGACCAGACATCCCTCGATGCGGATCCGCTGTAGTGCCGCCTCCACCACTCGGTGAAGCCCCTCTCCGCCAGCAGCCCGGAAGGCGAGCGCGAGACGCCCTCGACCGAGGCGGCCAGCAGGAGGCCGGGGGCGCCTCCGAACACCGGCGCCGAGTAGATCCATCCTGGCGAGGCTTCCCTGTCAGAACGGAAATAGACGCTGTCGCTTCCAGGAGACCATCCCACGACCTGGTCGAATCCGCCGTACCAGGTCAGCCTCGTCGCCTCCCCTCCTCCGGCAGGCATTACGTACACGTCGCCTCCGCCTGACCTGTCGCTTGTGAAAGCCACGAGCGAGCCGTCCGGAGACCAGGCGGGAAAGCTCTCGAAGCTCGGGGAGGGAGTGAGGCACCTTATCACCCCCCCGGTACCGGGAGCCTCCCACAGGTCCCCCCTCCAGCAGAACACCACCCTGGAGCCGTCGGGATACGGGGAGGGCTGGCGGGGGTCGGTCACAGCGACAGATATCGTGGCGGCCAGAAGAAGGATGTTCATGTGCTCTCCTCCGGAGATGCGGCAACGAGCATTCTGGGGGATGAATCCCCGGGTGCGGAGAAATCATAATCGCCCCACTCGTGCGCGACCGCCAGCCCGGCCTCGTTCAGCTCTTTCAGGAGCTCCGCCCGGTCGAGCAGGGCCAGCGCGAGCGGGATCCTCGTCTCGCGTCCCGGGCCGTAGGTGTAGGTCATGTCGAAGAGGATGGTGCCGCGGTCCTCGATCCGGAGGACCGACTCCACGAGGCGGAGCCTCAGACTGCCGTCGAAGAAGTCGTACCGAAGGGAATCGCGCTCCGGCGGCCGCCGGGCGAGCGCGGGGCTGGTCTCGAGAACGAGCCAGCCTTCAGGGGTCAGGACCCTGGCGGTTTCGCGGAGAAGGGCGACCCTGGAACCTCGACCGAGCAGGCAGTGGAGGCCGTTGCAGGCGAACACGACGAGGTCGAAGCAACCCCGAGGAAACGGAAGTGCCTGCCCAACGGCCCGGAGCAGCATGTCCGACCTGCCCCGGCCGTTCCTCCACAGGCCCAGCATCGCCGGAGACGGCTCCAGGAACACCGCCGGGCCCGCACTCGAAAGCGGGCCCGCGAGCCTGCCGGTGCCCGCTCCGAGCTCCAGGCAGCGGCCGCCGGGGAACCTGGAGCGGACGAGCCTGTAGAACTCCTCCTCCCTGGCATCATCGGGAAACACGGTGCCCTCCTCCGCGTCGAAGAAGGGCGCGTACGCGTCCCAGAGGGGACGGTCGAAGAAGACTGTTCCGGCCCGGGGACCCTCAGAAGACCGCGGCATTGAAGCCGGACCTGATGATGAAGTCATCGGGATCCACCTGGACGCCGTCCACGAGGACCTCGTAATGGAGGTGCGGACCGACGGCCCTGCCTGTCATCCCCATCCTGGCGACCAGGTCGCCTCTCTGGACGGACTGGCCGACGTTCACACAGATGGAGGAGCAGTGGGCGAACCTCGTCGAGAGCCTCGGAGTGTGACGGACGATCACCGTCAGCCCGTATCCCGACGACCAGCCGCAGAAGACCACGGTTCCGTCGGCGGGGGAATAGATGGGCGTGCCGGTTCTTTCCGCTATGTCGATGCCTTCGTGATAGCGCACTGCGCCGGTGAAGGGATCTATCCTCGGACCGAAGTCGCTGACGTAGTAGCCTTCCGCGGGCCAGATGGAGGGTACCCGCCTGAGCTGTTCGGTGATCCTGAGGAAGTGCGATGCGAGGGAGTCGTAGGCCGCGAGCTCGGCTTCGGCCAGGCGCTCCGCGAGCAGGAGCTGGAGGTCGAGCCCGTCTATGTACTCGAACAGGCCGGCATCGGGATCGGCGGGTGCGTCTATGCCGGGGAAGAGCCCCGAGAAGTCCATGTTGAGGCCCGCCCCCGCCGTGAGTATCCGTTGTTCCCTTTCGGCTATCTCGATCAGTCTTCCGGTCAGCTCGTCGGTGCGTGCCCGAAGCTGGCACAGTTCGGCCTCCAGCACGGCTGAACTCCTGCCCGCCCCCGAGAAGCCCTGCATGCGGCCGACCTCCCGGCCGTACAGGTAGGCGCCTCCTACGAGCAGGCACATCAGGAGCGCGACGAAGAAGCCGGCGAGCTGGAGCCCCAGCCTGGTAAGCCTCAGTGGACGGCCCCGCCCGGCCCTCCAGGGCAGCCAGTGGATAGTGCCTATCGGCACCGGCGCCCTTCGGGGGATGCGGGAGAGCTAGCCGAGAAAGAGGAGCAGAGCACTGCCGTCGTTCGTTTCCGAGAGCTTGCTTATCGCCCTGTTCTTGAGCTGTCTGACACGCTCGCGGCTGATTCCCATGGTCCGGCCGATTTCGGCGAGAGTATGTCTCCTGTCAGTGCCGATTCCGAAGAAGAGGCAGATGATCGTGCGCTCCCTGTGGTCCAGTATCTCGAGCATCACGTCCACGCTCTTCTTCATGGCCTCCTGCACCACGGCCTCGTCGGGGGCGACCTGGTTCTCGCCAGCGATCATCTCCTGGAAGGTCTTGTCGCTTCCCTCGTACACGGGGCTGTCGAGGGAAAGGTGGGTGCTGTGGATGGACATCATCCCTTCGACCTCCTCGCGAGACACGTCGAGCTCCCTCGCTATCTCGTCGGTGGAGGGGTCGCGGCCCAGGGCATGCCCCAGCTCGCGGGTGGCGCGCCCCATCTTGTAGAGCTCGCCGACGCGGTTCAGCGGGAGCCTCACTATCCTGGACTGCTCGGCCAGCGCCTGCAGGATGGCCTGCCTTATCCACCACACGGCATAGGTGATGAATCTGCAGCCCTTGGTTTCGTCGAAGCCCTTGGCGGCACGGATGAGACCCACGTTGCCCTCGTTGATGAGATCCTCGAGGGCGACGCCCTGATTGGCGTACTGCTTGGCGATGCTGACCACGAACCTGAGATTGGCTTCGGTAAGCTGGTTCAGGGCGTCCTGATTGCCCTTGCGTATCTTCCTCGCGAGATCCGCCTCCTGCTCGGAGGTGAGGGTTTCCTTGCATCCTATCTCGCGGAGGTATAGCTCCAGCGACCGGCCTTCCGTTCTCCTGGTTGCCAAGATCTGCACCCGCCCTTCCTTCTATTCCGGGCCGGAACGCCCGGCTGGAAAACGATGCGGACCGTCCGCAGGGGAAGGTCCGGCGTCTCTGATGCACAACTATAACAACCGAGCCGGCCCGTTGTTCCCGCGGGCCGCGCGAATCCCGTGAAGCATTGTCAAGGGGAGATCGGGTGTCAATGCCAAATTTGTATTTTATTGATATAATGATTCTTACGGAATCCATTTGAAGCCCCGGGGAACTCCCCCGTCAAGGCAGGGACGGGAAAAGGCACGAGATACGTCAAGGATTGACCAAGGAGCCCGCTCTGCACACGTTCTCCTTATGGACTGGTCGTCGCTCCCCAGAGAGAAGGCGCGCTGCATTCTATGTGGCGCCGACGATCCGGTCCTCCTCTCGGTTGTGAGATCCTGGCCCGTGGCCAGATGCCCGGTATGCGGCCTGGCATATCTCTCCGAACGCCCCCCCGAGAAGGCCGCAGCGGATGTCTACGGGCATTCCTACTACGAGGACGGGGATGTCGGCTACAAGGGCTACATGGAGACATGGAACCGCTTCAGGAGTGTCTTCGAGCGGATCTACGACCGCAGGGAGCGAGACCTGGCGGCGCACTGCAGAGGCAGGCGGGTGCTGGAGGTCGGCTGCGCCTTCGGGACGCTCCTCGCATTCCTCCGGTCGAGGGGCTGGGAGGTCGAGGGCCTGGAGATAAGCCCGGTGAGCGCCCGGAAGGCGCGGAGCGAGTTCGGGCTGACAGTTCACGAGGGCAATCTCGAAAAGGCGGGCCTGCGTTCCGGGGCATACGACGCAGTTCTCATGCTGGACGTCCTGGAGCACCTCCACCGGCCGTTCGACACGCTGAAAGAGGCGGCGAGGGTGCTGGCGCCCGGGGGGGTTCTGGTCGTCCAGTGCCCGTGGGAGCTCACGCATTGGGAGGAGGCGGCTCTCGCCGTGGTCACGGGCAGGAAAACCGGAACGATAGAGCCCGATGCCGTGCCGGCGCATCTCTACTTCTTCACTCCGAGGACTCTGGACGCAGTGCTTGAGAAGGGCGGCTTCTCGATTACAGCCAGGCAGTCGGGCAACTACGGAGAGATACGCCGGAGGCTGTTTCAGCAGCCCGTACTCGTGGGATCGCCGCTGGAGACAGTCTTCAGGCTGGTCTATTTCCGGCTTGGCCTCAGAGGTCTGCTGTCCCGGGCCGCCCGGCTGGCCGGACTCGGCAACGGCCTCATAAGATACGCGGAGCCCTCGAAACCTGGCGCGCCCTGAAGGAGCTCTGATATGGCGCGGAGCGGCACCAGCCGCGGGGCCCGGCCTGCCTCTCGCCGGAGATCTTATGGGTGCCCTTCTCGAATGGCTCGGCTCGTCGGGGGTCCGGCGCGTGACCATCGCATCCGACGCCGCCGGCGGGCCTGGAGGATCGGAGCGGGGGCTCCAGGTCGAACGGCGGGCGTGCTTCGGGGAAGCTCTCGCCATGGCTTTCCAGGGGATGGACGGAGATCTGCTGATCCTTTACGGGGACAGGCTCCAA
>JAAYTY010000068.1 GCA_012523605.1 Candidatus Fermentibacterota bacterium
CGCCGTGCGTCCCCTTATCGCCGGGCCGCCGGCCTCCTCGATCTCGAAGAGGTTCCTCGCCCGCCCCACGACCTCCGCGGAGGCGATGACGCTCCCGACCGGCGCGAGCTTCTGGAGCCGGCTGGCTGTGTTCACGGTGTCGCCCATCGCCGTTATCTCGCGGTTCGAGCCTGTCTCGCCGAAGAAGACCTGCCCGGCGTGCACGCCGATCCTCAACCCGGTGTCACCCGGCGTTGCGCCGCCTGCGAGGCCCTTCAGACTTCCGCGCTCCACGAAGCCTTTCATCGCAACCTGCATGGAGAGGGCCGCTTCCAGGGCCATCTCCGCAGCGTTCTCGGCGGCCCCTCTGGTGCCCCACAGGGCCATCAGGCAGTCGCCGATGTGCTTGTCCACTGTTCCGCCCAGCTTCACGACTATTCCATCGAGCTCCGCCCACAGATCGTTCACGGCCGAGGCCAGCTCCTCGGGGTCGGCCTTCTCGGCGAGCGAGGTGAACCCCGAGATGTCCGCGAAGAGGACGACCATCTGCCTCAGCTCGCCCTCGCCGGAGCGGCCTTCCGAGGTCAGCGCCGCCAGCCTCTCCTCGAGCGGCCTGAGAGCCGCATCCACGGCCCTGTTCCCGAGGAACTGCCTCTGGGTCTCGAGAACCTCGATGGCCTTCCTGATGCTCTCGATCTCGCTGGAACCGGGAAGCGCGGGAGAGCTGCGCGGAGCGTCGCCCTCGTCGGGGAAATCCTCCATGGGCACCCGGTGGGCTCCTCCCATCACTGCTCCTCGAACGGCGGGATGACGAGCACTTCGCAGTCACCCGTAACAACCACGAGGTTTCCCGAGGGATCGAAGTCCATGCCGAAGACGTATCCGCTTCTGCCGGTATCGAGAGTTCCGAGGAATCCGCCGTAGGGATCGAACACCTGGATGCCGGAGAAGTCCGAGACATACACCAGACCCCGGCTGTCTACGGCGATGTCGGAAGGAGCGCTGAACCGCCCCCGGCCCTGTCCGGACGATCCGAAGGTGTCGGTGAACCTGCCGTTCCGGTCGAAGACGAAGACGGCGGAGTTGAAGACCCCGAGAATGTAGATGTTTCCCAGTCCGTCGGTGGATGCGACGGGCGACAGTTCGGGTTCGCCGGAGGCGTCCTCAACCGCATTCATAACATGCAGTTCCTCTTCGCCGGATCCTGAGAACCTGAAGATCCCGTCACCCGCGGACCACTGCGTAGCTACGATGCTCCCGTCTCCGGCGACGTTCACGTCCTCGAACCCATCGGCGCCGGACAGCTCTCCGAGGGAGTCGCCCGTCATGCCGTCGAAGATGCCGATGCGGCCTCCGTGGACGGCGAAGACCCTTCCGTCGGAGGCGGCGTCGATGGACGATATGAAGACATCGCCGCCTGCATCTGTGACGAACCACTGGGAGAGGAAGCTTCCCTCCGGATCGAAGACCTGAATGCGGCCGGTTCCGTATTCCGCCACGAAGATGCGCCCCTGTCCGTCCACGGCGACGTGCCGGGGATCGGTGAAGGAGGCGGTTCCCGTGCCCGGGGACCCGAACCGGAGGAGAACGGAACCATCCGTCCCGGGCCCTGATACGCCGAGCTTCCCGGGATCGTTCCTGACCGCCGTGATGAACAGCACCGCGGCCACGCCGGCGACGAGCATTATGAGCGCCGCCATGACGACGAGGCACCCTGCGATCTTCGTCCTCGAGACGGCGGGTTCCGTCCCCGCGGTTCCGATGGTCATCCCGCCGGAAGGCCTGCTCATGCCGGCGTATCCTTCCGGAACCAGCACCAAGCTGCCGCAGTAGGGGCAGCTCGCGGTCTTCTCGGAATCGGGCACCTTCAGATCCCCGCCGCAGGACGGGCACTTGAACTCCATGGCATCCCCTCCGGTCGCCTATCGCGACAGTGCATCATGACCAACCCGCCCGCCCTCAGCAAGCTGTCAACAGGGGTCGGAGTTAACTTCGTTAACTTCGCGTCCAACAGCCTGCCTTCCATCACCATGCGAACAGCAAAAAAGCAGAGCCGGAAATACCAGAGGCAGAGGATTTTCCCCACAGCCTCGCCCGGGGTATGTTCGAGACACCGTGGAGCGATCATCCAGACCAGAGCGGAACGGAGGCTTCCGTGGACCTGCAACTGATACGGGACTGCGAGATCGGTGAAGGAACCAGAATCTGGAACTTCGTCAACCTTTATGGCTGCACTATCGGCCGTGACTGCATGATAGGATGCTTCACCGAGATCCAGAAGGGAGCCGTCATAGGCGACCGGACAAGGATCCAGAGCCATACCTTCGTATGCGACATGGTGACAATCGGGAGCGACTGCTTCATCGGACACGGCGTCATGTTCATCAACGACATCTATCCGCCACAGACGGACAGGTCCAGATGGAAGGGCACCGAGGTCGGCGACGGCGCCAGCATAGGATCCAATGCGACGATACTGCCAGTCACCATAGGCAAGGGCGCCATCGTCGGCGCGGGCGCGGTAGTTACGAAGGACGTCCCGCCGGGAGCGGTTGTGGCCGGCAACCCGGCAAGGCTTCTCCGTTTCCGGGAGGGCTACGGGCCCGGAGGAGAATGATGCGGTCCCACCGAGCTGTGGAAGGCAGGTGAACCGGCATGTTCAATCTGATAAAAGCCTACGAGAAACTGATGATCAGGGTCCTCATGGTCATGATGGCTGTTGTGCTCGCCCTCTCAACGATCGACCTAGGCTGGCGGATCATCAGCAACATCATACGACCGCCCTTCTTCTTCATGGACATCGACCATCTCCTCGAGCTGTTCGGCCTGTTCATGCTGGTCATCATCGGGCTGGAGCTCCTGGAGACCATCATGAAGTCGTACCTCTCCCAGAGCGACCAGCATTACGAGGTGGTCCTCTCGGTCGCCATCATCGCAATAGCGAGGAAGGTCATCATCCTCGACCTGGGGAGGGTTGACGGTCCGATGCTGGTGGGGATCGCCGCGATAGTCATCGCCCTCACCGCGGGCTACTTCCTCATGAAGAAATCCGCCGCGATCAGAAAAGACTGAACGGAGGGGCCTCAGACATGCGGGAGGGGAGGGCCGTGCGGCCCTCCCCTCCCGTTCCTGTCCCCGCTGTCAGACGCCCTGGAATGAAAAGGTCACGTTCACGGTGCCCCCGCCGCCCTGGAGCGCCGGGAGCGAAGCGGTTCTGAGCACAGCCGCGACCGCTCTGGAGAGGGATCCGCTCTCCAGACCGTCTTCGACCACAGTGACATCGGTCACGCGGCCGCCGGCGTCGAACTCCACGGCGAAGACCATGCTGCCTGTGGGGAAGCCCCCGTTCCCGTCGGAGTTCGTTTCGGCCCATTCCTCATAGACAGCCTGGATCTCGTCGGTCAGCTCCCTGAAGGCCCCCCTGACCACGGAGGCCCTGAGGCCGAGGTACGGCGCCGCCGAGCTCATCGTGACGCTGGGTGTCGGCTCCCAGCCCCCGTAGCAGTAGTCTCCGTCCGCGGAGATGATCGACATCTGCTCGCATTCGGCGACGCCGTAATACGCTCCGCCGCCCGCGCCCGATGCCGGAGAAGGAATGGACTGGACAGACGAGCGTGTCCGGCCGAGGCCGGCGGAGCCGTAGATCGCGCCGGTGTCCTCCCCGAAGACTCCTTCATATGAAACGCCCTCGGGCATGTTGACCGGCACCTCCACGGTCACGGGCCTTCCGTCCACGGTCCTGACCTCCTCGCACACGGCCACGAACGAGGTGTACTCGCTCATTATCCGGTAGTCGAGCGCTACGTCGGTGATCATGTCCACGATCTCCTGATCGTAGCTCTGGTTGCCGTAGGAGTCGTACATCAGGCGCGACAGCTCGTGGATCTTCCTGCGCGCCCAGAGGGTTGCTATGACGTCGTTGTCGGGCTCACGCCTGGGGAGCTCGACCTCGAGGGCCTGCCTCCACCTCTCACCGGCAATGGTTCCCGAGACGACGACCCTGCCGCGGCCGGGCTCGCCGTAGCGGCCGACGACGACCAGGGGCTGGCCCGCGAACAGGTCGGGGATTCTCGCGGGATAGACCTCTGTCACATCCAGGCGCCCCCAGTCTATGTCGATGCCCACCAGATAGGGATTGTTGAGCTTCTCATACACGGAGGTGACCGCGGAAACCGGATCCTCGTTCAAGCCCACGTAGTAGGCGGTTCCCCTTCCCTCCTCCGCCAGCCCCTCGATGAGATACCTGTTGGGGCTCGAGCCCACGCCCACGCTGAAGAGGCGGATGTTGTCGCCGAGGGTTGTCTGCAGCTCGCCCAGTATTTCGGCTTCGTTCCCGATGTAGCCGTCGGTGAGGAAGATAACAAACCTCATCCTCTCGGGGTCCGCGGGATAGCCCACCGCCGCCCTGATTCCCTCTATCATCATCGTTCCACCCTCGCCGTAGAGCCCGTCGATGTACTCGATCCCCCTCTCGACGTTCTCCGGCGTGTTTTCGAGGGGCGCCCGGGACATCCCGCTTGCATTCTCGCTGAAGCGGATGATCTGGAAGGAGTCGCCGGGGTTCATCCCCCTGACGAACTGTCTCACGGTCTCCTTGGCGACCTCCATGGGCTGACCGCTCATGGAGCCCGAGCAGTCGACCACGAAGAACATCTCCTTGGGCGTGATGTCGCCTGGATCGACGTTCACATCCGGCTGGAGGATGAGCATGAAGTGCCCGCCCAGATCGCCGCAGTGTGCGATGAGGCCGGATTCGATTCTGTCGGAGCTGGAGGTCCAGTTCAGCACGAAGTCCCTGTTGGGGATCTCCTCGCGCCTTGCGAGCCTCACCAGAACCTTCTCCCCGTCGCGTCTCTGCTGGATCTGGTGGTTCAGGGAGCGCACCTGTCCAACGGGGTATCCAGCTTCGATCGTCACGGAGAGGTCGATGTCGTAGCCTGTCCTAGTGCCCTCCGGAACGACGTGAGGGGTGATCCTCGAGGCGTCGGGCACCTGATCGGTGTCAAACGCCCAGCCGGTTCCGCCGTGCCCCGCGGGTCCACCGGGGATGAACCTGGGCCCGACCACCATCGGGAACGAGAGCTCGTAGCGCCCGTCGTCGTATGCCACCGGGGCGACATAGCTGATCTCTATCGTGATGCTGTCGCCCGGCAGGATGTTGCCTACGCTCTGGGTGAAGATGTTCGGACGCTCCTGCTCCAGAAGGCCGGCGGTCTGCCCCGAGGCTATCGCGTCCTCGTAGATGGTCCTGGCCAGGTCACTCTCGTAGATGCGGCCGGTGATAAGGCGGTCGCCGATATACATGTTCATGCGGTCCACCGCTCCGTCGTCGGGAAGAGGAAAGACGTACACGGCTTCGATCGGAGTGGTGAAGGGATTGCCGTACACCTGCCTCACAACGGCTCTCTGGAGATTGCCCGTGACGGCTATCTCCACGCTGGTGTGCTCCAGCGGAAGGTCGCCGATCACTCCGTCCTCGCCTACCGCCTGAAGACGGCTGTAGAGAACTTCTTCTTCCCCGCACCAGCCTGCATCGGCGGACAGGAGCACCGCCATCGCTGTCATCAGTAGAAACCTCATCTCGCACCTCCGGTTGAAACGGTTCCTTCTTCCGCATCTACCACGGAGGGTGCCGCGCTATTCCCCGGGTGACCGGGAACAGCGCCGGAACGGCGCAGAGGAGAGGGAGTCACAGCCTGATCATATCCGGGGCCGGGATGAGGGAGGCCCGCCCCGGCAGGGCTATTCCAGCACCGTCACGAGTCGCGATACGACGAAGTCGCCCCGGCGCGCGGCGATGATATAGACCCCTGCCGGAACGCGCTTTCCGGAGGCCTGCATCCCGCTCCACTGAAGGTCTCCCTGGACGAAGGCCGCGGTGCGCCACATCAGCCTGCCGGCCATGTCGTACACCGACACCTCCGTTGGGCCCGGAGTGCAGAAGACGGTGAAGGTGATCGGCGCCCCCCTGCCCGCCGGGTTCGGCCATGGCGCCCCGAGCGAGAGCGGAACGGGAGGCACGGGCGTCACGGGCGGCACACCCAGCGGTTCCAGAGCGGGATCGTGGAATGCCGTCCAGGCCAGAATCGCCTGGAGATTGCGGTCGTAGCCCCCGTGCATGAGAGGCACGCGCTGGTCCTTAGCCGAGGCGAAAGCCTCTCCGAGAGTCGGGGCATGATCGCGGAACACGGCCCGGGTGTAGAGGATGCAGAGCCATTCGCTCACGCCCAGCTCGGGCCAGAAACCCTCCCATCCCACGCCGGTATTGAAGGTCGCCGAGACGCCGCCGCCGTCAGGGTTCCAGAGCAGGGCCTCGGCGCAGCTCGGCAGATTCTCGGTGTAGTCTCCGGGGTGGCACGCTATGCTCGTATGAATGCCCGTGCGGGGGCCGTTGGTCATCGCCTCCGCTATCGAGCGGGTCATCATGAGCATGGGCTCCCACTTCCAGTAGATGCCCCGGTAGTTTCCGTGTCCCGCGTAATAGTTCCAGCCGGTGCCGCTGTTCAGATAGGCGATATGAGTGTCGGTGCCGTCGGCGCTCTCCGGGTTCTCGTAGATCTTCACGATCTCCCACGATGATGGCAGTTCGGCGGCAAGGGTGTCGCAGCCCTTTCCTCCGGTGTATCCGATATCATCGAACAGCATCGCCCCGCACAGCAGGGCAGTCGTGGCCCAGGAGCCCCCGGGAGGCTCCTGCCCGTAGGCGATCGTCTTGCCCACCATGGCGGAAGCCTGCTCCTCGGTAGAGAACGGGAGCCTGCCGAGAAGCACGTCGGAGTAGAGGTCCATCCCGTCTTCGGGCTGTCCGTACTCCCCGTCGCCGTTCGCGTCCCAGCTTCCGTCGAGGTCGCTCAGATAGTGGTCGCACGGGACTTCGTAGTCCACGAATCCCTCGCACTCGCTGTAGATAGTCCTGACCGGGACCAGGGTCTCGTCTCCGGCCAGCAGCACGAACACGGTCCCACAACGGTTCACCAGGCTGTCTATGGCGCTCCTCAGCCGGGCTGCGGAGTCAGGCCCAGCCTGCGACTCCATCGCTTCCTGGACCGTGAGAATCGCCGAGGAAAGCCCGCAGTCCTCCCTGAACAGGCGGAGCGGCTCGAAAACGCCCGCGAAGGCGCTGTCGCAGATCACTACCCACTCGGCATCGCCGCTCCTGTCGGGCCGGACGGGCGGAGCGAAGGCGGCCGCGCAGCCCGGATTGTCCACCAGGGTCTCAACCCTTCTGAGCGCGCTCTCGACCTGCATCGAGGTCCGGGGGGCGGGTTCGCCGTCGGTCCAGTTAACCGTGATGTCCAGCCCGGTGATCAGAGACAGCCTCCCTTCGACGGGATCGTAGGACCACGGTCTGACGGCACAGGAGGCTATGGTGAAACCGCAGAGGCGTCCGACATGGGCAGCGGATATGACGCCGTCGGGCCAGGGCCCGCGGGACGAATAGACCGCCTCGTCTCTGAATGCGGCGGAAGGCCCCGTAGCGATATCGAGAGGTCTCAGCACACCGGCGGGACGGACGTCGATGCGGCCGGGGAGCTCGATTGAGCCGGTCACCTCCGCCGTGAAGACCGCGGAGGAGGCCCCGGCGGGCAGAACGAGCGAGACAGGCACTACCGGCAGAAGAGGGCTGCCCGGAGGGGCGGACGCCTCGCCGCCACGGATGCTCACGGAGAGCCCTGTGACATCGGCGAGCATCGAGACGTCCGCGGGGCTGAGCCTGAGGCTGTGCACCATGGAGCCCGCGGCCGGGAGCCCCGCGATCAGCGCTGCACAGAGAAGGGTCGGCGACGGTCTCATCTTCGTGTAATCTATACCGCGGTCGTCGAGTTCCGCCAGCAGTCCCGGCTTCTTGACGATCCGGCCGCGGATTCCTAGCTTGCGGGACATCACGAACGGCCCGGCAGGATCCCTCCGGGTCAACCGGAAGGAAGAGCAGTGCAGACCAGGGTCTTCAAAGTAACCCCCCGCATCCCGGAACGCCTCGCCGCCCTCAAGGAAATAGCCTACAACCTGTGGTGGACCTGGAACCCCGCGGCGATAGACCTCTTCAAGTGGATTGATCCGGAGCTCTGGCGAAAAACCTCCCACAACCCCGTACTGCTCATGGGAATGGCCGACCAGCACAAGCTGAGCCAGCTCGCCGAGGATTCCGTGTACACATCACGGCTGGACGAGGTCGCCGGCGAGCTCGAGGACTACATGGGCCAGCACACCTGGTTCGAGAAGACCTTCGAGAAGCGCCCGGGATTCGAGAACGGGTTCCTCGTCGCCTTCTTCTCCACCGAGTTCGGCCTGCACGAGAGCCTTCCGATCTATTCGGGCGGCCTGGGCGTGCTCTCGGGCGACACCCTGAAGAGCGCAAGCGAGCTCGGCCTTCCCCTCGTCGGCGTGTCCCTGCTCTACAGGTACGGCTATTTCGGCCAGTATCTGAACAGCGACGGATGGCAGCAGGAAGCCTATACGGTCAACGACTACTCGAACACGCCGGTGACGCCGGTTCTGGACAGAGAGAACCGTCCCGTCACCGTGAGCGTTCCCATGGGGCAGTCGAAGGTGTCCGCCTCGGTGTCGATGGTGAAGGTCGGAAGAACCATTCTGTACCTCCTGGACACCAACATCCCGGAGAACAGCCCTTCCGACAGGGAGATCACAGGACAGCTCTACGGCGGCGACAAGGAGATGAGGATCCGGCAGGAGATCCTCCTCGGCATCGGAGGACTCAGGGCTCTCGAGACAATGGGCAGGAATCCCTCGGTCTGCCACATCAACGAGGGACATTCCGCCTTCCTGATTCTGGAGCGCATAGGCCAGCTCATGAGGAAGGGGCTCGGCTTCGCCGAGGCCAGGGAGATGGCCGTGGCCGGAAACGTGTTCACCACGCATACGCCGGTTCCGGCGGGCAACGAGGAATTCTCACCGGAACTCGTTTCGCGCTATCTCGCTCCCTACCTGGCCGAGATGGGCATCACTCCCGATCAGTTCCTGTCGCTGGGCCGCATCGGGAATACCGGCCCCTTCTCCATGACCGTGTTCGCGCTTCGCCACTCGCGGTTCCGGAACGGCGTCAGCAGGCTCCATGGAAAGATCTCCAGGTCCATCTGGAAGGGCGTGTGGCCGGGCCTGCCCGAGGAGGACATCCCCATAGAGCATGTCACCAACGGAGTCCACATAGACTCGTGGCTTTCTGACGAGATGCGGGTTCTCTTCGACAGGTACCTCGGTCCGAGGAGGGCCAGCAACCCCTGCGACGAATCGTGCTGGAAGAGCGTCGAGAACATTCCCGACTCCGAACTGTGGCGCGGACACGTGAGGCTTCGCGAGCGCCTGGTGGCCTATGTCCGCAACAGCTGGAGAAAACAGCTCCGCAGCATGGGCATGGAGCTCCACGTGCTGTCCGACGAACAGGTGCTGAATCCCGACATCCTTACCATCGGCTTCGCCCGCAGGTTCGCCACCTACAAGCGCGCCACCCTTCTACTACGGGACAAGGAGCGTCTCGCCAGGCTCCTGTCCGACCCGGAGAGGCCCGTCCAGTTCCTGTTCGCAGGCAAGGCCCATCCGCACGACGACGCCGGCAAGGACATGATCAGGCAGATCGTCCACCAGTGCATGAAGGAAGGCTTCTACGGAAGGATGATCTACCTGGAGGACTACAACATGGACATGGCCCGGAGGATCGTTCAGGGTGTGGACGTCTGGCTCAACACTCCGCGGAGGCCGATGGAGGCGAGCGGCACCAGCGGCATGAAGGTGGCTATCAACGGCGGGCTCAACTGCAGTGTTCTTGACGGCTGGTGGGACGAGGCCTACAAGCCGGACATCGGCTGGGCGATAGGCTCGGGCGAAATGTACGACGACGAGGAGAGGCAGGACCAGGTCGAGGCCAAGGCTCTCTTCGACAGGATCGAGAACGTGATCGTCCCTCTGTTCTACGACAGGTCGAGGGACGACCTGCCGCGCCGTTGGATAAGCCTGATGAAGCACTCCATGAAGTCCGTCTGTCCCGTGTTCAACACGAACAGGATGCTCGCGGAATACGCGAACAGCTTCTACGCTCCCTCGTTCCAGGCATGGGAGGCGCTGGCGGCCGAGAACTGGGCCGGCGCGAAGGAGCTCGCGGCCTGGAAGAAAAAGGTGGCGGGGGCGTGGGGCTCGGTGAAGGTCGTCGAGGTCCTCTCGCCTTCCACATCATCGCCGCTGGAGGTGGGCGACATCGTCCCGGTCACGGTGAAGCTCGCGGCCGACGGGCTCGATCCCGAGGACCTCGCCGTCGAGGTCCACACCGGACGGGTGTCCGGGGAGGGCAGGCTGGAGGAGCGCTCGGCAGAGCGGATGTCTTTCCATTCGCGCGAGGGCGACCTGCTGGTCTATACGGGTGTCTTCACGTGCCAGCACTCGGGCAGCCAGGGCTTTACGATAAGGGTTCTTCCCGGTCACAGGCGGTTCGGCATCGCTCTGGAGCCCGGGCTCGTCGCGTGGTGGACCTGACGGGAGCCGCCGGAACGGACTCTAGAGCTTGAGGTTCGCTTCGGCCAGCTTCCTCTGGATGATCTGAACCGATCTCTCGGCGCTCTCGAGAAACTGCCGCTCGCGGCCCTTCTTCTTCATCTGCCTGCTGCCGGAAACCTTCTCGACGTAGGCTCTCAGCGCCAGCAGATCCTGGTGGGCAGGCCGTATCTGCATGATGTCGAGAGCCTGCATCGCCAGCTCGAAGTCGTTGAACGGAAGCAGTTCCGCAGAGGCGAACTCGGCCCTCAGGAAGGTCGAGAGCGACGAGTTTCCGCTGAATCGTCTGAATGCCTTCATGACCGCCGGCCTGAGCGTCGGAGAGGCATGGAAGACCGCGAGGAGATGGCGCAGAGCCTGCTCTCCCGAACCGCCGACAGATGACAGGGCGTCTATGGCCGCCTGTGCGACGGCTGCGGTGGGATCTCGCAGGAGGGGGCCGGCGACCTCGGCAGCCTTTGCGGGGCTGGTGAGGAGAAGAGCCCGGAAGGCCGACTCCCTGATCCTTTCGTCCGGATCCCCCGTGAGGGTCGCGAGCGTATCAACCGACTCCTCGATGCGGAGCTCGCCCAGTATCTGCACGAGATTACGGCAGATGAACCAGTCCTCGTCGTTCAGCCTTCCCGTATCCGGATCCCTCACGGTGTCGAAGGTGTGCAGAGCCTTCAGCTTGGCGAGTATCACCGGCATCGCTCTGGGCGCGATCCTCCTGAGAACGCGGTAGGCCTTCGCCCTCGTGTGCCTGTCGGGCTCGAGGAAGACGTTCATCAGACGGGTGGTGAGGTTGCGCAATACCAGCCTGCCGGAAAGCGCCTCCGCCTGCCTTGCAGCAACCTCGTTGTGCGACAGGAGCAGATCCACGAGGCGGTCGGCGACCTCGGGGGAGTCGATGCGGCGGATCGCCTCCGCTATCGCCCTCCTTCGCGACGAGAGGAGCTCGGGAGTTGGCATGTCCGCGAGCCTTATCCTCTCGAGGGCGTCGGCCGCGACCTCCGCAGTGGACAGCCTGCCCCTGGAGATGAGCGCTTCGCAAGCCGTTCCAAGCATGACGACACCCGTGTACAGGGCGTCGGGCCCAGTCTCGGTAGGCAGCCTCTGTGAAACGGTCTCCACGATCTGCACCACCGTGTTGTCCTTGTTGCGCTCTATGCCGGTCACGACCAGGTCGAGCAGCCTGTCCATCGCTTCGAGTCTGGTGTCCTCGTCGGGGCTGTTCAGGTCGGCCATCCTTGTCTTGATGATCTTGCGCAGGGCGCTCCAGGCGATATCCCTCTGGATGTCCCGCCTCGCCAGCAGGCCCTTCTCGAGAATCCCGGGGTCCAGAGCGGCCACGAAGTTCGCCAGAAGGTTGCGCTGCTTCTCCGCACCTCCCGAGGCGTCCTGGAGGATCTTCTTGAGTGCCTGTCCGAGCTGTTCGTCGGGAAGGTCGCGGAAGGAGTCGCCCCTCTCCAGGCGATCTACCAGTTCGGCGAAGATGATGTTCTCCAGGGTCGTGTCCTCGGCGGGAGGCCCTCCCACGCCCCCGATCACCGTGCCGTCCTTCGATACCAGCGCGTACTTGTACTGGTCCACGGTGATGTTGGAGACTTCGCGGCGCTCCAGCAGGTTCGCCAGCCCGCCGTGGTCTTTGATGTAGGCGGGGGAGCGGTTGAACACCGCCGCGAACCTCAGCACCATGTCGGCGTCGATTCCGGCGTTGAAGCTGATGCTGCTCACGTTGCGGTCGGCCATGTCCTTGAGGAATGCGTCGATCTGGCCGCCCTTGCGCCTGACCTGCAGGTCGTTGACCATGAGCTGGCCGCCCATGAGGCTCAGCGTTGCGATCGGGCTCATCGCGTGGAAGTCGGAGAGAACGTCGAGGAAGCCTTCGACCGACGGCGCTATGGCCGGGTGTCCGGCGGGATACATGCCTGACGCCCTGACGATGAAGCCGAGCCTCTTCACGAGGTTCTCGGCGGCGCGCGCGAGAGCCAGGGGCGAGAGCCTGGCCGAAGTTGCCCTGTAGGCGGTGATGTTCTTCGCCGAGGACAGCCTCGCTACGGAGGTTTCGTCGAGCCTGTAGAGCCAGGTGCCCCTCTCCTTCTGGATGAAGTCGAGCTCGTCGAGAACCTCGCTGAGCGCCTGCTGGCTGGTCTTGAGGAACGCCGCGCTCTCTATCGAGAGCTCGGGATAGGACGGGCGCGGATCGGCCAGGATCTTCAGCGCGAGATCGGATCCCTTGAACGATTCACGTTCCAAAGCCGAGTCCTTGAGCTCCCGGTTCAGGAGGAACAGAACCTCCACCATCAGGGAGATCTTTCCCCTGACGTTGACCGAGGGGGGGCCCGTAATCGCCTCGAACCGAGACCATGCCTCGGCCAGACCGGGATCCTCCTTGATCATCTGCTTGCGCAGGTCCGCCGGCTGGAGGTCTCCCTTCATGCGGGTCATCATCTCGGAGATATCGAGCAGTGCGAGGAATGCCAGGGAGTTGTCCGCGCTGGTGGTGCAGTCGGCATCCAGCACGGCCAGCACGTTCGCGGCTTCCTGAGCGGTCATGGAGGAGATTCTCGAGGTCAAGGCACCGAGCATCGAGGAGAGGTCGTTCTGCGCTGCAACAGCCTTGATCAGCGCATCGGCGTGGGACCCCTGTACGTCGGCCAACCACCACCTCCCGCCACGGTAATGCAGTAAACTATCTCACAGCAAACGCCTGGTAAAGTCTGGAGCTTGACAGGGGACTTCGCGGAAAGTTGATTCCCCGAGAGCGCGGGAGCGGAAGGGGACTGGTGTCCCTCCCGGACTTCAAATCCGGCGCCGGGTGCTTGAACCACCCTGGGTGGGTTCGATTCCCACACGTTCCCGCCATTTCCCTGCTCTGCACGGTGGTTCATCACCATTAAGCGGGGCAGGGGTCCAGGTCAGCAACA
>JAAYTY010000006.1 GCA_012523605.1 Candidatus Fermentibacterota bacterium
GACGCGCTGAAGACGCGCGGCAGGGGGCCGGGATGCCTTGTGCTGGTTTCCGCGATGACCCCCACTCCCGCCGGCGAGGGCAAGACAACTACAACAATAGGGCTCGCGCAGGGCATGGCCAGACTGGGCCTCCGGGTCTGTGCCGCGCTTAGGGAGCTTTCTCTGGGCCCGATCTTCGGCGTCAAGGGCGGCGCAACCGGGGGCGGGCTGGCGAGCCTCCACCCGGCCGAGGACATCAACCTCCATTTCACAGGCGACTTCCATGCCGTGACCTCGGCCCACAACCTTCTCGCGGCTGCCATAGACAACCACATCTACTGGGGCAACCGCGCAGGCCTCGATCCCCGGACGATCAGCTACCGCAGGGCTATCGACATGAACGACAGAGCCCTCAGGAACATCATCATCGGCCTCGGAGGGCGGACGCAGGGTGTGCCGAGGGAATCCGGCTTCGATATCACCGCGGCAAGCGAGGTCATGGCGATACTGGCCCTCACCGAGAGCAGGGAGGATCTGAAGAACAGGTTGTCGAGGATGTTCATCGGAACCACGTTCGACGGTGATCAGGTCACCGCCGGCTCCATGGGCGTGTCCGGCGCGATGGGTGTCCTCCTGAAGCAGGCGATCCGTCCCAACCTGGTACAGACCGTGGAGGGCGTGCCCGTATTCGTCCATGCGGGGCCCTTCGCGAACATCGCTCACGGCTGCAATTCGATACTCGCTACGAGAATGGCCCTGGAATTCGCCGACTGGGCGATAACCGAGGCGGGCTTCGGATTCGATCTCGGCGCCGAGAAGTTCTTCGACATCAAATGCCAGTACGGGAGGCTCTGCCCATCGGCAGTCGTCCTGGTCGTGACCTGCAGAGCTCTCAAGATGCACGGAGGCGTGAAGAAGAAGGATCTGGCCGCGCCCGACCCCGAGGCCCTGGCCAGAGGCCTGCCCAACATGGAGAAGCACATTGAGAACATACGGAAGTTCGGCCTCCCTGCGATCGTCTGCGTCAACAGGTTCGCCGGAGACACGTCCGAAGAGACGGCAGTCGTGCTGGAGAGGTGCCGGGAGCTGGGCGTGCCCGCGGCCGTCGGCGAAGGCTTCGCCAGGGGCGGAGAGGGGATGACGGAGATCGCCGCACTGGTCCGCGAAACGGCCGCGGCCTGCCACGGGACCTTCAAGCCCCTGTACGACTGGGCATGGCCTGTCGAGCGGAAGATCATGACCGTCGCACGCGAGATCTACGGCGCAGAGCATATCGACTACACTCCACGGGCCAGGAAGGACCTCAGGACGGTCGAGAAGTTCGGCTACTCGGGCCTGCCGGTCTGCATAGCGAAGACGCAGAACTCCCTCTCGGACAATCCGGACCTGCTGGGCCGCCCCAAGGACTTCGTCGTGACCGTGCGCGAGGTGCAGATAGCTTCGGGCGCGGGATTCCTCGTCCCCATAACGGGGGAGATCATGAGGATGCCCGGACTGGCGGAAGATCCCGCCGCCCTTCACATGGACATAGACGCACAGGGGAACATCTCCGGTCTCTGACCCGGCGTATTTCTAGAAGGACAGGGGGAAACCGCGCATCTCCCGAGCCCTCCCGGGCGGAGGCAGGCCTTCCGCGAGAGCGCCGCTCCATTTGAGCCCTCGGTAGCCTGCGGACGAGACGCCACCGGGGATGATGGTGCGGGATGATAGCCAGATCAGCCCGCAGTTTTCCGGAAGCCTTTCCGCAATCCCCTCCGGACCTTCCCCGGCGAAGAGCAGAGGCCTTTCCAGAGAAACCTCCCATGCCGCAAGCGGCACCCAGTTCTCGTCCGTGGCGACGACCACTCCCTCAGGAAGCTGTCCGACGGCATCGGCCATTTCCTGATGGTTCTTGCGGATCCACTCCTGATACAGCACCCCTCTTGCGCCTCCCCACAGGGAGAGGAGAACGGCGGCGGCGAACACCGTTCTTGCGCGCATTCGCGGATCCTCCGCGAGTGCCGTTGCGAGCCCGGCGGCTGTCAGGACGAGCGGCCCCAGCAGGAATCTGGGGCCATACTGGAACATGCCGTCGGTTGGAGTCGTCAGGAAGATCGCCAGACCGGACAGCAAGCCCGCTCGCACCAGCGCTCCCGGTCTTCCCGGGACGGGCGCGGCTTCCGAGGCCCAGGCCAGGGCCAGCCCGGGGGTAAGCATGAAAAGCGACATAAGACCCAGAGAGCCCCGTGAGAAGTAGTAGACGAGCACTGCTGCGCCGACGAGCGAAACCGGGCCTCGAAGCCTGCAGACACCACCGCAGACGGTGGAGGGCGTGAGCCATCCGATCGGCGCCAGGAGCCACAGGACGAACCCCGTGAAGACAAGCCCGGCAGATGGCTCGGCGAACCATGAGGCCATGATCGAGAGCCTGTCCCACCGGCCCTCCGCAGTCATCGTCGCCCGCATCGCATCGGGCAGGAGCCGCTCCCCCCGCACGACGAACAGGATGGCGGTTGCCGCCGCCGCCGAGGCGCTCTGAAGCAGTACGATCCGAAAGCCCGGTCGGTCACTTCCCTGCGCGAGGAGTACCGCTGCAGTGACAAGAGCGGGTATCGCCAGCTCGACACGCCACGAGATCGCGGGCACGAGGGGGAGAATCCACCAGGGAATCGAACCGCGCGGACTTTCGAGGGCCTTCGTGAACATCAGGAGCCATGCGAGGAAAAGCGTGACGGCCGGGCCGTGCTCCCAGAAGACGAGCTGGTAAGGGGGAAGCCCGGCGAGCACGAAGGCCCCCAGCCCTCTCCAGCCGCCTCCCGTGACCGCCGCGAGGAGCGGCACGGAAAGTGCCGTCATCACCAGCACGGAGAACCTCATACCGAGAGGATCACCCAGTCCCGACAGCCCCGTCACAAGGGCGAACGACCACGGGAAAACGGCCCGGAGCGATCTCCCGCAGGCTCGTGTGAGGGGAGGGTTGAAGTCCGATTCGGACATGCCGTCGGGCATGGCTCTTTGCAGGTCCTGCCCGAGGGTGGCGGCGGAGGAGGCCTGCCAGAGCTTCACACCGCAATCGCCCGAGAAGGGGGCGCCCGCACGGCCGGCGCCTCCGGACAGGACCAGGAACACCGCCGGGACCGCGATCGCCGCGGCAAGCGGTGCGAGAGCCGGGCGAAGTCCCAGTGCCTCCTGCCTCCGGTAAGGTGAGCCCCCGGCCCTACCAGCGGTCGCGGTGGATCCTGGAAGCGTCGAACCTCTCGGGCCTCGACGGATGCTCCGCCGGCCAGCCGAAGGGCACCATCGAGAACGGGACGATTTCCTGCGGAATGCGGAAGAGGTCCCGGCAGCCGCTCATCCTGTCCTCCCGGGGATAGACGCCCAGCCACACCGCGCCTAGACCCTGCGCCGCCGCGGCGAGAAGAAGGTTCTGGGTCGCCGCCGAGCAGTCCTGCACCCACATTTCACTGTGTCTCTGCCTCGCGGGGTCGCCGCAGACCACCAGCATGCCGGCCGCGCCCGGCACCATGGCCGAGTGGGGATGGAATCCGGGAACCTCCTCCAGGAGATTCCTGTCTGTCACGACGATGAAGTGCCAGGGCTGGTGGTTTCCCGCCGAAGGAGCGTACATGGCCGCCCTGACCATGGCTTCGACCATCTCTTCCGGAACGGGCTTGTCGGTGTATCTCCGTATGCTTCGGCGGTCCATTATGAAATCGAGCATTTCAACCCCCCTGCCAGGCCAACGCTGACCCACATGGAGAGAATATGATACCTGCTGACCCTGGAAGGGGGGACGATGGGAAAGACCTCGCTTCTCGACCTCGAGCCCGGCAGGGCCTTCCTGATGTGCAACGAGGTGATCGCGCGTGCGGCTGTCCATGCAGGTGTGGGCATCTATGCAGGGTATCCTGGCTCGCCCACGGTGGAGATCCTCGAGAGCATGCTGGAAATGGCCTCCGGAGCCGGTTTCTCAGCCGAGATCTCCACCAACGAGAAGGTCGCTCTGGAGACCGCCGCGGGTGCTGCAATGGCGGGCGTCCGGGCGATGGTGTCGATGAAGAGCGTGGGGCTGAACGTAGCCTCGGACACCTTCTTCTCCCTCGGATACACCGGGGTGGAGGCCGGGCTCGTCCTCGTGGTGGCCGACGACCCTCACGCCCATTCCTCTCAGTCCGAACAGGACGGCAGGCCGTATGCCCCGGCCGCTCTGGTCCCGATGCTCGAGCCATCGGGTCCGGCCGACGCCTGGGATGTAGTGCTGGCCGCCTTCGAGACATCCGAGCGTTTCCGCGTTCCCGTCATCGTGCGCACGGTGACCAGGGTGAACCACCAGAGCGGAGTGGTGGAGGTGCGCAGGGTCGTCCCCGGCAGGCGTGCGAAAGTGCACTGGCCGCACGGCCCGGCCAGGTTCGTGACCGTGGGCGCCTCGGCCCGGGCTTTCCACAAGGCCGCGCTCGAGCGCACGGAGGAGGTGAGGAGGTCTTTCGAGGCCAGCCCCCTGAACACTGTGGAAAGGCGCGGTTCACGGGTCGGCGTGATAGCCTCCGCGTCGTGCGGGGGCCATGCCAGAGAGGCGCTCCGGATAACCGGCGGAGAGGCTTCCCTTCTGACGCTCGCGACCGCGTGGCCGATGCCCGAGAATCTGGTGGCGGAGTTCCTTTCCGGTCTGGACAGGGTGGTCGTGGTCGAGGAGCTGTCCCCCTTCCTCGAGGATATGGTTATCCGCGTCGCGGGAAGAGAGAACCTCTCCGTCGAGATAGCAGGGAAGCACAGCGGTCATTTCAGCCCGGCGCTCGAATACAACGCGGACATCGTGGCGGATGCGCTGGCCCGCGTTCTGCGCATTCCGGCCCCCGTGGAGCCGGCCAGGGCGGCGGAAACGGCCGCCGTGGCGGCCGAAGGCCTGCCCTCCAGGCCGCCTACCTTCTGTCCTGGGTGCCCGCACAGGGCATCGATCAACATCCTGCGGACGGCTTTGAGGGGCATCCCTCATGTCGTGTCCAGCGACATCGGATGCTACTCCATGGCACCGCTGGAGCCGCTGGTGTGGGGGGACTCCGTGCTGGCGATGGGAGCCTCGGCCGGAGTCGCCTGCGGGCTCGCGAGAGTGCTGGAGGAGAAGGTCGTCGCCATCATCGGGGACAGCACCTTCTTCCACGCGGGGATGCCCGCGGTGGCGAACGCCGCGTATCACGGCATAGACTTCGTGCTGGTCCTGCTGGACAACGGCGTCACGGCGATGACCGGGCAGCAGCTCCACCCGGGAACGCCGGAGGAACAGCAGCCCCCCGGTTCGAGGAGGATAGCCCCCGAAGAGGTCCTCCGCGCGCTGGGCGCGGGATCCGTCACTATCGTGGATCCGTACGACAGGAAGAGCGCCCTTCCCCTTGTGAGGCAGGTCCTGGCCGGGAGCGGGTTCCGCGCGATTGTGTTCAGGCGCGGGTGCGCCCTGCATTCCGACAGGAACAAGCGGAGGAGAGGCGAGAGGATTCCCGTGAGCGAGGTCTCACGCGAGGCCTGCAGGAGCTTCCTCACCTGCATCAGGGATTTCGCATGCCCGGCCATCAGCCTCGACGCCGAAGGGAAGGCGGCCATCTCCCCCGACCTGTGCGACGGGTGCCTGGAATGCGCCGCTCTGTGCCCCAACTCGGCCATCGCCCACAGAAAGGAGGCCTCGGAATGAGCGATCCCTACGGCATCCTGATGTGCGGCGTGGGAGGACAGGGGCTGGTCGTCTTGTCCCGCGTCCTCGGGACGGCGTGCGCAACGGAAGGGCTGCGCGCCGTCACCGGCGAGCAGCACGGTCTTTCGCAGAGGTCGGGAAGCGTATCCATCCACTTCCGAATCGGAGAAGGCGCCTTCTCGCCTCTCATCCCGCTGGGAACCGCGGAGGTCATCGCCGGGCTCGAGGCCCTGGAAACGCTCAGATATGTCGAGTATCTGAGGAAAGGCGGGACGGTTCTCTTGAGCACCCTCGTCATGCATCCCGTGACCGAGACGGCGGCGAGGATCAAGTCGCCGGCCATCCCCTACTGGGATGTCGAAAAAGTGACGGAGCGGCTGACCGCGATCGAGACCCGGCCGGTGCCCGTTGATTGCAGGGGCATTGCAGCGCGGTCAGGAGCGGCGGTGGCCGAGAACATGGTCCTTCTCGGGGCGCTGGCTGCGCTGCCCGGCTTCCCGGTCGGGAGGCCCTCGATCGAGGAGGCGATCAACAGGGTGTTCGCAGGAGCGGTCGAAGCGAACCTGGAGGCATTCAGGCAGGGAACCCGGGAGGCCGTTCCGGGGTTTTAGATGGTGTCCTGTTTTCGACACCCGTCAGGCTCTCTGCACAACGCCCGGCCCGGCTTTCCCGCGAATGATCCCGTCCGTACGCAATATGCGATGCCCGGGATGCCGCCCCTCCCGCCTGCTGCGATTGGCAAGCCCGTTGCTTCAGGGAATTCCGTCGAACGGGGTTTCAACCGCTGAAACGCGAGGAGTGAGACATGGCAGTCACGGTTCTACTGGCGGCTGTTTCCGCACTGTGGCTCGAACCTCCCGACGGGCTCAGCTGGTCGTTGTGTCCGTCGCCCGCCCCGGCCCCCGCCTCCTGCGGTCTGCTCGTTCTCCCGGCGATGCCGAACCCCTGCACGGGCTCCGCCTCCATAGGGCTCGTCGATGACGGAACAGGAGAGGTCCGCGTTGCGCTTTGCGATCTCGAGGCCGATCTCGTAGAAGAGGAGATCCTTCTCCACCTGAAGCCCGGCCAGTACGAGCTGGCCCTGTCGGGGCTCGAACCCGGCGCCTACCTCTGTCTCGTATCCTCCGGGGGTGTGGTGGAAAGCGATACCATAATCGTGGAGCCCTGACCTCCCGACCTTCGCCTGCCGGCTTGCCCCGCCCGCCGGCCCTTGACTAGCATTGATGGATTGGAAGCCCCGAAGTACCGCTCCAGCCGGAGGTTCCCCTTTGCAAGGAGCCCGGATCCGCGGATGCATCCTGCTTTGCGCCCTGCTGACTCTCGCGTATTCGAGCGCGATTGCCGGAACTACGGGATCGCTGGCCGGGACGATAACGGACGAGGACGGTAAGGCGCTCGTCGGCGCAAGTGTGTTCGTCGAGGGCACTCAGTACGGCGCCATGACGGACGCCGCCGGCGAGTACTACATCTACGCGCTCGCCCCCGGCACCTACTCGATCACGGCGGGGATGGTCGGGCGCGAATCGGTCTCCATGGAGGGTGTGCGTGTCATCGCCGACCAGGTGACGAGGATCGACTTCAGGCTCGGCATGGCGGCGGTGGGGCATACCGTAATCCAGGTGTCCGACCAGAGGAACCTGGTTCTGGAGAATGTCCCGGCGACCATACACGTGGTGGCCTTCGACGAGATGCGGACCATGCCCGTCCCCGACATGCTGGAGGTGCTGAGCAGGCAGCCCGGCATCATCGCGCAGGGAGGAGCCATACACGTGAGGGGAGGAAGGGCGGGAGAAGTAGCCTATCTTCTCGACGGCATCCCCGTTCGGTCGCCGGTCACCAACTCGTTCGCCTCGGTTGTTCCCACGTCGGCCCTTTCGGAGGCCTCGATCATCACCGGCGGAATCGGGGCCGAGTACGGAAACGCCATGTCCGGCGTGGTGAACATGGTGTCCAGGGACGGTGGGGACGGCTACGAGGGCGAGGTGGTGGCGCGCGGTGGCGATCTGGAGGAGTTCGGCTTCGAGGAGATATCGCGGAACTACTCCGAGCCTTCCGAGAACGACAACTACCGCGACGGGTGCATGGACCTGGAGGCTTCCCTGGGCGGCCCGGAGCCCCTCACGACCTACATCCTTCCCGCCATCGGGATCGACGTGCCCGGGGAGGTCGGCTTCTTCGGTTCGGCCCGTTTCCTGGAGAGCGGCCGCAGCCTGGAGGACAGCCGCGGCTACTGGGAGAACAACTGGCAGAACGGCTTCAACGGCTCGATGAAGATCAGCTCGCGCATACGGGGCGGCACGAGGATCTCCCTGCTGGGATTCTACAACTACAGGCAGTCGGGATGGGACGAGTGGGCGTGGTCGCGGATCGACCAGCCGGCCTACATAGACGGCGATCTCTATCTGGGCACGGACCCCGACTACGCCATACCGGTTCGCTTCCAGGAAACGGGCGGGGTGACCGGGTCGCTCACCCAGATGCTCAGCGATGAAACCTTCTTCGATCTCCGGCTGAACCAGACCCGCTTCTGCCACTGGCGCAGGATCGACGATCCGGAGGGGGGCTTCTTCGGCGAGGGCTATTCCCCGTCGGACTGGAACACGATGTTCTACCCGGTGCCACGGGTGGCCGATTCGCTGGGATTCTATCACTCGGGAATCCATCCGGAGGTGTGGCTCGAATCGCGGAGCACGGTCACAAGCGGAAGGTTCGACCTCACGTCCAGGCTCAGCGGCGTTGTGGAGCTGAAGACCGGCGTGGAGGGTTCGTACTACGACATATACGACTACAGCGTGTATCTGGCTGATGCCGGCGGCGCCTATGCGAGCCTCTGGCGGGCCTATCCCTCCGCGGGTGCCGTCTATTCCCAGACGGCCCTTCACTTCGGAAGCGGGATGGTCCTGAACGGGGGGCTGAGGTTCGACCTCTTCAATCCGAACTGCAGCGCCTTCGATCTCGAGGAGGGCGGTGAAGTAGAGGTTCCCGTGAAGAGCCAGCTCAGCCCGAGGCTGGGCGTGACGCACCCTGTCACCGACAGGGACGTGTTCTTCGTCACCTATGGGCACTACTTCCAGATGCCCAGCCTGAACGAACTCTTCTACGGCACGGACTACAACATCTCCGGCCTCTACTCCATCGTGGGCAATCCGGACCTCGAGGCCGAGCGCACGGTGGCCTACGAAGCGGGCCTGCGCCACAGGTTCTCGGATACATCTTCGCTCGCGCTGTCGGCCTTCTACAAGGACATCACCGGCCAGGTGAGGACCGGAGGGCACTTCAGCGAAACCTACGACTACTACTTCCTCTACGAAAACGACGACAGCCACGGAACCGTGCACGGGCTCGAGCTGAAATTCCTGGAGCTGCCTTCCGGATGGGTTTACGGGAGCGCCAGCTACACCTATTCGATAGCCCGGGGGCGCTACTCGTCCTCGACCGAGGGCTGGGAGTACGAGTCGGGCGGCATGTTCGTGCCGCAGACTACGGACAACTATCTCGACTGGGACCAGAGACACACCGCGGATGCCAGTCTCTCGATCTCGGTGCCGAGGCGCTCCGGCCCTCTGCTGGGAGGGATCCGCATCCTGGAGGGCGCTTCCCTCACTCTCGACGGATACTACGGCAGCGGCTTCCCCTTCAGCCCCCCTCCCGGCGGCTCGGTCGAGCCCGAGATCAACACGGAGCGCTACCCGGCTACGGTGATGGCGGACCTGGGGGTCGGCAGGAAGTTCTGGACGGGCGGGCTGGAGTTCGACGCCGCGGTCACGGTTTACAACGTGTTCGACAGGAGGAATGTGTCCAAGATCTTCGATGCCGGATACTACCTCGAGACCGGCGATCCCGGCGGAGCCATGGGCAATCCCGGAGCCTGGTCGCCTGCGCGGCATCTGTTCGCGAAGCTCTCGGTGTCATGGTAGGGAGCCTCGGCATCCGCAGGGCCTTTCCCGCGTCTTCGAGGCCCGGCGCCGGCCCTGCCGCGAGGGAACGGGAGAAGGTGCGGGAAGGCCGCCTTCTGAAGGCGTGTGAGATCCTTCTGCCGGTACTGCTCCTGCTCGCCACGGGCTGTCACGATGTCACGGAGTATTCGGAGCAGGGTGAGTACGCCGTCTACAAGATAGACCTCGGGACCATGACCGTGGTGTCATCCCTCGGAGGTTTCGAGGGCGGCAGGGCGCTTCTCTCTATCGGGAATACAGAGTTCCTGGTAGCCAGCAACAGGGGGGTTCTTTACAGGGTGTCGTCGCCGGAGA
>JAAYTY010000069.1 GCA_012523605.1 Candidatus Fermentibacterota bacterium
CCCGGTCAAAAGAGCGAGAGCAGAGAGTTCTCGGCGCCCGTCACCGAGATTCCCGCCACTGCCCCGAACTGGCCGTAGCCGAGGTCGGTCTCGGCAGCGGGGTAGATCCTGGTTCGATCGCCGTCGATGTCCGCCCAGTCGGTCTTGAGGTCCATGAACACCCGCCTGTACTCCAGACCTGCATGGAACGGCCCCCAGATTTCGATTGACAGCCCCGCCCCGAAGCCGAAGCCGAGGCTGGAACCGGAGGCTTCCACGAAGCGCCCGAAGTTATCGGTTCCGGAATACTCGCCGTCAGCGAAGACCACGAGGGGGCCGGCCATGAGCTCCACCCCGCCGGGCACCTCGAGCCTCGCTGTGGGGAAGGCCGAAATCAGAGACGCGGAGACCTCGCCGTCCCAGTCGGTCGCGGCGGCGGCGTCCTTGCCGAATCGCTCGAACATGAGGTCGAAGCATACGGGACCCGGAGCGTCCAGCTCCAGCCCGATCCCCCAGGAGCTGCCCGGAGTGAGGAACCTGCTGTCGTATTCCTGTTCGACAGGCGAAAGGTTCGAAGCGAAGAACTCGATCCCGGCTTCGAGCCCCGCCGCGGCAGGCACGGCGGCGATCAGCAGAATCACAGTCGTTCTGAAAGCCAGTTCAAACCTCCCTGCCCGCGGATGATCCGCAGGGGCCTGCGGCGTGTCGGTCGCCGGCCCGGCTCCGGTCCGGTATGGATCAGAAGCTCCTCGGGTCGGCGACGGCGCCCGTCAGAGCGGTGACGGCGGCTGTTTCCGGGGAGGCGAGGAAGACCGCAGGGGGCCCGCCCGTATCGCTCGCAGGAGCGGGACGGGATCCCGTGGAAAGGCATGTCTCGCCGGGCGCGAGCGCTCCGAACCCGGCTGACGGACCCGGCTCGCTGCCCGGAGGGAGCACCGTCGCCCCCGCTTCCACGAGATCCTTCAGGCATCCGATTCGAATGGCCTCCAGCATCGTCTCCCTGGAGGCTGGAGCCACCAGCAGTCTCGTTCCCCGGGACACCTTCCTGCCCCGCAGAATGGAGGCTGCAGCCTGCAGATCCTCCAGCCTTCCGTTCGTGCAGGTTCCGAGCAGAACCTGGTCGATCCTGGTTCCGGCAAGCTCCCTCACGGGGGCTATCGAGAAGCCCGGGCCCGCGATCAGCGGTTCCAGGGACTCCAGGTCGAAGTCGAGGATGGATGCGAAGACGGCGTCATGGTCGCTCCACACAGCCATCGAGCATCCGGCCCCCCTTTCCCTGAAGAAATCGCTGGTCTGCCCGTCGGCGGGGAAGACAGCCGAGACCGCCCCAGTCGCCGGACACATCCCCGCCACTGTCATCCTCTCGGACATGCGCAGGGACGATACTCCGGGGCCGTGGAACTCGACCGTACGGGAGGCAGCCCATCCCTTCCCGGAATCCCCGATGAGCGCCATGGCGAAATCCTTGGCGGACACGCGTCGGCCGAGTCCTCCGGACAGGTTGATGCAGACGGATTCGGGTACCCTGGCTTCCCACCTGCCGCCTGCCCAAAGCGCGGCTGCGGTTCGGGCATCGATCGACGCGGTGAGGCAGCCGAAAGCGCCCAGGACGGCAACCGATTCGTCCGTTCCCAGAACCAGCCCTCCGGGAAAGCACATCCCGCTTTCTGGAATCGCGTGATGGCAGAGCCCGGAACCCAGATCGAAGAATCCCCGGATGGAGTTTCTCGAAGCATACTCCCGTATCTTCCGGTGCAGGGCGGCTTCGTCCGGGCCCGCCGCCGGAATGCGCCCGTCGAGCGCGATCGCGATGCGATCCGGCCTGGCGGGAGATGCTCCGGCGAGGATCCTCCCGGCTTCCTCGATGATCATGCCGCTGTCGTCGTGCGTGAGCACGAGGTCGGGCTCGACGAGGACGGTATCGCCCGCCGCGACCTCCGTCGCCGCCGCCCGCCCGAGGATCTTCTCCGCGAAAGTCCGCCCCATCGCCCCCTCCTTGCCGGGATCGCTCGTGCGCCCGACCGGTGCAGTAAGTATTCTAGAATAACAGGAGAGTTCCATTGCAACAAACCTCAGCCGGAGGAGGGCCGTGAGGCGCATTGTAGGTCGAGCGGCGGTCGAGGCGGCTGCCGCGGACCTCCTGCGGGACGAATCGAATCTCCGGGGAGCCTGGTGCGAAGAGGCCGCATGGCCGTCGAACGCCCGGGAGGCTTCCGAATACGTGGCCTCCTGCGCGGCGAGGGGGCTGGGCCTGACCATATCGGGAGGGTGCACGGGCGTGACCGGCGGCGCGCTTCCCGATGGAGGCGCGGTGCTCTCCACCCGATGCATGACGGGCACCGGGCCTGTAGAGGACGGGAGGATCACGGTTTCGGCCGGCACGAAGCTGGATGACCTCCGGAGGCTCCTGGAATCGTCCAGCCCCGGGCTCTTCTTCCCGCCCGACCCCACCGAATGGAGCGCGACTCTGGGGGGCATGGCCGCAACGGATGCATCGGGTTCCGACAGCCTGTTGTACGGCTCGGCCAGGCGGTGGATAGAAGGTGTCGAGGCGGTCTTCTCCTCCGGAGAAGTGCTCTGGACGAGAAGGGGAGAGCACGTCTTCGACGGCGGGGGCCGGTGCTCCCACCCCCTCCTCGGGGTTCTCACGATCCCGTCATCGCCTCATCGGAATCTGCCGGAAAAAGACACGGCAGGATACCGCCTGCGGCCGGGGATGGACCTCCTGGACCTCCTCCTGGGCTCCGAAGGCACTCTCTGCCTGGTCACGGCGCTCGAACTAAGGCTCGAACCGGCACCCGCCCACACCCTGGAGACGGTGCTCTTCCCCGGCTCCCCGGATCTGCTCTGGCCGGCTCTCGGCATGCTGGCCGGCTCGAGCTTCCGCCTCAGGGCTCTCGAGATGATGGATGACAAGTGCCTGGAACTCATCCGCAGAAGTCCTCTCCCGGACGGGGTTCCGCCTCCGCCGGGCGCCTCGTGCGCCGCCATCTCGAGGATAGACGCCTGCTCGGACAGCGAGATAGACACGGTTCTGGAGTGGCTCGACTCGATGTCGAGGGATCTGGGCATTCCCGAGAGCCGGGTCTGGGCAGGCATGGACGAGCGCGGGAACACCAGGATCCGCCGCTTCCGCCACCAGCTTCCCGAGATCGTGAACAGGGAGGTTTCGAGGAGGGCCGCGACCGTGCCGGGCATCTTCAAGCTGGGCTCCGACTCGGCTGTGGGCTTTGCGAAGGCCGCCTCCTTCCACTCGGAAATCTCCCGGCTGATCGACGGGGGCGGCTTCGAGGGCATCGTCTTCGGCCATGCAGGCCAGGGCCATCTGCATGCCAACATCATTCCGAGGGACACGGATGAGATGGAAAGAGCGAGGGCCGTGATGCTGGAGATAGCCCGGATCGCGGTGCGCGAGGGTGGCACGGTCTCAGCCGAGCATGGACTGGGGCGCATCAAGGGGCACCTGCTCGTGGAGATGCACCCGCCGGAGTACATCGAAGGGATGTCGGCCCTGCGCAGAACGATAGACCCCGCAGGGCTGTTCAATCCCGCGATCAGATGGGCCTAGGGGCCGGGCTGTCAGGAGCGCAGCACCGCCGCCAGAATAATGCCCGAGTCCGCCAGCGCCTGCGTTGCCGCCGGCAGCAGACGGCCGCCGGTCCTCTTCTCCATCCACCTCCACGACAGGCCTGTCAGGATCAGTACGGCCACGCAGACCGCCACCCAGAACGGCTTCATGATCGTGGAGAGAACCAGCCCGTGATATCCCGCGAACGGGAGAACCGCAAGCGGCCCCGGGCGCCGACGGCCCCACAGACGGCTCCAGTGGGCCTGCTCGATCACGGGATGCACCAGACCGTAGTAGGGAACCATCAGGAACAGGGTCATGCCCTTCAGGCCGTATTGCGGGAGCCATGTCTCGACGGGCGTCGAGACGATGTGAGGCAGCAGCAGCCACGTTACCGGCCCTGCCGCTGCGCAGAGCGGTGCGGCGAGCAGGAACCTCCCGCCGTTCCAGCCCCTGAAAACCCCCGGTATCGACCTCCACGAGAGCAGCAGCATCATGGCGTGATACGCCAGGATCGTCATCCAGGCGCTGTGCAGGACCGTCCAGAAAGCCAGAACCGAAATCCACGGCGCCAGTACGCCGGCCGCGGCCAGGAGGGGATGCATCTCCCCCGCACCGCGCAGACGGGTAGCGCCCTCATCAGCCATTCAGCTTCCAGAGCGTGAAGTTCAGCAAGGCGGCGAAGGCGACCCAGGATATGTACGGAACCATGAACCACCCGGCGAGTGGGAGTATCCTGCGGAACAGCAGGGCGACGATCACGATCAGGGCCAGGAGCGCCACGATGTCGGCAAGAGCCATTCCGATCCTGTGCTCGTCGAAGAAGAACCAGGACCAAGCAGCGTTCAGAACGAGCTGAAGAAGATACAGCAACAGCGGCAGCGCCGCGCCGCGGAAACCGGCCTTCCGCCAGACGAGCCACGCGGCCGCTGCCATCAGTATGTAAAGGACGATCCAGACAGGCCCGAAGACCCAGCCCGGAGGGTTCCATGACGGCTTCGCGAGGCCGGCGTACCACTCGTCCACAGGGAAGCTCGAACCGATCAGGGCGGCGCTGAAGGTCACCGCCATCGAGACGGCGAGCCCCGCGGCCTGTGCGAATCCTCTCATCCGGGCCTCCGTTCTGCTCCCGAAGGGAGGGCGCCGGCAGACTCCGGACTGCTCCTCTCCGGGGTCACCGGAACGGTCCGCTCCCGGCGCGGCTCACCGGAATTCCTCGATGTCGGCGCTCAGGAGTTCGCCTGTCATGTCCTCTCGCGTCGCTATTCCCACGGCAGGCTCCGCCCTCCCCCGTCACCGCCGGGAGTTGCTCCCGACGCTCCAGCATCGTCTTCAATGCGGAGAGGAGGGTCGCGTCCCGGCTCACACGATAGAGAGGTCTGGCGCTCCGGAGCAGCGAGGCCGCCTCGTCGGGCGAAGAGAGCGGGGGTTCTCTCGCGATCAGGATCCAGATCATCTGCCCCCCTGCTGCGACCTGCCCTGCCGCGAACGGGGCAAGCCCCTGACAGCCCCGGTGGCGGCGGGAGTGCCTCCTCGTCAGCCGGAACGATCTGCGGTGAGTCCGCCGACTGCCTCCAAAGTATCCCGGAGCGCCTGTGCAAGAAGATCCTCAGGCACTTCACGGAGGGCTCCCGATGCG
>JAAYTY010000070.1 GCA_012523605.1 Candidatus Fermentibacterota bacterium
ATCTCTTCCGATCCGCCTGAGCTCGTGAACCCGAATGAGGCCGCGAAGCTGCCCGAAGGGCCCTCGATGATCTCCTGCACTATCACGAGCCCGCCCATCGGGCCCAGCAGGAGCGCATGAGGCCCCACCCACTCCACGAACCGCAGGCGTGACAGGCGCGACTGCCAGCGCTCAACCGGCTCCGGCTCGTAGGGCTCCCCCGTCTCCAGCCTGAGCAGTCTGGCCAGAACCCGGGGATCAGTGTCCTCCAGGCCCTCGAAGCGCACCTCCTCCAGCTCGGCATGCCTGCCGGGAGCCACCGCCGCGGTCATGCTGTCCGGGCCCGAGAGGTACAGCCCCACGCGCGCGAAGGGATAGCCTTGGAAAAGGTACCAGCCCAGTATCTCCTCCTGGATCGCCAGCACGGTCGAATCGCAGAGCTGGAGCTCCGCGCCCGCGACTTCCGGCGGAGGAAGGGGAGGGCTGCCGGTGACGCCCAGAGAGATCGAGGCGGCCAGCGCACAGAGCATCGCGGGGAATGCCATCAGAAGGTCACCGTGCCCTCCAGCCCGCCCCGGTGGGTCCAGGCGGAGCCTGCGATCCTCCTGCCGTTGTAGGTGACCGACACCTCCAGCTCCCGGGAGACCCTGCGCGACAGCCTGGAGCCGATCGTCAGATTGGTGCCCCCGGCCTTTCCGTCGAACAGCCAGAGAGGTACGGGGGCATCCGAGGAGACGATCTCGGCTCCGAACGACGAGTAGGACGACCAACCCCATGCCCCCGCCGAGATGTGGGGACGAATCTCGTAGAGGTCACCCGAGAGCCCCGTGAAGGCTTCCGACCTGTGCTCGACAGCCGCGAGGATACCCGGTTCGAGAGATGCCCCGGCTATGAACGACGGATCGGCCTGCATCCTCGTCTCGTCTATCCTGCGCTCCGCGTAGAGCTCCTCCTCGGTCCTCGCCAGCCTTTGGAGCAGTTCGACCGAGAGCCATTCGGCAGGCGAGAGACGCTGTGAAAGCTCCGCGAGTCTGGAGGACTCCACTCTGGTCCCCGTGCCGCTGTAGTCCCTCGACTGCCGCTCCATGCGGCCGCGGAGGCGGAGGAGCCTCAGGAGGCCCGAGCGGCTGCGCCACGAAGGAGCCGCTTCGACGGAGTATCCGCCGTCCCCGTCGCCGAAGGCCCCCGCTAGCAGGAACACCTTCAGGCGGTCGTCGCCGCCCGAGGCGTCGAGCCTTGCCGAGCAGTCGAGGCCCGGACCCTCGGGCCCGCCCGTGGCCAGAGACGCTTCCAGCGCGGCCTGGGCAACGAGATCGCCGGATTCGCCCGGCAGATAGTAGATCTCGTAGTCGCCGTCGGGGTCGGGATAGTAGCCGCCCGTCTCCTCGTCGTAGCTGTAGCTGCCCTCGCCCTCTCCGACATATCTGTAATGGACCTCCAGAGAGCGGCTGAGGACGCCCGAGCCGGAGTAGCTGACGCTGGTCCAGGTGGTTCCCGACCCCGTTGACGCCCTGGCCGAAACGGCGTCGGAAACCGTCGAGGCACCCTGGTCGAAGAAGCTTACGGAGTGCTCGGCGGAGCCGGATGCGCTCCATCCCGATCCTCCGCCCGCACCCTCGAGGCGGGCGGAGAGGATCCTCCGAGGAAGAGGCACCTGGGATTCCCGCCTGTCTATCGCGTATTCCAGCGTCAGCATTCCCGTTGAAGAGCCCGAGGAGGCTGAGGCTCCCGTCCGGAACGCGATCCTGCCTCCCTCGAGGCTGTCGCGCCAGCTCTCGGAGAGAAGCTCGAGTCCGGCCAGGGGATCCACGATCCCGAGTTCGAGCGTCGTTCCGGCCGAGGCTCGATTCACATTTCCGGAAAAGAGGGAGTCCATGCCCTCCCTGTACACGGAGGAGGCCTGCAGGATGATGCCCAGCCTTCCCGCTCCGCCTGAATAGGACGCGCGCCCCCTTCTGATCCCGCCGCCGCTCGAGGGAAGCCTGATGCCGCCCAGCACGGACAAACCCGACGATTTCGCGCCTGCCTCGAACACCTCGTCGCGGCCCTCCCACGAGGGCGGCAGGGCCCAGTTGGACAGCGAGCTGTCCTCCTCCCACACTCCGGGCTGCCTGAATCCGTCGGAGACGAGCACTGCTCTTGCGGAGAACCCAACTGCCCCCTCCCATGCCTCGAAGGCCGCATCGGCGGTCGTGGCGAAACCCTCCCGCGTGGTGCTCCCCGGGTCGAAGGTGTTGCCTACCCTCCTCGAAACGGCGCTCTCCAGGCTCCAGGAGACAGCTCCGTCCCCTTCGAGCGAGGCCGCCCTCAGCCCAGCAACTTCGAGGCTCTCGGGGATCTCCAGATAGACTCTCGGCAGATGCGTGCCCCCGCCCTCGCCTACCCACGCGAATCCGCCGATCGAGGAGTCGTACACATAGTCGCCCGGACCCTGAGGCGGCCTGTCGAACTCCACGCGCCATTCGCCCATCCCCGGGCCCTCATACACGAAGTGCCCCAGGCTGTCCAAACTGTACGAGCCGTTCCCCGGCCCGACCTCCTCGGCGCCGTCAACCCATGCGCTGTCGGGATCCTCCCCGGCGTTCTCCAGCGCCTCCACCGCCTCTTCCGTGAGGGCGAACCCGAGGGGATGCTCTTTGTCGTCGGCCTCGCTGAAGCCCACGATCTCCAGCCCCAGCCCTCCGGCCTCCAGGCCCGCGGACGCCGAGACGAGGCCGACGCTGAAACCGTCCCCCCTGCTGTAGTAGGTGACCTCGACTCTCTGGTCCCTCCTTATGAGGCGCTTCGGAGTGAAGGTGATCCGCCCCGTCGTGTAGTCCATGGTGTAGTCGGCGGATTCGCCGCGCACGAGCTGGAATCCGTCCAGCAGAACCCTCTCGCTGCCAGGGGCGATCTCCGCTCCGCCGGAGACCTCGTAGGGGCCCTGCACCCCCTCGGTCGTATAGAACACCGCTCTGGCGTGCTCCTCACCGGACAATCCGGCTCCTCCGCCCGCAGAAAAGGATCCGGGCGATTCGAACCCGAGATCCGCCCCACTGAGCTCCCTGCGCCATGAAAGCGCCCCGGTGCCCGGCCTGGACCACTCGATGTCGCCGAGATCCGCGTGCCAGCTCTCGCCACGCACCGACAGCAGGACCTTGTCCAGCTCGGACACCAGCTCTGACGAGCCCGATCCTACCGGGAGATTCTGATCGGAGATGGAGCCCTCCACCTCCACTCCCTGCGCAACCGTTCCCGAGATGGACATCCTCGTGCTCTGGGTCACCCCGGGGCCCTCGCCGACGCTTATCCCCAGCCTCTTGCTGCCGGAGATGTACAGCCCCGGCACGGCGGGCTCCACGCGCCCGGCGCCGCCGAATCCGGAGGGGGTTCGTTCGAGGATCCCGAGATCCAGAGCCGCGGTGCTGGGAACGCTGAGAGGAGCATTCTCGAAGCTCAGGAGAACGGTGTCTCCCGGGGCCGGAGCCGGAGAAAGCCTCAGCCCCGGGCGGGCCCCCGAATTCCCGGGAACCGCTGACAGCGTATCGCCCGCGCATACGGCCACCACCGAGCCCGGCACCACCCAGACGGAATCGGGCAGGGCCGCGAAGCCGGTGCCGTCGCTCACGATCACGAGACTTCCCGGGGAAGCGGAGAGCGCCGCGAGGAGGATCTGAACCGCGCTCACCGCAGCAGGAGCACCTCCGAAGAGCCCGGATTGTAGAGGAGGATCGTCGAATCCGCCGAGCAGGCGAACCTTTCCCATTCCGAGAGCCCCGCCGCCACCGCGGGTCCGCCGCCAGCCGGGGCAAGGGAGTCCCCGCAGAGGACCAGCAGAGCGCCTCCGGCGAAATCGGCGTCACGGCCCTCGAACACTGCCGTGACACCGAAGGAGGCTTCGAACAGGGCGCACCGCCCCGTTCCGGAGCAGACCCCCCTGCGCCCCGAGGCGGTGAGGCCGATCGCGGTGAAACCGGGCCTGGCCAGCGGGGAATGATCGGTTCCGGCCGCGAAGACGGCGTTCTCGTCGGAGGAGAGGTACCAGAGGTCGGGCCCGGCCCAGGCGAGAGCGGTCGGGCCTCCCGGGGTGGGCACGGAGCCGGTGCATTCCCCGTGGGGTCCGTACAGCCAGGTGACTCCGGCCATCCTGTCGGAAATGCAGAACGACCCGTCCTCCAGGACGGCGATTCCGCCGGGGCTGCCGGCCTCGGGCGCATCGAATGAGCCCAGCGTCTCTCCAGCGCTCGAAAGCAGGAGCACGCGGGGAATCGAGAAGGAGAGGACGGCGAACACGCCGCTCCTGCCGGAGGCGGCATCCATCGGAGGGCCGGGCAGTTCGACGCGGATCGAGGCCAGGGCGATGAGAATCAGGGCGGCTTCAGCGGACAACCGCGAACCTGCCCGTCCAGGCGTCTCCTCCCTGGGTGAAGATGTACATGTACACCCCGGTAGCGAGACCGGAGGCTCCGGGATACGACACCACGCTCTCGCCCGCCGGGATGACGCCGAGATCCACCGTTTCCACGTGCGCTCCCGTCTGCGCGAAGATGTCCAGAACAGCGGCCTCACCGGAGGACTGGAACTGGAAGTAGAGCGTCCCGAGGCAGGGCTGGGGGAACACCGCGGGGGAACCGCGGCTCCCGGCCACGGAGCCCGCGAAGGCCTCCAGTGTCATTCCCATGAAGGATCTGCACATCAGGGCCACCTGGCCGTCAACCGGCATGGCTAGCGCCACGTCGTCGCCTGCGCCGGTGGGTATGGGTTCGGGAGCGCCGGCTCCGGGCAGAAGCCATGCCTCCAGATCTCCCATGCCGATTCCTGATGCCCTGAAGCTCCCGGGCTGATCCGAAGGAACCGAATACACGTCGAGAGACCATGCTTCGAGCGGATGCGCGGGGTCCTCAAAGGGCGTCTCCCCGACGACTCCCCTGAAATCGAGGCCGGGGCGGTTGCCCGGGCAGAGCGTGTCGTAGTCCGCGATTCGGAAGGATTCCCAGCCCCAGCGCCCGTCGCCGACCGAGGTGTCGTCTATCCATGTCGCAAGCGCCCAGTCGGTGAGGACGGCCTGCATGTCGGGGGTAAGGCCCGTCGCCGAGCGGATCGCATCGGCAACGCCGGCCAGACCCTCCTCGGGGGTTCTCAGGGCCGCGTACAGGTAGTCATCGCCGCCGTATCTCTCGAACAGATAGGCCGAGAAGAGGAATCCGGCCCCGTAGCCGGCCACGTACTCGACGATGTCCTGGAACTCCGTCCAGGCAACGGGAGTGACACCGCCGGCCTCTATGAAGGTCTCCACCTGGAAGGCGGGGTATCCGCAGAGGAACGTGCCGGCCTGGGCCAGGTTCTCGCTGACCCAGAGGTTGTCCGAGTCGTACTTGAAGGGCTCGATTCCCCACTGGACGAGGTGCACCAGTTCGTGCGAGGCTGTGTACGCGGCGTCGTACTCGTCTCCGGGGTGGCAGTCTATGTAGAGCATCTCCACCTCGTTCGAGTGACCGCCGTAGTAGAGGTAAGCCTCTTCGTCGGTGAACTGGTTGTACGGGCTGAAGAACCCCGCGATGTAGGCGCCCCCCTGTGAGGGGTCGAAGCCGTCCCTTATGTCCATTACCAGGAAGTACACCCTGGGATCACCGTCAATCTCGTCGGGAACGGGGCCCATGGCGGAAGTGACGGTTTCCAGGATCCCCCCCGGCCCGGAGGGAACGCTGTCCTCCAGCGATGCCGCGAACGCCGCAAGGCTCTCCTCCCCGTAGTTGACGCCCCACTGCGAATCCTCGACGAAGATGTAGGAAGTCTCGCCCGCGAAGCGGCACGTTGCGCTCGTGAGATAGAAGAAGAACTGGGGATCGCCGGTGTAGTCGATGGCCCAGAACATGACCCGGTCTCCCACCACGGGCCCCCTGGTGTGGTCCCTGGACGGGGGCGCGGACGGATCGTGCAGCCGGTCCATCTCGAGGATCCCGGGGA
>JAAYTY010000071.1 GCA_012523605.1 Candidatus Fermentibacterota bacterium
CGAAGGAGCGATAAGGGGAGGAACCGACGGATCCCGGCTCTCCTACAAGGGTCTGCCCTGCGTGAACCTGCCGACAGGGGGCGAGATGTTCCACTCGCGCGCCGAGTGGGTGGCCGACAGGGGGTTGGAACTATCCAGGGACTGCGTGGTTAGAATACTGGAGGTGTGGGCGCAGAAGGCCTGACACCTCTCCGGGCCGGCCCGGCCGGAAAGCCGGGCATGATGGAGGTGCGGCATGAAGGTGTGGCGGATCTCGATTCCGGTCATGCTGGCTGCAGCTTCCCCGGTTCTCTCCCGGTCTGACGATCCATCCTCCAGCGCGCTGGCCTTCTTCGACGCCCTCAGAACCGGTGACTCCGCTGCCGTGGACTCCCTGGCGTCGTCCCAGGCTCTCGAGGTCGTCGAGCTGATGCTTGCCGACCTCCGGAACAGCCTGAGGAACGACCGGGACGCCACGATGACCAGGCTGAGGGCCGCCGGATATCCCGCCGATGCCGGAGAACCCGACGAATGGACGCCGCGCGAGTACCTGCGGCTGACGGTGTCGCTTCCGATCATGACGGCAAGGTACTCCACCTACTCGATGGAGATCACGGGAGAGAGCAGATCCGGCCGGAGGGCCACGCTTTCGGTGACCTTCACCGGCTCGTCCGGAATAGAGATACCGAGCGTGGTGGTCCTGGAGGAGGAGGACGGCATCTGGAAGGTCTCCTCCTTCATGGGCCTCAATTCATTCCCGTGAGTTCAGGAGGCACCTGAACTCACGGCCTCGCCGCGACGATCCCGCAGGGATCTCGCGAAAGAGCATGATCACCCGGCGGGGCGGGCGCCCTGCCGGTAAGTTTCGCAGGAGGCACCTGAACTCACGCCGAGCAATTCCTCATTGCTCGGTGTCTCAGGGCGAAGCATACAGCCCGGAGCCGCTTCGGAACGTCCCGCGCCTCGGGCGTTCCGGAGTGAACCGCTCCCCCCGCGAAACCAACCCGCCATGAATGTCGAGGGCCCGCGGTCGCCCGCGGGCCCACTGTTGAAGCTCTGCGGACAAACTAGGGCAGGACAACCACCCTTCTGAGAGCCGTGAAGCCCTCGCCCTGCAGGCAGGCGGCATAGATCCCGGCCGGAAGCCCGTCAACAACAGTCTGGTGAGTTCCGGCTTCCTGCCACCCTTCCGCGAGGCTCCTCACTATCCTGCCTGATGCGTCGAACACCACGAGACTCGCAGCGCCGGGCTGCTCGAGGCTCCAGCTCAGGGTGAACGATCCCCTGGCGGGATTGGGAGTGAGCAGCGACAGGACCGAACCCTCGCCGCCGCCTTCGATCCCGGTGGGGGTCCAGAGGATGGTGACGTCCTTCAGGCTCGGCGTGAGATACGGGTTCGAAGTGGCAAGAGTGACCTGGTACTGCATGTACCTGTCGCCGTTCTCCAGGTATCCCACGAGCGATCCAGGCTGATAGATGGTGGGAGACCAGGGGCCCATGTTGTCGGGATCGTCGGAACTGCGCAAGTTGAAGCAGACGGTGGTGTTCTGCGGCAGCTCGTAGCTGTAGAAGATATACTGCCAGATGGCGGTCTGGATGCCGGTGTCGAAGATGGACGACTGCAGGACGCCCGGCGTGGCGAACCCTCCGATCCTCCACCAGCTTACCTTGTTCTCATTGAAGAGCGTGCCTGCCAGATCGGGAACGCCGTCTCCGTCTATGTCGGCGACGATCACTGACGTCCCGCCGCTGGCATTGTCGTCGATCATGTTGCGGATCCAGTTGCTGCCGTCGTGCTCGTACATGATAAGATCCGCCGAGTACCAGGCCATGGCCGCCAGATCCTTGTCGCCGTCGCTGTCGAGGTCGGCCGAGGCGACCGACCAGGCGCCCGACACCTGGTTGTCGACCACGGTCTCGATCCAGCCGGGGAGCGTATCGGAGTAGTCGTAGATCGACACCCGGGAGGCCAGCGCGGCCGCGATCTCCAGATTGGGATCGGCGTCGAGATTCTCGAAGATGAGCCAGAAGGGATCGGTCGCGGTGTCGTCCACCGTCTGCTTGATCCAGCTTCCAGTGAA
>JAAYTY010000072.1 GCA_012523605.1 Candidatus Fermentibacterota bacterium
ACAGCGTCGCCAACATGTACTTCATCCCGGTTGCCTTGATGAACACCGGGGCGCCGTTCGCCTCGGGTCTGGATGTGACTTCCCTCAACATGGCCGGGCTGATCCGCAACCTGATCCCGGTGACTCTGGGAAACATCGTGGGCGGAGCATTCTTCGTCGCCACCTTCTACTACCTGGTTCTCCTGAAGGGAAGGAAGGACTAGCCCGCGGGAAGGCGGAACCCCCGGCCGCGGGGGTTCCGCCCCCCCCGGCGGGGGACTCCCGCAATGTCGGTGGAAACCCTCCAGAGAAGCATCCTGGGGATAACCCCCCGGGGGGTAGAAGCCCGGATCGACACTCTCGCCGGCCAGTCCTCGTGCAGGGTCGTCGTGAACGGGGATACCTTAGCGGAGGAGACGTGCAGTCCCGGAGACGAAGCGGCTCTGGGCCTGGGGCTTCTGCTTCTGGAAGGCGCAGCCGCTCCGGGGAGTCCGGCGCCGGAAGCGGATGTCTCGGAATCCTGCGTGGGATTCCGTCTTGAAGGGCGGCGACCGTCCGCGATCGAACCGGGACGGGTGGAGTCCGGATTCCGTTCCGATCCGGCCGCGGTTTTCGATCTCATGCGAAAGGCGGCGGAGCTGGCCGTCACTCACGCCTCGACCGGGGCCACCCACTTCGCCGCCCTCGGCGAGAGCGGCCTGATCCGGTGCCACTTCGAGGACATCAGCCGCACGGCCGCTCTGGCGAAGGCGCTGGGAGAGGCCTGGTCGAAGGGATTCCCCGGGTGCTCCTCCACTCTTCTGCTCTCGTCGCGGGTTCCCGCGTGTTTCGTCATCGGAGCGGCCAGGGCTGGCATCCCCATCATGGCCGCGGTGTCTGCCCCCACGGCGCAGGCCGCGGACGAAGCTGAGAGACTGAACATCTGCCTGTGCGGTTTCGTAAGAGGGGAGAGGATGAACGTCTATTCCCATCCCTGGAGGCTCGGCCTGTGACCCTCCCTGAAGCCTCCCTCCTCATCCTTGCCGGAGGCGACTCCCGTAGGATGGGCATCCCCAAGCACACGATCAGAATCTCCGGCGCCACTACGGTGGACGTGATCCTGGATGGAATCGGCCCCCTCTTCGGCACAAGAATGATCGCCGCGAGGGATTTCGGCGTGAGCCGCCCCGGGCTTCTGCAGGTGCTCGACTCCGGAACCAGGAGATGCCCTCTGGCCGGAATACTGGCCGGCCTTCAGGCCTCCCCCGTCGAGAAGGTCTTCGTGATAGCCTGCGACATGCCGTTCGTGACACGGGAGACGGCCCGTCTGCTCCTCGAGAAGTCGGCCGGAGGGGCCGACGTCACCGTCCCCATGGCAGGAGGATTCTACGAGCCGCTCCTGGCCGTTTACACCCGCTCCTGCATCGGCGCAATCGCCGACCATCTCGACAGGGGGCATTTGAAGACGACCGACTTCTACGGCTCCGTCAGGGTGCGGACGGTGTCGGAGGAGGAGATGCGGGAGATAGATCCGGGACTCGGATCCCTCGTGAATCTGAACACCCCCAGAGATCTCAGGGAACACTGCCGCCCGTGCTGATCGCTCCGCGGGCCCGCGCCCGACGGGAGCGGGAGGACGGCGCAGCCTCATCCCGGCTGCGGAGGCCGGCGGCGGGATAGGAAGCTCATGCCCGAGATGGTCCACGGCGGACGCCGTTTCTCCTTCGCCATCAGGAGCAGCGGCAGGGCCCGAAGGGTGAGCATCCGTATCCTTCGTTCCGGCGAGGTGGAACTCGTCGTCCCACGGCGATGCAGCAAGGACTCCGCTCTGCGGTTCCTCTCGCAGAAGGCGGGCTGGGTTCTGCGCATGCTGGACGACCGCGGACGGCGGGCTGGCGCCGAGCCTCCGCCATGGCCCGCCGGGCTCCGGACATGGTCGCTCGTGCCGTGGCGCGGGCTTCAGAGGGAGCTCGTCATCGAACCCGTCGAAGAAGGAAACCCCGAAGTCCGGTTCGACGGAGTTTTCGCTGTCCTGTCACCGCCGGACTCTACTCCGGAAGACGTCTCTGCCGCCCTGAGAAGCTGGATGAGGGACACACTGGCATCGGAGGCCGGAAGCCTTGCGGAACGGTATGCGGGCATTCTGGGCCTGCCTGCGCCGCGCGTCCGGGTGAGGGAGATGAGAACCCTCTGGGGAAGCTGTGGCTCGACCGGCGTGATAACGGTCAACTGGCATCTCGCGTTCCTTCCCGCCGAGGCGCTGGAGTACACCGTGGCGCACGAAGTGTGCCACCTCCGCGTGAGGGGTCACGGAAGGAACTTCTGGAGCCTTCTCGAAAGCGTCATGCCGGATTACGGGAGGGCGAAGCTCCTGCTCGGGGGCGGGCCGCCTCGATGAGTCCGCAGAGACAGCTTCGCGGTTCTTCCGGCCCTCGCGGTGAAGCAGGAGGATGGCTTGCGGAGCGCTTTCGGCCGTGTTCCGGCCGCCCCCGTCGAACCCCGCCGACGGCGTTCTAGCGGATCGGAGCGCTCTCCAGCCCGGAGGCGAGCCTGACGTAGAACTCCCTGACCAGTCGCCGGGCGGCCGGCTTTACGATCTCTGCCGCCGGGTCCGCCCCGAATGTCGTTCCGGGCTCGGCCGGCACGAAGCGGCGCCCGAGGAACTCGCCCAGCGTCCAGCAGGGGATTCCCCTGTAGTCGGGGAACATGTGCGTCCTGATCTCGCTCTCGTCGGATTCGAGGATGAAGCGCAGGGAAGCCGCCACCTGCCCGGAGTTCTCGCACTGCAGTTCGGCGCCCGAGAGATACTCGACGACTCCGGCGCCCGCCCGTGACAGCGCAAGGACCACTGCCAGGACCGCGCAATACCTCATGGCATCGTCCTCCCGTCTATCCGGCCCGCGCTCAGGGGAAGAAGCGGTCGAGCGGACTCTGGACCCGCAGGGGATCCCTGTTCCTAGCGAGCTTCATGTAGGGTGTGATCATCGAGGGGGTGGCGATTCCGAGAAGCTGCTGGACCATCTTCCTGTCCACGCCGTCTTCGAGGAGGTGTACGGCGAAGCTGTGCCTCAACCATCCCAGAGTCGAATGCCTGTCTATGCCCGAGGCGACCAGAGCCTCCGTGAAGGCTCGCTGTATGGTCCTTGCGGAGACGTAGGAGGACCTGCCCCTGCCCGGGAAGAGATACGTCGAATCGTCCGAACGGAGGTTGAGATAGTCCCGGATCATCCCTGCGGCCGTGCGCGAGAGTATCGTATCCCTGATCTGTTTGCCCGACCTGTCGTTGACATGGATGACCATCTTCTCGGTATCGACGTTCTTGCGCCTGAGGAAGGCCGTCTCGCCGACCCTCAGCCCCGAGGAGTACACCAGCATCAGGGCGAGCCTGTACTTGAGATCCTGGACATGGCTGAGAATGGCCTTGATCTCCTCCCGGGTGAAGATTCCGTGGAGCGGCACCTTCTTGGTGGCGACCCCCGGTCCGGGCAGGGGATTGGGCTTGTTCGCGACCTTGGTGAAGAAGAAGCGGATGGCGCTCTGCGCCTGGTTGATGTACGAGAGTGACTTGTTCTCCTCTACGAGTTCCTCGAGGTAGCGGCGAAGGTCGTCGCCGGAGAGGTTCGTCACCTTTTCGCCGAACCTGCCGGCCAGCCTCCTGATGTGCGACAGGTAGCTGTTGGCGGTTTTCGGGCTGCGCCCGGCCTGCCTGAGATGCCTCCTGGTCTCCTCTACCGGATCGAATGCAGTCATCTCACTCCTTTACCGGCGGTGCATGCGGCACCGCATCCCCCTGAAAGCAACCCCTTGTGAAGTAATATCCGATGAAACCGCATCGATGTCAATTATGCTACTCACTTATCCCGTAATAAACAGGTTGTTGATTCGGAATCATCTCGTGTGTATGCTCCTGCAAGCGGACTTCGGGAGGTTCAGTTGGCGAAGATGAGGCTTTTCCCCGGCTTCCCGGGAGCGAGGGCTGTGCTTCCGTACCTCGCCGCCCTCGGCGTGACCGGGTTCGTACTGGCCCTTTCGATGATAGAGCTCGGCGTCACGAGGGAGAAGGCCGCCGGTATAGCCGCATTCCAGGCTGAGAGGACCGCTCTCTTCCTCGCCCGCGCCGCCGAAAGGAACCCCTCCTCGATCTTTCTCACAAGGACTCACGCCCCTGAAGGAGGGCTGGTGCTCCAGCCAAGGCGCGAGTTCGCGGATGTGCTGGATCTCGACGAGGCTCTCGTATTCGTGCCGGCCGTCCCCGGAGAACGGCTGCCGCCCGGCATTCTGTCGGAACCCCTGGTCGAGACGGCCGCTTCGGGATCTGGCACGGCCTCTCTGCTCGAAGTGGAGGACCGCACCAGGCATGTGAGGGCGGCGGCCTCGATCGGGGACGGCATAGTGGCGACGGTCGTGATGCGGATTCCTCCGGCCCTCGATCTCCTCGATAAGCTGCAGGGGGCCGCCCTGACCGGGCTGTTTCTGATCGGAGTCCTCGTCGTCATACCGGCCTTCTTCATCCTCCAGGCCTCGAATTCGAAACGCATGCGGGAACTCGGTAGCTTCGAGAGCCCGCCCGAGGGCTGGGCTTCGATTCCGACTTCCGCGTCAGCCCCCTGCGAAAGATCTTCCGCCGCATCCTCCCCGGAAGGGCTGATTCTCGAGAAGGACGGAAATGGCGGCGCGCTCGTCCTGCTCTCGCCCGAGGGCACCGTGCTGGAGATGACTCCCGCCGCGGCGGAGCTTCTCGACGAGCGGCCGGAGGACTTCCGGGGCGAGCCTTTCTGGTCGGCCGGCTGCTTCGGAACCCTCGGGGGCGAGGCGCCCTCCGCAGACACTTCGCCGGGGACGAAGGGAGGGACGTACAGGCTCCTTCACTCGACCGGGCGCATTCTCCACGCCAGGATCGCATTCAACAGGCTCCGGGATGCCGGCGGACGGGAGAGGATCCTCGCTGTCCTCGAGGACGTTACGGAACTCGAGAACTTCAGGTCGGACCGGGAGCGGCTCCTGGAGAGGGAGATGGCGGTCAACAGCTACGCCGTGCTGGCCACCATGGTCAGGGGCTTCTCACACGACCTCAACAACCTGCTGTCCGGGATAATCGGCATCGCGTCGCTGGGCGAGGCCCTGCACGAGACCGCCGGTTCCGACCGGGAGAGGTACCAGGCGGTCCTGGCGGCCGCCGAGCGAGCCGCCGCCATCTCGGACGAGCTTATGCACAGCGCGAGCGTGACCGAGGGGGCGTCCCGGCCGCTGGATCCCGCCGGCGAGATCGAGGAGGCCGCGGAAGCGCTCAGGAGCGTCCTGCCGAGGACCATATCCTTCGATGTCGGCCTGGGGAAGAACCTGCCTCTCGTGATCGCCGACAGAGCCCTGCTGAGGCAGATGCTCTACAACCTCGCGCTGAGATCCAGCAGTTCCCTGCAGGGCACTGGCCGGATACGGTTCGAGGTCGAGGACGTGCCCGACCCCGGGCTGGATTCGAGGTTCGCCAGGACTTGCAGGAACGTCGCGGGTGTCCACTGCGTCTGCTTCTCGGTTTCGGACAACACCGCGATGCCGCACGGGCTGGAAGATCTCGTCACCGGGTCCGAGACGGATTCCATAGTGATAGAGAAGGCCTGGGGCGCCGGCATGGCAGCCGTGCATCAGGCGATACGCGCGCTGAAGGGCTGCCTCTCGATAACGGGCGACGATCGCGGAACTACGGTCTCGATTCTCCTCCCGGCGGCCGAGCGCCCCCGGAAGAAGCAGCAGCCTGTTCAGGCCGCCGTGTCCGGGGAGGGCATCTCGGTCCTGATCGCCGAGGAGGAGGTCATAGTGAGGGAGACCACGCGGCAGATCCTCGACCACTTCGGCTTCAGGACCGCCGAGGCCTCCTCCGGGGACGAGGCGCTCGCCATTCTCGACCAAGAGAGGTTCGACGCCCTCCTGCTCGACCTCGGAACTTTCGGAACCCCCTCCATCGAGGTCGCCCGAATATGCAGAGAAAGGTGGCCCGAAATGGCGGTTCTCCTCACGAGCGGATTCGAGATGCCGCCGGAGCTCGACGATCCGGCTCTGCACCCCGGCACGGGGTTCCTCAGGAAGCCTTATTTCCCGGAGGCGGTGGCTTCCGAGATCGCGAGGCTGCACGAAGCCCTCGCCGGCGGGGGTGGAGGCGTTTCCGATGGGGCCTGAGAGCTGGATTCCCAGAATAATCGCCGCCCTCCTCACGGGGGGGGCGATCGGGCTCGAGCGCCAGCTTCACGGAAGGCCTGCGGGGCTGAGAACTCACATACTGGTCAGCGTCGGTGCGGCTTTGATGACCATCTCAGGCATCGAGGTGGCCGCAGCCGTCGGAGCCGCGACCAGATTCGACGCCAGCAGAATCGCCGCGGGAGTCGTCACGGGCATCGGCTTCCTCGGGACCGGCGCGATAATCAGGACCAAGGACCTGGTGCGGGGCCTCACCACCGCCGCGTGCATCTGGTTCGCGGCGGGGGCCGGAATCGCCTGCGGAACCGGGATGATCGTCGAGGCTTCCGCGGCCACCCTGGTCGCGCTGGCGGTCCTGGTCTTCCTGGGCTTCGCGGAGGAGCGTCTGCCGAGGGTCACGTACCGGGACCTCGTCGTCGTCTCTTCATCCTCCGATCCGGGGGTTCTTCGAACCGAGTGCGCCGGGTTGCTGACCGGCCTCGGGATACGGGTGCAGGACACAGAGGTCGAGATCCCCGTCGAAGGAGGGGTCCGCCTGGTGTTCCACCTCAGGATGAAGAGACACCAGGACGGCTGCGAGGTGGTTCGCAGGCTCCGCGGAATCGGCGGCACAACGAGCGTCTCCTGGCAGCAGCAGACCCCGGAGACCTGACGGGGAGCCCCGGGTGGCAGGCGGTAGCGCAAGCCGGCCGGTAGTCGGCCTCGCGCTCGGCGGGGGCGCCGC
>JAAYTY010000073.1 GCA_012523605.1 Candidatus Fermentibacterota bacterium
CAGGGCTCCTGCGGGGAAGGATCTCGCAACGCTGACCGAGGGTCTTCCCTATTTCGACAGGAAAGCTGTCCTCGGAAGCGTCCTCTACGAGCTGAAGCGCGCCGGCGCCCATGCAGGCGTGGTGCTCGGGCCCGACGGCCAGCCCGAGGGCCTGATAGACACCGACTGCATAGTCGAGGCCATCCTCGGACCGAGAACTGCGGAAATGAAGCCCTTCACAGGTGCTCTGACATGGAGGAACGGTGTCGCGGAGATCGGACCGTCCTGCGCTGATCAGGCCTGACGATCCCGGGGAATCCCCGCCGGTGAGCCCCGAGGCCCTGGTGCTGGAGGGTTTCGGCTCGCCGGACGATCTCGGGGAAGACCGCAGGAGGCTCCTTGCGGGCGACATTCCATGGATAGTGTATTCCGAAGGCTCAACCGCCGCGCTCTGGATGGAATCCGGCGCATGGGGCCTGGTTCCTCCCGGCACCCCGGTGGAAACCGCACTCGGAATGGCCTCGAAGCTGGCCTCGAGAATGGAGTCGTCCCGAAGGGCCAGCCCCCTTACGGGACTTCCTGGAAACGCCGAAATCGCCTCCGTGCTGGAGAGAGAGGTGGTCTCCGGACCCGGGACGGCGGCCTACATCGACATCGCGGATTTCAAGCCATTCAACGACTACTGCGGCTTCGAGGCGGGCGATGCCGCGATACGCCTTCTCGCCATGTGCCTCTCCTCTTGCCTCCCCGGCTTCTTCGTGGGGCACGTCGGGGGTGACGATTTCGTGGCCGTTGGCTCCGGAGAGAGGTTCGCATCGGGTCTCGAGGAGGCGAGGGCGAGGTTCCGCCGGGAGGTGATCTCGCTGTACGGCGAGCGGGACAGGATGGCCGGGGGGATCGAGGCGCTCGACAGGGACGGCGTATACAGATCGTTCGGCTTCCTCGATACCTGCTGTGTCACCGTGACGGGTTCCGGCTGCCGGGACGCCGTCGAGCTGGCGGGAAGGGCGGGGGAGGAGAAGAAGCGACTGAAGGGCCATTCGCCCCCCGCACGCCCCTGGGAGGCCGCACCCACCCTGGAGGACATTCCCCGCTGGGCCGCGCGCTCGCTGGAATCGGGGCTCCTCTCCGAGGACGACGTGAAGGCGTTCATCGAGGCCTGCGGCGTCTCGAGGGACCCGTCCATGGAGACCCCGGTACGTAGGATCCTCGACGACAGGTCGCTTGCCCCCGGAATACGCAAGAGCGCGGCTGCGGCTCTGGGAAGGATAGCGGGGCCAGGAGGGGCGGGGGCTCTGATGGAATCGCTCATGGATTCCAGCCCCCATGTGCGCACCATGGCTGTCGAGGCGCTGCCCCAGGCGCTGGGGGCCGGTGCCGGGCCTCTCCTCCACAGGGCGGTACGCGACAGGAGCACATGGGTCAGGAGGGCCGCCCTGAAGGGCCTCGGGGCGGTCAGGGCCGAAGGCGCTGCGGAAAGGCTCCTGGAAGCTGTTTCGGCGGGGGCCGGTGGAAGGACCGGGCTCGACAGGGAGAGAGAGGCGTCCGCCGCCATGGAGGGCCTTGCACGGCTGGGATCGAGGGAGGCCGGTGACGCGCTCCTCGCGTCCTCCACTCCTGCGATGAGGCGCGATCCATGGTTCTGGAAGGCTCTTGCCTCTTCGGGCGGCGAGGCCCCCGTCCTGGAACTGGCCTCGCACGCCGGTCGGCTGGAGCCCCTTGCCTGCGCCGCCCTGGACTCCGTGGATCCCGTGACGATCGCCGACGCCTCGATAGAACCGCTGGAGGAGGCGTGTGCGGCCGTGGTGGATTCCGGAGGCTGCGTCGAACCCGCGCTATCCTGCCTGTCGCGCATCCCCGGCCGCCCCGGCCGCCTTCTCCGTTCCAGGATCGGAGACTGGCTCTGCACTCTGGGCGGGAGGAGCCTCGAGATCCTGGCCGAGCTGATAGAGGCCAGGAGGGTGGATCTCCGGGAGGCCGAGGTCGCGCGATTCGCCGGACGCATCATGTCGGGGGGGCCGGTCCCGACATCGGCCGCGGCATCCATCCTCAGGACGGTCGCCCGGTCCGGGAGCGCGAGGCCCGGATGGCTGAGGAAACTTCTGAGGCACCCCCGCGTGGAGATGAGGATGGCTGCCTCGGAAGCGGTATCCGTGATGCTGAGGAATCTGGTTGCGCAGGGGCGGGAGGGAGGCGTGGAAGATGATCCCGATAAGGGATGAGAACCCCGTGAGCCGCGCCCCCGTCGTCACGAGGCTTCTCATAGCCGTCAACATCGCGGTCTTCCTGCTCTCGGCGACGGGGGGGCTCGAGCGGGCGGTGGAGGGTTTCGGGGCAGTGCCCCGCCTGGTGACCGCCGGGCTTGGGCTGGAGGAGACTCCGGACTCGAGACCGCCGGCATGGCACGCAGGCGTCGGAAAGACGGCTGCACCGCGGCAGGATGTGCCGCCCCTGCTCACCCTCGTCACGTGCATGTTCCTTCACGGCGGGCTGATGCACCTTGCGGGCAACATGTGGTTCCTGTGGATCTTCGGCGACAATGTCGAGGACCGGATGGGACGAGTCCGCTTCCTGCTCTTCTATCTCGTGTGCGGGCTCTGCTCCTCGGCCGTCCACATCGCCTCGGATCCGTCGTCGCCCGTTCCGATGATCGGTGCCTCCGGAGCGATCTCGGGGGTCATGGGAGCCTACATGAGGCTGTTCCCGGGAGCCAGGGTCATCACCCTGGTTCCGTTCTTCCTGTACATCCAGTTCGTACGGATACCCGCGGCGGTGTTCCTCGGCGTATGGTTCCTCCTGCAGGTTGTCAGCTCGGGTTCGGGAGGCGATATAGCGTGGTATGCGCACATAGGGGGATTCGTCGCCGGGCTGGTTCTGGCCGGAATGCCGGGGAGCCGGCGCCGCGAGAGATGGAGGTGAGCTGTGAACAGGGCATCCGACAATCCTGAGACCGGTACTGCACCGACCGGAGACGGCGGAGCGGGGCTCGCCTTCGAGCCGGACATCGAGGGGCAGAACACCATCCTGCGCAGCCTGCCTCTTCCGGTGATGATCACGGAGGCGTCCTCCGGCAGGTTCCTGGAATTGAACGACGCGGCACTGGCGCTGTTCGGAGTGAAGCGACAGGACATCCTGGGGAAGACCCCCACCGACGCCGGAGTGGACCTGGTCATCGACTACTCGTCCGGCAGCAGGTCCAGCCCTCGCGCCTCAGTGGCGATGGTGAAGGACACGGCCGGAGCCCGGGTCTCGTGCCGGCTCTTCTCGACACATGCCGACGCCGGCGGCAGGCGCATAGTCATCAGCGTTCTGCTCGACTCGCAACTGGAGTCCGTCGTGAAGGGCAGGTCCTCGAGGCAGGAGTCAGTTCCCGGTCACGGCGAGGCGGAAGCCCGCCAGCCCCAGACCTTCACTGGGAAGCCCGTTGTCATGCTGGTGGAACCTGAGGAGGCTGCGCGGGAGGCGGACGCCGGAATGCTCGCCATGCTCGGTTTCGACGTGGTGTCCGGAGCGTCGATGACCGAGGTGCTCGGCGTCGTATCCGCAGCCCGGAAGCGGCCGGTGCTGGTCATCGCCGACCATCCCTCGACCACCCATGACGAGCTCACGATGGTTTCGGGAGTGCTCCCCGGCGTGCCCTTCGTGCTTCCACACGAGCCCGGACAGGCTCCGCCCGACGGATACGCCCCCGGCCCGATGGCGATTGTTCAGAAGCCTCTCTCGATCAACGATCTCGCCGATGCGGTTTCCAGGCTGCTCGCAAGAGGCAGGTAAAGCGGCCGTAAAAGCAGCCTGACGCAGGGCACGGGGAAGCCGGAAACCCATCCCGCCGCGAAGACCGCGTGTTCCGGAAGCTCTTGGTGCCATTCTCATTCCGGCAGAGCCTGGCAAGGTGATTCAGCCCTCTCGTTGTTTCGGAGGCCGAAACAACTGCCGGGTGCCTCGTTTCTGCTGGCGCAGAGCCGGATGTCGAAGCGATCGTCTTCACCCTCTCGTTGTTTCGGAGGCCGAAACAACTGCCGGGTGCCTCGTTTCTGCGAACGCAGAGCCGGAAATCGAAGGATTCGTCTTCGACCCTTTCGCACATTCGCGGAGCGAATGTGCTGTCGGGTCGCTCGTTTCTGCGAACGCAGAAACGAGCGTGGTGCCTGAGGAGGGATTCGAACCCTCACGCCCTGGTGGACAGCGGATTTTGAGTCCGCCGCGTCTGCCGTTCCGCCACTCCGGCCCGATGCGAATGTAGCCGGCCCGGACGGGCAAGGTCAACGAACGTTCCTTCTTGACAACTCCTCCGTGTCTCCCATACTATGCCGTTTCAACGGGCCCATAGCTCAGTTGGCTAGAGCCACCGGCTCATAACCGGTCGGTCCCTGGTTCGAGTCCAGGTGGGCCCACCAGAATCGAGGGGCGGGTAGCTCAGCTGGCTAGAGCACAAGCTTCACACGTTTGGGGTCGCAGGTTCGAATCCTGTCCCGCCCACCACCAAGCAGGGGCGTCCAGTGCGCCGCCGGGGCAGAGTTGACCCCGGGCGGAAATCCGGATCTGCCCGCGGGGTGCGCCTCAAGGCGCGCCCCGCTTTTCATTCGAGCCCGAGGAGGACGATGGAGCACCCATTGAAGACCGGTGAGGAGAGCCCCGGCGGCAACGCAGGCGGGCTGAGGCTGCTCTTCGCGCTCCAGATGCTGGACAGCGAGATGGACAGGACGAGAAGCGATCTCGAGCGCATTCCAGGCGAGATGGCGATCGCCGACAAGGAACTGGTCTCGGCCAGGGAGGAGTACGCCGGCGCCGAGAAGAAGCTGGCGGAGATCAGGGAGGGCCAGGTTGCCTGCGAGAAAGAGCGGTCCGAAGCCACTGCGAGGATGGCGGATTACAGAACCCGTCAGAGCAGTCTGAAAACCAACGAAGAGTACAGGGCCATGACGGCACAGATCGAGTTCGTCAGACAGGCAATCGATGCGATCGACGTGAGGGTGATCGAGCTGATGTATGCCGAGGACGAGGAGAAGGCGGGCCTGGAGGCGGCTAAGAGGAAGCTCGACCGGAGCATGGAAAGGGTGCAGAGAAAGAAGCAGCTTCTCGAACAGAGGGCCGAGGATCTCGAAAGGGCCCTGCGCGACATCGAGAGCCGCAGGGCTGCGCTTGTCCCGGACATCAACATCAGGCTGCTCAGGAAGTACGAACAGCTCCGGGCCTCGGGAAAGCCCAACGCGGTCGTCCAGCTCACGAGATGTGCCTGCGGAGGCTGTCTGACCCACGTACCCCCCCAGCACGCTGTCGAGATCGAGGCGGGAACGATGTACAACTGTCCGATCTGCGGCAGATTCGTAGTCTCCGGCGGGGAACCGCAGAACGGGACGCAGGTTGTATGATGATGGAGACGGCAGGGCCGGGCGGGCGGCCGCCCTCGCGAGAGGGAGGAAAGTCCGGGCACCGAAGGGCAGGGCGCCGGGCAATTCCCGGCACCGGTGACGGTGAGAAAGTGCCACAGAAAGGACACCGCCGCCCCCTGCGGGACGGCAAGGGTGAAAAGGTGGGGTAAGAGCCCACCGGGCCGCGGGCAACCGCGGTCGCAAGGCAAACCTCGCCCGGTGCAAGGCCAAATAGGGAGGGAGTTCCGAGAGGAACGGGGGGTTGCCCGCTCCCCCACACCTCCGGGTCGGCCGCTGGAGGTCCGGGGTGACCCGGATCCTAGATGGATGGCCGCCGCTCCGTTCCATCGGGAGCGGAGTACAGAACCCGGCTTACAGCCCGGCCCCGCCGCCTCTCCGGAGGTGTCTTGAGAAAGAGATGGCTGGCGAGGCCGGCAGTAAGGCCGTCCGAATCGCCGGACGAGCCGGCTGTGCCGGGACTGTCGAGGCCCGTGGCCGGCCTCCTCCGCAGAAGGGGATTCGCCCCTTCCGACTTCGAGAGGTTTCTGCACCCCTCGGTGTCCGACATTTCCCCCTGGAACGCGGTACCCGGAATGGAGAATGCAGTCGAAGCCGTTCTCGAAGCGGTTGCGTCCTCCAGGCTGGTGCTGGTGTGGGGCGACTACGACGCCGACGGCCTGACCGCGGCGGCCTGTGCGGCGCTCGCCGTCAGGGCCGCCGGCGGCGAATCCCTGGTTCACATACCCAACCGCCTGTCCGACGGATACGGCCTCGGCAGGAGCGCTCCCGGCGTCTGCAGGGCGCAGGGGGCCGGCATGCTCCTCACTGTGGACTGCGGCATATCGGCCCGCGAAGAGATAGCGGCGCTCGAGACCTGCGGCGTGAGAGTCGTGGTCACCGACCATCACGATCCGGCCGGCCCGGTTCCGCCGGCCTCGGTTATCGTGGATCCCAGGCTGCACGGAGTGCAGGAGCCCTGGTCCGTCCTCAGCGGCTCCGGCCTGGCCCTGCAGCTCGCTCTCGGCCTCGCAGAAGCGTCCGGATCGAAGGACATCGCTCCTGCCGCCCTCGCTCTGGCTTGCGTGGGAACCATCTGCGACGTAGTGCCGCTCACCGGGGACAACAGGGTCATCGCCAGGTGCGGTCTCGAAGCTCTCGCGGAAGGCGCGGTGCCGGGGCTCACGGCCCTTGCCTCCGCTTCGGGCCTTCCGCCCGGGCCGCTGTCCGCCGCGGACGTGGCCTTCAGGATCGGCCCGAGGCTCAACGCCGCAGGCAGGGTCGGCGATCCGCTGGACGCCGTCAGGCTGCTTGTGAGTTCCGATCCCGCCGAGACCCGGGCGATATGCGGGAGGATTGACGTTCTCAACGCCCACAGGCGCGATCTGGATCGAATGGTGTCGGAGGAGGCCACGGCCATGGCCGCGGCCGAGCCGGACTCGCCGATAGTCTTCCTCGCGAGCAGGAGATGGCACAGGGGGGTGGTCGGAATCGCCGCCTCCAGGCTGGCGAACGATCTCGGCAAGCCGGTGATCCTCTCCGCCG